>JAJYTA010000031.1 GCA_021793295.1 Actinomycetes bacterium
CTGCCAGACCGGCGCTGTCCTGGCGTTGCGCCCGACCGATTGGCTGTTCCCGACCTACCGCGACACGATGGCGTTGATCACGCGGGGTATCGATCCGGTCGAGGCGCTGACGTTGCTGCGCGGCAGCTGGCACTGCGGCTACGACCCGCAGGCCACGCGGACCGCACCGCAATGCACGCCGTTGGCCACGCACGCTCCGCACGCCGCGGGGCTCGCCTACGCCGCTCGCCGCAAGGGCGACGACACCGTCGCGCTCGTGCTGATCGGTGACGGCGGCACCAGCGAGGGCGACTTCCACGAGGCGCTCAATTTCGCCGCGGTGTTCGCCGCTCCGGTGGTGTTCTTCGTGCAGAACAACGGCTACGCGATCTCGGTTCCGTTGACCCAGCAGAGCGCGGCTCCGTCGCTGGCCCACAAGGGCGTGGGGTACGGGATCCGCAGTGAACGCGTGGACGGCAACGACCCACTGGCCGTGCTCGCCGTGCTGTCCGACGCCGTCGAGTCGGCGCGCGCCGGGAACGGGCCGGTGCTCGTGGAGGCGCACACGTACCGCGTCGAACCGCACACCAACGCCGACGACGACTCCCGTTACCGCGACCACGACGAGGTCGAGGAGTGGAAGCGCCGCGACCCGATCGATCGCCTCGCCGCGTACCTGCGCTCCACCGGCGAGCTGACTGACGACGACGCCGCGGCAGCCGTCGAGGAGGGCGAGGCGCTCGTGGCCGACCTGCGCACGCGAATGGCCGTCGATCCCGTCACCGACCCGCGCGAGCTGTTCGAGCACGTCTACGCCGAACCGACGCCACAGCTGGCCGAGCAGGCGGGCTGGCTGGCCGAAGAGCTGTCGGCCGGAGGTGAGCGCTGATGCCCATCGCTCTGGGCCGGGCGCTGAACGCCGCTCTGCACGATGCGATGCGCGCCGACGACTCGGTCGTGGTGTTCGGTGAGGACGTGGGCCGTCTCGGCGGCGTGTTCCGGGTCACCGATGGCCTGGCGCGTGAATTCGGCGACGACCGGTGCTTCGACACGCCGCTGGCCGAGAGCGGCATCGTGGGCTTCGCGCTGGGCATGGCGATGAACGGCTTCCGGCCCGTGGTCGAGATGCAATTCGACGCGTTCGCCTACCCCGCGTTCGAGCAGCTCGCCTCGCACGTGGCCAAGACGCGCAACCGGACTCGCGGTTCGGTCGGCGTGCCGATGGTCGTCCGGATCCCCTACGGCGGTGGCATCGGGGGCGTCGAGCATCACTCGGACTCCTCCGAGGCGTACTACGCCCACACCCCCGGGTTGAAAGTGGTCGTCCCGGCCACGGTGGCCGATGCGTACTCGCTGCTGCGCGAGGCGATCGACGATCCCGATCCGGTGATCTTCATGGAGCCCAAGAAGCTCTATTGGTCCAAGGACGAGCTCGCGCTGCCGGCGCGGACCGAGCCGTTCGGCACCGCGGTCGTGCGCCGCAGCGGCACCGACGCCACGCTCCTGGCCTACGGCGCCTGCGTACCGGTCGCGCTCGAAGCGGCCGAGGCCGCGGCGACCGACGACGGCCGCCAACTCGAGGTGATCGATCTGCGCACCATCGTGCCGCTGGACGACGCGACGATCGCGGCCTCGGTGCGCAAGACCGGCCGCTGTGTGGTCGTGGCCGAGGCCGCCGGATTCGCCAGCGTGGCGGCCGAGCTCGTCGCTCGGGTCCAGGAACGGTGCTTCCACTCACTGGCGGCCCCGGTGCTGCGCGTGACCGGGTGGGACGTCCCGTATCCGCCACCCATCGTCGAAGCGCATCACCTGCCCGGCGTCGACCGCATCTTGGACGCGGTCGACCGGCTGCAGTGGGACGACGTGCCCGACGCCCGGTTCCTCGAAACACTCGAGGCGGCACCGTGACCAGCACCGAGCCAGCAACAGCGACCAGCCAACGCCAGACGTTCCGGCTGCCGGATCTGGGCGAAGGCCTCACCGAGGCCGAGATCGTCGCCTGGCGCGTGTCCGAGGGTGACGAGGTCGGCATCGACGACGTCGTGGTGGACGTCGAGACGGCCAAGGCCACTGTCGAAGTGCCCTGCCCGTATGCCGGTCGCGTCGTCGAGCGGCACGCGGCTGTCGGTGACCAGGTCGCTGTCGGCGCGCCGCTGGTGACGGTCGCGGCTGAGGCCGCTCCATCAACGAACGGCACCGACGGCGACGGTTCCGGCGCCGTCCTGGTCGGCTACGGCACCGGACGCTCGACGCCGCCGCGACGCACGCGCCGGTCACAACACCGCGACGTCGCGGCCGATGCCGACGCCGCCGTTCGGGTCATCTCGCCGGTGGTGCGGCTGCTGGCCCGCAATCGCGGCGTCGATCTGCGGCGCCTGCGGGGCAGCGGGCCGGCCGGAGTCATCGTGCGCCGCGACGTGGAGGCAGCCGTAGCCGACCCTGCCTCCGCGGCGCCGTCGCCAGCGGCCCTGCCGTCGCCAGCGCCCCAGCCGTCGCAGCCCGCTCGTCGCGAGACCCTGCACGGCGTACGCAGAGCCGTCGCCGACAAGCTCACCCGTAGTCGGCGCGAGATCCCTGACGCCACCACGTGGGTCGACGTCGACGCCACGGCACTGATCGAGGCCAAGGACGCGCTGCGGTCGGGTTCACCGCCGGTGAGCCTGCTGGCGCTGCTCGCGCGGATCGTCGTGGCCGGCCTGACGCACTTCCCTGATCTCAACTCGTCGGTCGAGACCGACGGCGACGACCTCGTCGTGGTCCGGCATACGCAGATCAACCTGGGTGTGGCCGCGCAGACCGACCGCGGGCTGATGGTGCCGGTCGTGCAGGACGCCGGTGCGCTCAGCACCCGCGAGCTGGCCGCCGAACTGGCCCGGCTGACCGACGCCGCCCGCGATGGCCGATTGACCCCCGGTGAGCTGACCGGCGGCACGTTCACGCTCAACAACTACGGCGTGTTCGGCGTCGACGGCTCCACGCCGATCATCAATCATCCCGAGTCAGCGCTGCTGGGTGTGGGCCGCATCGTCGACAAGCCGTGGGCGGTGGGCGGCCAGTTGGCCGTACGCAAAGTCGGCCAGTTGTCGCTGACCTTCGACCATCGGGTCTGCGACGGCGGCGTGGCCGGCGGCTTCCTGCGGTGGATAGCCGACCGGGTGGAATCACCGATCGAGCTGCTCGCCGACCTCTGATTCGGCTTCTCGTTCCAGTCGGCGCTGTTCACGGTACTTGCGCCAGCGCTCTTGCATCTGGAGCAACTCTTCCCGGAAGAAGCGCATGTAATCCCGGGTTTCGGCCAGCCGGGCCGCGCCGCGGGTGGGCCCGAGTTCGCGGATGCCCTCTTCGAGGGTGGTCTCCCAGCGCTGAATCATGGGCATGCGCTGGGTGACGATGTGCGACCACACGTCGTCGTCATAGATGCGGTAGTGGTCGGCGCGTGAGCCCGGCTCGCGTTCCTTGGCGAGCAGACCGGCTTGGACCAGGGTGCGCACCGCGCCGGAGATCGCCGCAGGGCTCACCCGCAACCCCTCGGCGAGCTGAGCAGCGGTGTACCGGCCGTCGTCGTCGTCAGCGGCGAGGACGTAGGCGAACACCCGTGCGGGCATACGCGGCAAGCCGGAGTCCATGAGAATGAATGCGAACTTCTCGACGAACCTGAGCAGCGTGTCGCCATCAGTCTCCGACGGAGTCGGCTCGGTCATCGTCGGCTCCCCACCGTGCAGTCCACGTTCCGTCATTCTGCATGCCGGCAATACAGAGTCGGCCCCCCGTCGCGCTCTGGGCGTCCTTTATCACACGCATCTTATCGTTTTTTTGAAGATTCACAAATCTGTGAAAACTCTGTAGGGTGTTTCGCATGACACCAGCGATCGACGTCAAGGGACTGGTCAAGACCTTCGGCCCGGTCCGAGCTCTCGACGGCCTCGACCTCTCCGTGGCCACCGGCGAAGTACACGGCTTCCTCGGCCCCAACGGAGCCGGAAAATCCACCACCATCCGCGTGCTACTGGGCTTGCTGCGTGCGGACTCCGGCCGCGCGAGCGTGCTCGGCGGCGACCCCTGGCACGACGCGGTCGAGCTGCATCGCCGGCTCGCCTACGTGCCGGGTGACGTCAACCTGTGGCCGAACCTCACCGGCGGTGAGGCGATCGACCTGCTCGGCCGACTGCGCGGTGGGCTGGACCCCAGACGCCGGGCCGACCTGCTGGAGCGCTTCGCCCTCGACCCGACCAAGAAGGGCCGCACCTACTCCAAGGGCAACCGCCAGAAGGTCGCCCTGGTCGCCGGGCTGGCCTCCGACGTCGAGCTGCTGGTCCTCGACGAGCCGACGTCGGGCCTCGACCCGCTGATGGAGGCCGTGTTCACCGAATGCATCTCGGAGTTCATGGCCGACGGGCGGACCGTGCTGCTGTCCAGCCACATCCTGGCCGAGGTGGAGAAGCTGTGCGATCGCGTCAGCATCATCCGCGCCGGCCGGGTGGTGGAATCCGGAACGCTGGACGACCTGCGCCACCTCACCCGCACATCGGTGACGGCCGTGACCGAACAGCCGCCCACCGGGTTGGCCGACGTGGCCGGCGTGCACGATGTCTCGCTTGATGGCAACCGGGTCGAGTTCGAGGTGGACACCGACCACATGGACGCCGCGATCCGCGAGCTCAGCCAGTTGGGTGTGCGTTCACTCATCAGCCATCCGCCGACGCTCGAAGAGCTGTTCCTGCGCCACTACGGCGACGAGATCCAGCCCGGTGACGCGAACGACGGTGCCAAGGTGGAGCAGGCGGGGGGCCAAGCATGACGCTCACCACCGCCGACCGGCCGACCCCGGCCGGCATCACCACCTCCGCGGGTGGCAACGCGCTGGCCGGAACCGCGACCCTGATCCGGTTCATCCTGCGCCGTGACCGGATCCGCCTTCCCGTCTGGCTCGCCGCACTCACCCTGACCACCGTGTCCACGGCGGCCAGCTTCCCCGATCTCTACCCCACCGAAGTGGAGCGGCAAGCGCGAGCCGCGCTGTTCGACAGCCCGGCCGGCATCGCCATGAGCGGGCCCGGATTCGGCCTGGACAACTACACCTATGGCTCCATGCTGGCCCAAGAGATCGTCGGCTTCGTCGCTATTCTCGCCGGGCTCATGAGCGTGCTGCTCCTGGTCCGCCACACCCGCACCGAAGAGGAGACCGGGCGGGCGGAACTGGTCCGCGCCGGTGTCGTCGGGCGGCACGCTCACCTGGCGGCCGCGGTGATCGTCGTCGGCTCGGCCAACCTCGTGCTGGGCGCGCTGCATGCGGTGCTGTTGCCCAGTATGGGCCTGGAATCGATCAACTGGACGGGTTCGCTCGCCCTGGGGGCGTCCATCGCCGGGGCCGGGTTGGTCTTCACCGGCATCGCGGCGGTCACCGTCCAGGTGACCGAGTACTCCCGCGCGGCATCCGGGTTGGCCGGTGCCGCCATCGGTGTCGCCTACGCGCTGCGCGCCGCCGGTGACATCGGCGACAACGTGCTGTCGTGGCTGTCCCCGATCGGTTGGTCGCAGCAGACCCGCTCCTATGTCGACGAGCGGTGGTGGGTGCTGCTGCTCCCGCTGGTCGCCACGGTGCTGCTCGTCGCTACCGGCTTCGTCCTGAGCACGCGGCGCGATGTCGGCTCCGGGCTGCGCCAGTCGCGTCCGGGTCCGGCACAGGCGTCGCCTCGGCTCACGACGCCGCTGGGTTTCGCGCTGCGTCTCCACCGTGGTGCGCTGCTGTGGTGGTGCGTCGGGATGGGCCTGTTCGGCTTGGTTTACGGCAGCATCATCTCCGATGTCGAGCAGTTCGTGGCGGACAACCAAGTTCTGCAAGACGCGATGGCCGATGTCGGCGGGGCGACGCTGATCGATTCCTTCCTGGCGATGGTCGTGTCGATCCTCGCCACCGTCAGCACCATCTTCGGAATCCTGGCCATCCAGCGGATGCGCAGCGAAGAGACGAGCGGGCGAGCCGAGCCGCTGCTGTCCACGGCGCTTTCGCGGGCCAGATGGGCCGGCAGTCACCTCGTCGTGGCCCTCGGCGGCGGAGCTGCGGTGATGCTGGCCGCTGGGCTCGGGCTGGCGATCACGGCCGGGTTCGCCCTCGACGACGCGGCGGTGGCCGGCGACATTCTCGGTGCCGCGCTGGCCTACGTTCCCGCGCTGTGGATCAGCGTCGGCCTGGCCATCGCGATCTTCGGGCTGATCCCGCGCGCGATCGGCCTGGCGTGGGCGGTCCTCGTGTACGCGCTGGTGCTGAGCATGCTCGGTGGCCTGCTGCAGTTCCCTGAGTGGATGAACAACCTCTCCCCCTTCGAGCACGTTCCAGCGCTACCTGCGGAGGAGTTCACCATCACACCCATAGTCGTACTCACCGCCATCACGGCGGGATTAATCTGGATTGGCGTCGCCGCTTTCCAGCGACGTGACTTGACGACGAACTGATTGCACAGTGGGGGATCACGCGTGGCTACGACGTCCACCGCGGTCCCTCCGGCGGGGGGCAGTCCTGCGCCGGAGCGGCCGCCCGCCCGCGCCCGTCTCGTCCACATGTTCAGCGTGCTGTTCCGGACGCCGCGGCGGCCGCGCTTCATCGCCGAGGTCGCGCTCGTCGCCCTCGGGTACGGACTGTACTCGCTCATTCGCAACGCCGTACCCGACGTCGAGACCGAAGCCATCGCCCGCAGCCTCAGCATCTGGAAATTCGAACAAGGCCTGGGTATCGACTTCGAGCTCTGGCTCAATCACACGATGCACGCCGTCAACTGGCTGACGGTCACGGCGAACTACTTCTACGCGACGATGCACTTCATCGTCACCATCGCCGTGCTGGCCTGGCTGTTCTGGCACCATCCGGGGCGCTATCGGGCAGCGCGCACGGTCCTGGCGTTCACCACCGGGCTGGCGCTGATCGGCTACTTCGTCTTCCCGCTGGCACCGCCGCGGCTGCTGCCCGACGGCCCGTTCTTCGACACGGTCGTGCTGCACGACACCTGGGGTTCCATGGCCTCCGGTGACCTGCAGAACCTGTCCAACCAGTACGCCGCGATGCCGTCGATGCACGCGGGCTGGTCGTTGTGGTGCGGCATCGCCATCGTCATGTTCGCGCAGCGGCGGTGGGTCCGGATCCTGGGCATCCTGTATCCGCTGGCGACGCTGATCGTCATCACAGCCACGGCCAATCACTACGTTCTCGACGCCGTGGGCGGCTGGGCCACCCTCGCACTCGGGTTCGGCTTGCAGACTCTCCTGCACGGCCGTCCGGTGTCGGCCTTTCACCGCGACGTCATGGCGGTTACATAAGCTAGCGAGGATGGGCGACTGGGAGGGCGTGCGGCTACACGTCGTCACGGGCAAAGGTGGCACCGGCAAGACCACCGTCGCCGGGGCGCTGGCCATCGCCCTCGCGGCCGATGGTGGCCGGGTGCTCGTGGCTGAGGTCGAGGAACGTCAGGGCCTGGCGCAGTTGTTCGACGTCGCGCCGTTGACCTATGACGAGAAGCGCATCGCCGCCGCGCCACGCGGCGGCGACGTGTTCGGATCCGCCATCGATCCGCGTGAGGCGATGCACGAATACTTCGAGATGTTCTACCGACTCGGTCGGGCCGGCCGCGCCCTCGACAAGGTCGGTTTCGTCGACTTCGCCACGACCATCGCGCCGGGGCTGCGCGACGTCCTCGTCACCGGGAAGACCTACGAGGCCACCCGGCGCCGCACGTCGTCCGGTGAACCGGTGTACGACGCCGTCGTGCTCGACGCGCCGCCCACCGGCCGCATCACCCGCTTCCTCGACGTCAACACGTCGGTCACCTCGCTGGCTCGAGTCGGGCCCATCAACCGGCAGGCCCGCGCCATCACCGAGCTCGTCCACAGCCCGCGCACGGCGGTACACATCGTGACCCTGCTCGAGGACATGCCGGTTCAGGAGACCGCTGACGCCGTCGCCGAACTGCGTAGCGCCGAGATTCCCGTGGGTGCCATCGTCGTCAACCAGATGCGCCGTCCGCACCTGCGTTCCCGCGAGTTGACCGCGGCTCGCCGCCGGCGCCTCGATCGCGAAACCATCGCCAAGGGTTTGCAGGTGGCGGGGCTGCCGAACAACGACGGCGTGGTCGAGGTGCTCATGGACAACGCCGCGGCTCATGCCGAACGAGCGGCTCTCGAGAGGTCCCAACGGTCGGTGTTGAAGGAACTGGACCGCCCGACCTACGAGCTGCCGCACTACCCCGACGGCATCGACCCGACCGCGCTGTACGAGCTCGCTGATGTCCTCGCCGACCAGGGGGCGGCATGAGCGCGGCCGCCTACCCGCACCGGGCCCCGCAGCTACGCGCCGACCATCTCATCGACGACCCACGGGTGCGCATCATCGTCTGCTGTGGCTCCGGCGGGGTCGGCAAGACCACCACGGCTGCGGCCATCGCGCTGCGCGCGGCCGAGCGCGGGCGCCGAGCGGTGGTGCTCACCATCGACCCAGCCCGTCGGCTGGCCCAATCGATGGGGCTGACCGAGCTCGACAACACCCCGCGTGCCGTCCGGGGCGTGAACACCGAGGCAGGCGGCGGGCTCGACGCCATGATGCTCGACATGAAGCGCACCTTCGACGAGGTGGTGGAGGAGCACACCACCCCCGACAAAGCGCGCCAGATCCTGGCCAACCCCTTCTACCAGGCGGTGTCGTCGTCGTTCGCGGGCACGCAGGAGTACATGGCCATGGAGAAGCTGGGGCAGCTGCGGCATCGCTCCCAGTGGGACCTGATCGTGGTCGACACTCCGCCGTCCCGCTCGGCGCTGGACTTCCTCGACGCGCCGCAGCGGCTCGGGTCGTTCTTGGACGGGCGGCTCATCAGGCTTCTCAGCGGCCCGGCGCGTACCGGCGGGCGCAGCTATCTCAAGGTGCTGCACGCCGGGTTCAGCGTCATGACCTCGGCCATGACGAAGGTGCTGGGCAGTGAGCTGCTCCGGGACGTCCAAACGTTCGTCAATGCGCTGGACACCATGTTCGGCGGCTTCCGTGAGCGCGCCGACCAGACCTACGCACTGCTCAAGCGGCCCGAGACCGCGTTCTTGGTGGTCGCCGCGCCCGAGCCTGATGCGCTGCGGGAGGCGTCCTACTTCGTCGACCGGCTGTCACGGGATGCGATGCCGCTGGCGGGTCTGGTGCTCAACCGGATGCGCGTCGACCGCGCCGCGGGCATCGGCGAGGAACAGGCGATCGCCGCGGCCGAGCGACTGGAAGCCGCCGGCGAACACCAGCTGACGGCGTCGTTGCTGCGGCTGCACGCTGAGCACTTGCGCTTGGCCGCCCGCGACGAGCGGATCAGCGACCGGTTCAGCTCCGCTCATCCCGACGTGCCGGTGGTGCGGTTGCCGGCGCTGGCCGGCGACGTGCACGATCTCGACGGGCTACGCCAGGTCGGTGTGCACTTCAGCGGTACCGGCTGACGGTCGGTCAGCGCCAGCCGCTGCCGTCGTCGTCATCGTCGTCGTTGCCCTCGCCGTTGCCTTCGGTCGGAGGTGTCGGCGGAACGGTCGGCGGGTTGATCTCCCAACCGTTGTCGCCGCCGTCGTCGCCGTCATCGTCATCGTCGTCATCGTCGTCATTGCCGGGCGGAATGCCGTTGGAGACGTACAGCCCGATGCTGGTCCCTGACCCGACCTTGGCGCCGGATTCCGGGCTGGTACGCACCACCAGCCCTTTGTCCAGATCGGAGTTCACTTCGCCGGACACCGACGCATCGAATCCCTCATCGGCGAGCTTCTTGGTGGCGTCGTCGACGGTCATGCCACGCACGTCGGGAACCTGCGTGGACACGCCCTCGATGCTGCCGGGGTCCGGCTTCTTGAAATCCTCTTTCGGCAGATCCAGGGAGTCGTGGGCGTCGTCCATCATCTGCTTCCACACCGGGCCGGGCAGACACCCACCACATGCGTCGCTGACGTACTCGCCGTTGAAGGTCCGCCCGTCCAGGCTCTCCTGCGGTGCCTCGACGTCGGCGACCGCCACCGCGGTCGCCAGCTGCGGGGTGTACCCGGCGAACCAGACCGACACCGCGTTGTCGGTGGTACCGGTCTTACCAGCAGCGATCCGGCCGTCCTCGAGCTGCATCCTGTTACCGGTGGCACCGGAGTTGTGAATGACGCCCTGCAGAACCGAGTTCACCGCATCGGCCACCGACGTGTCGAGCACGCGGTTGCATTTCGGATCGGTGTGGTCGACCAGGACGTTGCCATCGGAATCGGTGATCTTCTGGATCGCGGTGGCCGGGCAATGCACTCCACGAGCCGCGAACGTGGCGTACGCCTGCGACATCGACAGCGGCGAAACCTCGTTCACGCCAAGCGCGAAAGACGGAACCTGCGACAAAGGTTGCCGCTTGCCGTTCTCGTCAAGATTGGCACGCATGATTCCGGACTGCTCAGCGATCGTGGCCGGCTCACACAGCCCGGTGCGCTGAGTCAGCTGCGCGAAGAACGTGTTCACCGACTTCTCGGTGCCGGTACGGAGCGTGAACGAGCCCGAACCGAGCCCGGAGTAGTTGCCCACACTCCACGACGCGCTACTTCGGTATTGGCCATCGCAGGTGGTGAAGTTCCGCTCGGGGATGCTCATGCTCGCTGGGGAGCTGATGGAGGTGTTCAGGCTCATGCCTTGGTTGATGGCTGCAGCGAGGACGAAGACCTTGAACGTCGAACCCGGCTGAATACCGACTCCGCCGCCCATGTGCTCGTCGACCGCGTAGTTGATGTTGCTGACGCCTTCACCTTCGACGCCGTACTTGCGCGAGTTGGACATCGCCCGGATGTAGCCTGTGCCCGGTTCCACCGTCGCCATCGAAGCGATCACGTCGTCAGTGGGCGCCACCCGGTCGAAAACCGCTTCGTCAGCTGCCTCTTGGACCTCGGGGCTCAGTGTGGTCCGGATGACAAGCCCGCCGCGCTCGAGTGCCATCAACCGTTCTTCCGGAGTTTCGCCGAGCTCCTCCAGCGTCCGGACCTCGTGCGTCACGTAGTCGCAGAAGTATCCCGCCCACGCGTCGGTGCAGCCGTCCGACACCGGCGTGACGTCGAGCCCGAGCTTCTGCTGGCGCGCGGCAGCCGCCTGCTTCTCGGTGATCCGCCCGGTCTGGGCCATCCGGTTCAGTACCGTGTTGCGCCGGGCCAGTGCGGCCTCGGGGTTGCGGGTGGGGTCGTAGTTGTGCGGCTGCTGGACCAGGCCCGCGAGCATGGCCGCCTGGGGGATGGTGAGCTCGGCGGCTGAGGTGGAGAAGTACGTACGGGCGGCCGCTTCGATGCCGTAGGCCCGAGCCCCGTAGTAGGCGATGTTGAGGTAACGCTCGAGGATCTCCTTCTTGCTCAGCTCCTGCTCGACCCCGACGGCCATGCGCAGCTCTTCGAGCTTGCGGCGGTAGCCTTCGACACCGCTGCTCGCCTGGACCTCGGCCAGCTCCTCCTTGGTCTCGGCCTGGGCGACCCGCACCAGCTTCACGTACTGCTGGGTGAGCGTGGAACCGCCGCCTTGGGTCTCGCCTGCCTCCATGTTCTGCATCAGCGCACGCATCGTGCCTTGGAAATCGATGGGCCCGCGTTCGAAGAAGCGGTCGTCCTCGATCGCCAGGATGGCGTTCTGCATGTTCTCGGAGATGTCGTCGAGACCGACGTAGATCCGGTTCTCGTCGAAGAAGGTAGCCAGGATGTGGCCCTCGGCGTCGAGGATCACCGAACGCTCGGCCATCGGCCCGGCATCCAGTTCACCCGGCATATCGGCGAACGCATCGGCGCTTTCGCGGGCTGTGAGCCCCAGCCCGGCCACCACCGGGAGGGCGAGCCCGGCCAGCAACACTCCGCTGAGCGCGCTGACGCCGACCACGAGGAACACTCGGCGGACCGAGGAGACTACGGCCGAAGGTCGCAAAGCCATGGTGGCATGTTACGTGGTCATGGCAAACTGGTGCGCATCGATAGCAATCGGATTCCGCTATCAGGATCCGCGCGCTCCGCGCCATCGGCCAAGTGGATGATCTTTGTTTCGGTCGATCAGGGTCTACCCATGACCACCCACTTTGCATAGCGTCACGCTCATCGGGGTGAACGGGAGAGGTTTGGTGTTCACCGAAGTGACGGGGGTGACAGCCGTATGACGTGGATCGATGATTGGACCAGCCTGGCGGCGTGCCGGAGCAGCGAACCAGATGAACTGTTCGTTCCCGGTGCGGCGCAGAACCGGGCCAAGGCGGTATGCCTGGGCTGCCCGGTTCGCACCGAATGCCTTGCCGACGCCTTGGACAACCGAACCGAGTTCGGTATCTGGGGCGGCATGACCGAGCGCGAACGGCGTGCACTGCTGCGCCGTCGTCCCGAGGTCCAGTCGTGGCGTGCCCTGCTCGAAGCCGCTCGCGACAACTACATGGTGAAGGCTGGCTGACGGCAGCACCCATGAGATCAGCGAGCCCCGGGTCGATCGAGCGACCCGGGGCCGGCTCATGTCTGGCGGGCTGACGGCAGCGACGTGGGCGGGTGGTACTCACCCACGTAGGTACGCTCCCACCACGCGCCGGTCCGCCGACGCTCGGCCCAGCTGGTGAATCGGTACCGGTAGTACGAGGCGCGGACGTAGACCGGCGGGCGGTCGGCGAACGGGTTGTGCCGCAACAGCCGCAGCGTGGCCCGATCGTTCTCCAGCAGCCGAACCAGCAACGGTTCGAACCACGGTCGCGCGTAGGCCGGCGACAGCGCGGCGAACCACATCAACCAGTCCAAGCGCAGGTGATACGGCGCCACCTGCGGCGGTCGGCGCCGCACGTCTCCCGGCTTGCCTTTGAACTCGTACTCGCGCCATGGTGTCGCCGGCCCGACGTCGGCGTCGTCGGTGCCCTCGAGCACGATCTCGTATCGGGTGCGGGTGATACTGCCGAAAGCGCCGTAGGTGTTCACCAGCATCAACGGGGTGAAGCTGTAGTTCATCAGCTGCCGCCGCGAGACCAGGTTCCGCACCGGCCAGTAGCTGAGCACGATCACGCCGACCGCCACGACGATCACCGTCACCTGATGCCACAGCGGCGCATCCGGCATGTCGGCCGGCACCGACACCGGCCAGACCGCACGCCAGAACCCGTCGCCGAGCACCGGGAGTGCCAGCACGATCGTCAAGAGGTTCAGCCACGAGAAGTTGCCGCTGAGCATCAGCCACGCCTGGGTGACGATGACGACGCCCGCAGCGATCCCGGCGATCGGCTGGGGCAGGAAGAGCAACACCGGCATCCCGAGTTGCGTGACATGGTTCGCGGCCACCTCGACCTTGTGCAGCCGCGGTGGAAGGCGGTGGAAGTACCAGCTCAACGGGTTCGGCATCGGCTGCGTCTCGTGGTGGTATTGCAGGCAGGTCAAGTCTCGCCAGCAGCTGTCGCCGCGAAGTTTGATCAGCCCCGCGCCGAACTCGACCCGGAACAGCACCCACCGCAGCGCCAGCAGGATCAGCAGCGGCGGCGCCGCCGCGTCGGATCCGGCCGACGGACCGAGGAAGACGGCCAGGAAGCCGACCTCGCACAGCAACGACTCCCAGCCGAAGCCGTACCAGACCTGGCCGACGTGGACGATCGACAGATACGTCACCCACAACACCGCCCATACCGCCATGTGCGCGGCAAGCGGCAGCTCGTCGCCCAGCCCGACGAGCAACGCCGCCGACACCCCGACGCCGGTCCAGGCCACCGCGGCGAAGAACCGGTCCGAGTAGTGGAGGCGGAACAGACTCGGCGCCTGCCGCCACGACGTCGCGCGCAGGTGGCGGGGCGCGGGAGTCAGTCCCTGCTGCCCGAACAGCGCGCGGAACTGCAGCGCCGCTGTCAGGAACGCGACCAGATAGACCAGCGCGAGCCCACGCTGGAACACCAGCCGGCTCACCCAATATCCCTCTGTGGAGAACCACTCCATCACCGAAGCCTCCACCTGCCAGCGTGTCCCGCATCGGCGATGAGCAAACGTAGCCGCTGCGGCGTGCGATGGTGGACTCGTGACCGGATCGGAACGCATCAGAATCGCTGCAGCGCAGAGCCCGGTCACGCTTGATCCGGCCAGGAACGGCGACCAGATCCGGCGGCTGATGCGCTCGGCCCACGAGCACGGCGCGCGCCTGATTCAGTTTCCCGAGGGCGCGCTGTCCGGCTACCCCGCCGGCGCGCACGACCGGTCCGGACACGTCGCTCGCACCGCTACGCGAGACGAGCTCAGCAGCATCGCCGAGCTAGCCCGCGAGTTGCGGCTGTGGGTCGTCGTGGGCGGCAACCATGCCTTGACGCCGCCGAATCGTCCGCACAACAGCTTGTACGTGATCTCCGACCGCGGTGAGCCGGTGGATCGCTACGACAAGCGCCGGTGCTCGAGCAACGAGCTGGAGAACTGGTACACGCCGGGCTTCGAACGTGTGGTGTTCGACGTGGACGGCTTCCGGTTCGGGTGCGTCTTGTGCATCGAGATCAACTTTCCGGATCTCATCATGGAGTACCTCGACGACGGCGTCGATTGCGTGCTGTTCTCCTCGCACTCGCAGGACCCGATCTTCGATGTCGTCATGCGGGGACACGCGGCCACGAACAACCTCTGGTTCAGCGTGGCCGTCCCGGCCCACTGCAGCGAGGCGATGCCGGCCGGAGTCGTCGGGCCGCACGGATACCGGCTGGGTGCGTGCTCGGCTGACGGCGGAGCCGATCTGGTGTGTGTGGACCTCGATCGCGGCGACCCGTCGCTCGACATCGCCCTGAACAAGGCCCGGCCGTGGCGGGCGGCCGCGCGAGCCGGTGACGTCTACGCGCTCCGGCGGGTCGACGATCCGCGCAGCGCCGACCGCGCCACATTCTGAACCTCTGTTCTGAACCTCTTCACGGCGCGCTAGCCGATTCCAAGGCGTGATGACTCGCGTCAAGATGCTCACCGCGTCCAAGACCTCGCCTTCTGCACCCGGGTTGCCTTCAGCGACCGGACCAGCTGAGGCTGCGTGATCGGGCAACTTCAGACGAGTCAACGCGGAGGCTAGACGCTCGAACTGATGTTCGATATAATTGACCAGCGAGCTTGTTTCGATGGCGGGAGGGCCGATGAGCGAGGCCGACGATGTGGAGTTCGACCGGATGATCGATGCGCCGCCCGGCCCGGAGCTCGCGGCGTGGCTGTGCACACTCGACGTCAACGAGGTGTCTGCCCACGATCTCGTGTCGGTGGCTGCGGCGTGGGAGCGGCACAAGGCGTTCACCGACGCTCGGATGGTCCAGGCACTGGCCGAGCTGACCGAACGGCCGGAGTATCAGCAGTGCACCTGCCCCACCGACATCGAGACCCCGCATACCCATCGTGCGGTCGAGCCGGCCGGTGACGAAGTGTCGCTGGCGCTGGCATGGTCGCCGGGCCGAGCTCGTCATCAGGTCTCGGTCGCCACAGAACTGTGCGACGACCTCCCCGCCACGCTCGCCGCACTCGAGGACGGGCTGATCGACTACGACAAGGCCCGCTTGATCGCTGACCGCACCCGCTGCTTGACCAGTGTCGAATTGCGGCGCCGGGTCGAGTCCCGCGTTCTGGGCCGAGCGCCCCGTCAGACCCGCGCCCAGCTCGACCACGCCTTGCGCCGCGAGGTCATCGCCGCCGACCCTGAGGCCGCAGAGCAACGCCGGCGCACCGCCTCCGAGCAGCGGCGGATGTCCCGGCCCGAGCCGGCCGCGCCCGGCGGCGACGACGGCATGGCGCGCATCGAACTCTACGGCCCGGCAGAAGACCTCGCCGCCCTGTACACCGCCGTCGATGCCGCCGCCCGCCACATCCGCGGCCAGGGTGATCGGCGCACCCTCGACCAACTGCGTTTCGACATCCTCACCGGCCTCGGCTGGACCGCGTTGGACACGGGTCACCTCGGCTGCTGCAACCCCACCTGCACCCAAAGCCAGCACCACCGGCTGGCCACCATGCACGGCAACGCCGCCACCGTCCACGTCACCGTGCCTGCGTCCACTCTGCTCGGCACCGACGACCACCCCGGTCACCTGCACGGGTTCGGCCCCATCACGGCCGAAGCATCGCGGCGCATCAGCACCGAGGGCCCCTGGCGGCGCCTGCTCACCGAACCCACCGGCGGGCAACTCCTCGACTACGGCCGCACCACCTACCACCCGCCCGCGAGTCTGACGGCGTTCGTCACCGCCCGTGATGCCACCTGCCGCTTCCCCACCTGCAACCACACGGCGCGCAGCGGCGACATCGACCACAAGCAGCCCTACGACCGCGGTGGCGACACGTCCGCCACCAACACCTGGGTCCTGCACGGTGGCCATCACTTCGGCAAGACCCACCACCGCTTCACGATCCACACCGACGCTGACGGAACCACCTGGTGGACCACACCGGCCGGGCACACCTACCCTGTCGAACCCGAATCTCTCGGCCCTCTCGCCACCGTCGCACCCGCGACGCACGTCGTAGCGGAGCCCGCACCGTTCTGACCGGCCGGTCCGCTCATGCGGCGGGGAGAATGCTGTGCCCGACGCCGAACACGTTCTCGGGGTCGTAGGCCCGCTTCACCGTGCGCAGCCGCGCGTAGTCACTCGCGGTGTACGCCTGTGCGGTGCGAGACGTGTCGGACAGGAAGTTCAGGAACGCCCCGCCGATGCCGTACGGGCGAAGACCGTTCACCACGTGGGGCGTCGGCGCATCGACGATGACGCTGAACTCCGCGGTGTTGCGCCCCGCCGGTCCGCCGTCGGCGCCCGGGCGGGCCAGCGCCCCGCCCCAGTGACGCACCTCGACGTTCGCGCCGGCGCCGTCGACGGCCCCGGCCGTGTCGACCAGCCGCTTGATCACCGCGTCCGGCAGGTCCGGGAAGAAGTCCAGGTACCTGGCGGGCGTGCCGCCCATCGCGGCGTCGGCGTACCGCATCGATCGGTACCCGTCCACCAAGGCCGGCCCGGCAGCCGCGCGCAACGGACGCAGCAGGCGTTCGGCCTCGTCGGCACCGCCGGCGTACATCGCCTTGATGCCCAGCACCCGTCGGCCGTCCACCGTGGTGAGCACGATGGCGGTGCTCATCGCGTCGGGCGCCCCGCGAGCCCAGTCGCCGTAGGCCGCCAGCGTCTCGTCGGCTCGTTCGGGCGCGAAGTACGAGATGCCGCCGTAGACCTCGGTGACGGGGTAGAGGCGGAACTCCAGCGAGGTCACCACCCCGAAGCTGCCGCCACCGCCACGCAACGCCCAGAACAGATCGGCATTCTCGTATGCATCGGCGCGCACCAGCCGCCCCTCGGCCGTCACGACTTCCGCGCTCAGCACGCTGTCCGCAGCCAGGCCATACAGCCGTCCCAGCCAGCCCATCCCGCCGCCGAGCGTGAACCCGGTGACACCGACGGAGTTCGACGAACCCGACAGCGGCGCCAGGCCGTACGCCGACGCGGCGGCGAGCACGTCACCCCACACGGCTCCGGGCCCGACGTGTGCGACCTGGCGGTGCGGATCGACCTGCACGGTGTTCATCGACGTCGTCTTCAGCAGCAGCCCGTCGTCGCAGGGCACATGCGTACCGTGGCCGGTGGCCTGGACGGCGAACGGCACGTCGTAGTCGCGCGCGGCGACGACCGCCGCGTGCACGTCAGCGATGTTCGTGGCCTCGGCCACCAGCGCCGGGCGGGGGTCCAGCGTCGGCGCGAGCGGGCGGCGGTGCGCGTCGTACCCCTCGTCGCCCGGCAGGTGCACCGCGCCGCTGAACGTGCGGCCCAGCCAGTGGGTGACATCCGGTCGTGTCATCGTCATGTTCGCCATGTCGAGCTCCTGTTCTCCGTCCTCACCGATACGTCGAACGGCTCCTCAGGAAATCGACAGGTCGTCGAGAAATCGGGCCGGAAAACGTCGCTCGCGTACGCTGACGCCGTGTCCGCCGGTCCGCACGTTTACGCGATCCCCCTGCGCACCCGGTTTCGAGGCATCACCGTGCGCGAAGGCATGCTGATCCAAGGTCCGGCCGGATGGGGAGAGTTCTGCCCGTTTCCCGAGTACGACGATGCCGTCGCGGCGTCGTGGCTGGCCACGGCCGTGGAGCAGGCCACCGAAGGCTGGCCCGCGCCAGTACGTGACCGCGTCCCGGTCAACTGCACCGTGCCGGCGGTCGACGCCGAACGTGCCCACGCCATCGCCGCCGGTTCGGGCTGTGCGACGGCGAAGGTCAAGGTCGCAGACCATCCGGACGCACAGGCCGAGGACATGGCCCGGGTCGAGGCCGTCCGCGACGCCCTCGGACCGGACGGGGCGATCCGGGTGGATGCCAATGCCGCGTGGGACGTCGACACGGCCATCGCCCGGATTCGCCAGCTCGATCGCGCGGCCGGCGGTCTCGAATACGTCGAGCAACCGTGCCGGAGCATCACCGAACTGGCCGCCGTCCGCCGTCGCGTCGACGTCCCCATCGCGGCCGACGAGTCGATTCGGCAGGCCGACGATCCGCTCGCCGTCGCCGTCGCCGGGGCGGCGGACATCGCCGTCATCAAGTGCACGCCCCTCGGTGGCGTCCGCCGGGCCCTGCAGGTGGCCGAGGCGTGCGGGTTGCCGTGCGTAGTCTCCTCGGCCCTGGAGACCAGCGTCGGACTGGCGGCCCAGCTGGCCCTCGCCGGCGCATTGCCCGACCTCGACCACGCCTGCGGGCTGGGGACACTGAGCCTGCTCGACGGCGATATCGTCGCGGCGACCGACTCGCTGGTGCCGGTCGACGGGTTTCTCCCGGTCCCGCGCACGCCGCCGAGCCCGGACCCGGCGGCGTTGCGCGCCTACGCGATGCGCGACCCGGACCGATCAGCGTGGTGGCGCCGCCGCCTGGATCGGGTCGGTGACCGGCTCGGCCTGGGTCAAGGCGATGCCACCCCAGATGCGGACCACGACACTGAGTAGCAGCGACGGCATGAACACCGCCCCGGCGACCGCGGTCAGTGGGGTGTCCGGCGCGAAGATCGTCACCGCCGTGGCCGTGCCCGCGATGAGTGCTACCCACCCGAACCCGGCCGGAAGGGCACGTCGCGCCACTGCTGCCCAGCCTGCAGCAAGCATCGACAGGCCGAGGAACAGGTTCGCCGCACCACCGGCCGCATCGAGCACGACGGTGAAGGCGGTCCATGCGCTCTGGGCGGCGGTTGCGTCCCGATCGGCCGCGTCGACGAAGGCCGGGACCCCGTACCAGTGGCCGAACGGCACGATCAGATGCAAAGCGATGCCGATCATGCCGAACCACAACGTCGCCGCGGCCGCGATGGGCGCTCGGCCCCGAATGCGTCCGGCGAGCCCGGCGACGAAGACGACCGCGAAGACCAGGTTCAACAGCCCCACGAAAACGGCTGCTCGCAGCATCGCGCCGTCCTCGCGTAGAAAGTCGATGGCCGACGCCGGGTCGGTGAAGGTATCCGCGGTCCAACCGCTGAGCGTCCACAAGGCTCCCTCGACGGCGAGCCCGAGTCCGGCGACGATGCCGGACCAGCCGGCGATCTTGGCATGGATGGTCATCAGGGTTTCCTCTCTGTCAGGCCGTCGTCTTGACGGGCGTACGGACCGGCTCGCGGTTGATCGACGTCCGGCGCCGCTGAACGACGCCACTGCTCGCGGCCAGCACGACGGCGAGGAGGACAGCCGCGCGCATGCCGTCGACGCCATCTCCAGCCAGCGACCAGACCGTGGTGGTCAGAGCCGGCCCGAAAGCGATGCCGAGTTGCCGTGCGAGGCTGGTCGATGCTCCGGTCGTTCCGAGCAGGTGACGCGGCGAACGAGCCATCGCCAGCGTCTGGTTGGGCCCGGCGAACAACCCCGCTCCGGCGCCGGCCACGGCCAACCGCCACGCGAGATCGCCCGCGCTCCACGTCGAGCTCAGCGGCGCGAGCAGCAGTAACCCGATCGCGATGATGACGGATCCGGTGACCACCACCCGCGTGGCTCCGAATCGGTCGGCCAGCACGCCGCTGACGAAGCCGAAAGCCATCACCATGACGGGGAAGGCGAGCATGGTGACGCCGATCTGCGCCGTGGTCGCGCCCGCGACCTGGTGCAGGAAGAACGGGACCAGGAACAGCACCGCCATGACAGCGGTCATCTCCAACATCAGCGCAAGGTGCGGGCCTGGCATCCCGCGGGCGCCGAAGAGTTCACGCACCGGCTCGCTGCTCGCCGAGCGTCGCCACATCGCCACGAACGGCACGGCCGCGATCAGCAACAACAGCCAGGCCGGCCCACCTTCGGCAGCCAGGGACAGCCCCAGCATCACCGCTATCGCAGCTGCGCCGATCAACCCCGTTTCCATGGCCCAGGACCGATCCGGCAGGCTGAGCCCGCGATCGGCCGGCAACTGGCCGAGCCCGATCCCGATGACGAGCAGGCCCACCGGCACGTTCAGGTAGAAGATGGCCGGCCAGCCGAGGGTGTCGACGAGCAGCCCGCCGAGCAACGGCCCGCTGACGCCGCCGAGCGGTCCCAGCGTCATGACCACGCCCATCGCCCGCCCGCGTGCCTCCGGCCGCACGGCCGTCGTCGCCAGCACAGGGACCAAGGCGAACAACACGGCGCCGAAGCCACCCTGAACGACGCGAGCCGCGATCAACCAGCCCATCCCGGGCGCCAGGCCCACGGCGGTGCTCGACACGGCGAATCCGGTGACGGCAAAGGTCAGGGCGGCACGCGCCCCCACGCCGTCCAGCCAGCGGCCGCTCGGTAGCGACAGTGCGATCAGGGGCAGGACGTAGGCGAGAACGACCCACTGGGACAGGCTCGTCGCCGTTCCGAAGTCCGCCTCGATCGTCGGTAACGCGACCTGGACCACCGTCGCATCGAGTTGCGCCATGAACACGGCGATCCCGGCGCCGGCGACCAACGCCCATCGGTTCTTCCCCGCGGCCATCCCGACCATCTCCTCAAGTTCACATTGTGTGTAGTTTGAAAATACACACGATGTGAAGTTTGAGCAAGGGTTGAGGGCGGACCGCGCGCCGCACTACCGTGAAAGTCCATCTGCCGCGAAGAGGTGAGGGTCGTGGACGTCCTCGAGTTCCCTGACGCCGACGGCTGGGAGAGGTGGCTGCGCAGCCATCACGACGTACACACCGAGGCATGGCTGCGCATCGGCAAGAAGAACCGCGGGGCCGGCCTCGTCTCGATCGACGAGGCACTCGACGTCGCGTTGTGTTACGGCTGGATCGACGGTCTGCGCAGGGCCTATGACGACGTGTCTTTCCTGCAGCGCTACTCACGCAGGCGGCCGAGGAGTTCGTGGTCGAAGATCAACGTCGCCAGAGTCGAGGCGTTGACGGCGGCCGGACGAATGCAACCGCCCGGCCTCGACCACGTCGCGGCCGCCCAGGCCGACGGACGGTGGAGGTAAGGCGATGGCGCGGATCAGGTCGATCGTCATGAACGTGTCGGACGTTCGCCGCGCGGGCCAGTTCTGGACCGGCGCGCTCGGTTACGTCCCGCATCCGGACAACCCGGCCTTCCTCCTCCCGCCGGACGGCGACGGCCCACGTGTCCATCTGGATGAGGGCGACCGGATGCACCTCGATCTGTCGGCCGACGACGCGGCCGAACAGGCCGCCGAGGTGGAGCGGCTGATCGCGCTCGGCGCCACCCGCGTGCCATGGGTGTATCCCGACGATGCCGACTTCGTCGTGCTCGCCGATACCGAGGGCAACCTGTTCTGCGTGATCGACGCCAGTCGGTGAGCGGTCAGCCGACGACGCTCTTGAGGGCGGCAACGTGGTCGGCATAGGCGCGCCGACCGGCGGGGGTGAGCGCCGCCCAGGTCCGCACCCGGCCCCGTCCGGTGGGCTTGGAGATCGTCACGTAGCCAGCGTCCTGCAGGACCTTCAGGTTCTTGCTGACCACCGAGTCGGCCACGCCGAGCATGTCGCGCAGTGTCGCGAACTCCGCCGACGAGGTCGCATCGAGGAACGCGCAGATCCGTAGCCGGTGCGGCGCATGGATGATCTCGTTGAACTGCGTGCTCATGCGCCTGCCCGCAACTGGGCCCGCAACGCCACGTCGAAGCGTCGCCCGAGCACCACGACAGCCACCCCGACAACGGCCGCCATGACCCACGTCGGCCAGGCCAGCGACGTCGTCCACACGATGACGAGGGAAGCCACCATCAGTACCCCGACCAGAGCACCCATGGCGTAAGCCCAGCGACTGGCGCGCCCTGCCTCGAAGCCGGAGATCCACACGCCGGTCAACCGGCGGTAGGTCTGCACCAGCAGCGCGATGCCGGCCAGGAACAGCAGCGTAGCCACGCTTCGCACCAAGGTGTCACCGAAGCTGAACGCGACGAGATGCCCCGCCAACAGCAGCCCCAGGATCGGGTGATACCACCACGGCGTCACCAGCCGCTCCGCGGCGGCGGTGCGCGCCTCGCCGATCATCGTCAGCGGGTCAGGCTGCTGCACGTCATTATTTTCCATGTCGGAAAGTCAATCACATTCCAACTTGGAAAGTCAATGCTCGGTGGTCACGCGGGCTCGTCCGGAGCACGGACGACGGCCACTGGACGCGTCGCCTGGTGGAGTACGGCCTGGCTGATCGAACCGAGCAACAGGCCGCGGAACTTGCCGAGACCCCGCGAGCCGACGACGACCAGCGCTGCGTCGCGCCCGTGGTCCAACAGCACATCGGCCGGATGACCGGCTTCGACGTGCACCGTGACGGCGACGTCGACGTCGACCGCCCTGCGGGCCCGGTCGACAGCTTGACTCGCCTGCTCGACAGCCCGCCGGCGATCCTCCGCGGCCACTTTCGACATCGTGTCGGCATCGATGATCGGCATCGGCAGCACCGACACCTGGTACGCGTTCAACGCCACCACGTCGACGCCACGCAACGCCGCCTCGGTCATCGCCCACCGCAGCGCCGCATCGCTCGGTTCGGAACCGTCGACACCGACGACCACCGGGCCATCGGACGGCAGGACGTCGGACGGCACCACCACCGTCGGACACGGCGCACTCGCCGCGACCTTGCCGCTCACCGATCCCAGCGCCAGCGCGCCCAGGCCGCCGAGCCCGCGCGTACCGACGACGACCAAGCTCGCTTCCTGCGCTGCCTCGAGCAGGGCCTCGTCCGGACGGCGCACGAGCAGGGAAGTCTCGACGTGGACGTCCGGCGCTTGGGAGGCGGCCCGCTCCCGAGCGGTGGTGAGGACTTCCTCGCCGTAGGCCATCAGATCGTCCGGCGGCGGGAACGTCGAGGCATCACCGAAGGCCGCCACCGTGATCGGCACCCACACCACGTGGACGATGCGAACACCAGCGTTGCGCCGCTGCGCGTCGGCCACCGCCCAGTCCAGCGCTGCGCCGCTGTTGAACGAACCGTCCACGCCGACGACGATCGTCTCGGTCCTGGTGGTCATGTGCGACTCCGTCCGCTGGCAACGTTGATCCGCTGACCCTGTTGCCATGATGACATCGGCAGGCGGGGCTCGGGTGAGAATCGTGACCCGATCGCCTAGCGGTCACCATATGACCGCAATGCCTCGTAGGTTCGTCTCATGGACATGAAGTTGGAACTCGTCGCCGTACCGGTGACCGATGTCGACCGCGCCAAAGACTTCTACGTCCGGGCGGGATTCGTCGCCGACCACGACCACGCTGTCAGCGACACCATCAGGTTCGTGCAGCTCACTCCACCCGGGTCGGCATGCTCGATCGCCATCGGCTCCGGCCTGAGCTCCATGCAGCCCGGGTCGCTGGACAACATGCAGATGGTGGTGGCCGATGCCGACGCCGCCCGCGCCGAGCTGATCGAGCGCGGCATCGAGGTCAGCGAGGTCGACGCGCAGCCCTGGGGCCGATTCGTTTTCTTCTCCGACCCCGACGGCAATCAGTGGGCCTTGCAGCAGTTGCCCGACTACTCCGCCGGCGCCCGGGACGCTTGACGCGAACAGCCGGCTACAAGCGGAAGCCAGTGTCACTTCTGGGGTCAACGCGCCGTTAGAATGCGGGGGCGCCGAACGCACAGGAGTTCACATGACGCATGGCTGGCCGGGTTGGTTGGCAGTCGTCGGCGGGTCCGGACGTGGTGCGGGCGTATCGTCGGCTGTGTCGGTAGGTCGGGTAATCTCGCCTGCCGGATCACAGCCACGCCCAGGGGAAAGGTGCCATGAAGGCACGCGACATCGTCGTGCAGATACCCACGGTCACGCTCAAGGACCCGGTCGCCAAGGCCGTTCGCGTCATGACGCAGGAGCAGCTGCCGGGGTTGATCGTCGTCGACGAGAACTCGAAACCTCGCATCGTCATTCCGGGCACCCAGGTGCTCCGGATGGCCGTGCTGCACTCGTATCAGGACGATCCGGCGCTCGCCCGGACCATCGACGAAGCTCATGCCGACCGGTTCTGGCAGGACCTGGGCAATCGAACCGTCGGCGAATGCCTGCCCGGCTATCCCGCCAAGCCCGTCACGGCCAGTCTCGACGCCACGTTGCTCGAACTGGCCACGCTCATGGGGCGGCTACACAGCCCGCTGGTCGCCATCGTCGACCACACCCACGCACTGGTCGGCGCCGTCACGCTGAACCGCCTGCTGATCAACCTCGCGTTGCCCGATCTCGACAACTGACGTCACGCCCGGCGCACACCACACCGGCGGGACGCCAGGGATGAGTGCGGCACTCGCGATAGTCATCTTCGCGGTCGCGTTCTTCTTCATCGCAACAGAGAAGGCGAACAAAACCGCCGTCGCACTCATCGCGGCCGGCGTCATGGCCGTCACCGGCCTGATTCCCGGGTCAGAGGTGTTCTTCTCCGAGCACGAGGGCATCGACTGGAACGTCATCTTCCTTCTGCTCGGCATGATGATCATCGTCGGGGTAGTCAAGCAGACCGGCTTGTTCGACTATCTGGGCATCTGGGCGGCCAAGAAGTCTCGCGGCAAGCCGTACCGGCTGATGGTGCTGCTGATGGCGATCACCGCCATCGCCTCGCCCATCCTCGACAACGTCACCATCATCATGCTGGTGGTCCCGGTCACCATCGTGGTGTGCAACCGGCTCGGCATACCCGCCCAGCCGTATCTCATCGCCGAGATCCTCGCCTCCAACATCGGCGGCGCTGCGACCCTCATCGGCGACCCGCCCAACATCATCATCGCCAGCCGGGCCGGGTTGAGCTTCAACGACTTCCTCATTCACATGACGCCGATCGTCATCGTGATCTTCGGCGCGTTCGTGCTGCTGACCCGAGTCCTGTTCCGCAAGTCGTTCGTGTACAACCCGGACAGGGTCGCAGCCGTGATGGTCTTGCAGGAGCGGCGGGCCATCACCGATCCGCGCCTGCTCGTCCGCTGCATGGTGGTACTCGGGCTGGTCATCATCGGGTTCTGCTTGCACGCGGTGGTGGATGTCGAACCGTCGATCGTCGCCCTGGTCGGCGCCGGGGTGATGCTCTTGGTGTCGGGCCTCGACATCTCGGACGTACTCAACGAGGTCGAGTGGCCCACGCTGGTCTTCTTCATGGGCCTGTTCGTCATGGTGGCCGGCCTCTCGCACACCGGAGTGATCTCTGACGTCGGTAGCTGGGTGGTCGACACCGTCGGGCAGAACTACTTCGCCGCGGCCTCCGCCCTGGTGTTCGGTTCGGCGATCTTGGGGGCGTTCTTCGACAACATTCCCTACACCGCCACCATGGCGCCCATCGTCGAAGGTCTCGTCGCCCAGTCGCCGGACCCGGCCACCGGAGAGGCGTTGTGGTGGGCCTTCGCCTTGGGGGCGGATTTCGGCGGGAACGGGACCGCCATCGCCGCCAGTGCCAACGTCGTCGCCATCGGCCTGGCGGCCCGCGCGGGCCACAACATCTCGTTCTGGCAGTTCACCAAGTACGGCATCTTCGTGACGATCCTCAGCTCGGTGATGGCCTGGGCCTATGTCGGACTGCGCTACTTCATGTGAGTGAAGTGGCGGACGGCACGATCAGCGCACTGCACCGGGATCGATCGCGTGTAGGCGATTGTCGGTTCGCGTGAAGAGCATGCCCGCGTGGGCAGTGACTTTGCCCGCATCATTGGGCAGCGCACCGACGTCACGCAGCGAGAGCTCGCCGTCGGCGTCATCGACGACGTAGGCGTGTGGCACGGTTCGCCCGAACAGGTCGTCCTCGAAACCGCGCCACAGCGGCGCGGGATCGAGGCCGTCGTCACCCGGAAGGGACGCTTCCGGCCGCGCCGACGGGACGTCGACGGTGCGCGCAGACTCCTCGTCGAGATCCACATACGCGGCAGGCAGCAGCGTGTCGCCCCGGGCCGGCTCGGCGTCCGGCATGATCGCGTGGCCGCCCTCGGACCACTGCACCTTCGCGATCGTCGGAAACCCGACCGGCGACGAGTACGTAAGCCGCACGCCACGAGGCGACGGAATGCGCGAGATCGCGCCGTCGGTAGGTGCCACGAGCTCGACCACGCCCCCCGGCGTGACGGTGTAGCTATGTCCCGTCCCGAACGGATCGACACCGGACTCAGCGTTCGGAATCGATTTCGGCCGGGCTAGTTCAGCTGACCACATCTCGTCCAAGGCGGGTAGGGCGTAGCTCGTGACGTTGACCCGCACGTAATCGGTGTCGCCGATCTCTCGCTCGCTCGCTGCCGCCGTCGCGCCGTCGTCCACGACAAGACGATCACCCACGACGGCCACCATGCTGCCAGGCCGCACGCTGAGCCCGCCGACCGATTCTCCCGACATCGCATCCAGGACACGAATTTTCACGTCGGCCGCAGATTTCTCCGCCGCTGGAACCCGCAGCCCGACGTAGTCGACCCCCCGGGAGGCGTCGTGCGGCTGCAGGCGCGGTCCACGGAAGTCCGCCGCCTCGGACCAACGCACCTCACCGGTCCGGGCGTCCCATCCTTCGAGCCTCCCGTCGCCCTCCATGATCAGCAGGTCGCCGCTGGCCGCGACCATGCCGATCCTCGCCCCCGCAGGCGACGTCCAGAGGTCGTCGCCGCTGTGCATGTCGTACGCGCGATACTCCCACGCATGTCCCGGGTCGGTCGTGGCCCACACCACCAGCACCCCCGAGGCTCGGTGCACCCTGGCGGCCAAGCCGTCCTCGGCTTCGACCTCGCGGGACCACACGACGTCGCCGCTGGCCGCCGTACGCGCCCGGATGTGGACGACGTCGCCCCTTCCGGGCGGGACGCCTTCACGAGGGTCGACGGAGGCGGTGACCACGAGATCGCTGGACGATGTCAGCGGCCACTCACCTGCCACGGACCACTCGACCGGCACGGTGCGCTCGAGGTACGGCAGCACGAATGGGGCACCCACGACAGCCACGCCGATCACGGCCGCGCCGACTGTGACCCATCTCCGCGTACGCCAAGTGCGCGTCAACCCGATGAGAGCCAGCCCGAACAGGGCCGCACCGACGACCCACGGCACCACACCCCACGTCAGCCAGAGGCCCAACGCGCAGATCGCCGCCCCTACGACAGCCAGGACCAGCCCGCGGACGTAGGCACGGCCGGTCTCTGCATCGTCCGGCAGCGCTCTGGGTCGGCTCGAGCGCGGCTCCGGCGGGAGATTATGAAAGTGCATGGCGCCACAAGGTACCGGCGCCCTGTGGCATCAGGGCGCTGACGACCCGTCAGGGCAAGGTTGCCCTGACGGCTCTCAAGATCGACGGCGCACATCCCTGCTGACATCTCGAAGGCCCTGCCGGCATCACCGACAGGGCCTCTGGAATGCAACGATATTGGTCGGGGTGACAGGATTTGAACCTGCGACCTCTTCGTCCCGAACGAAGCGCGCTACCAAGCTGCGCCACACCCCGCGAATCGCCGAGTCAGCATATCTGAGCCCGCCGCCGGAAGAGAAATCGGTTCAGTACGTGGTCATCCTTCGGCCACGAGCGTCAGCAACGTCGCCTCGGGCGGGCAGGCGAACCGCACCGGAGCGTAGGGCGATGTGCCCAGGCCGGCCGAGACGTGCATCCAGGCGGCCTCCGGGCCGCCGATCGCCGGATGCCGGGACAGGCCCTTGGCGCGGCGCGGTTCGAGGTCACAGTTCGTGACCACGGCACCTACTCCGGGGATGCACAACTGGCCGCCATGCGTGTGCCCAGCCAGCAGCAGTCGGTAGCCGTCGTTCCGGAAAGCGTCGAGGACCCGCAGGTACGGCGCGTGCATCACGCCGATCGTCACGTCGGCATCGTGATCGGCAGGCCCGGCAACCTCGGCGAGCCGATCGCGGTTCAGATGCGGATCGTCCACGCCGGCGAAGCTCAACCGCCGCGCGTCGACGTCCAGTGTTGCGCGGGTGTTGCTCAGGTCGAGCCACCCCGCGGCCACGAGTTCGCTGCGCAGGTCTTTCCACGGCAAGTCGATGGCATCGGCCTGATCGCGCTGGTTGTCGCGACGGATCCAGTCGAGCGGAAGCAGGTAGCGGGCTGGGTTCTTCGGCCGCGGCGCGAAGTAGTCGTTCGATCCGAAGACGAACACCCCTGGCCGGTCCAGCAGCGGCTCCATGGCCTCGACCGCGGTCGGCACCGCGTCGACATGGGCCATGTTGTCCCCGGTGTTCACAACGACGTCGGGCTCCAGCGCCGCCAACCCGCGGACCCATTCGACCTTGCGTCGTTGACCTGGCGTGATGTGCAGATCGGAGAGATGCAGGATACGTAGCGGCCGACTACCTCGGGGCAGGACCGGCACATCGAAGCGACGGAGCCGATACGACCGCACCTCGTACCCCGCCGAGTAGGCGAGACCGGCCGCAGCGGTCCCTACTACGCCGAGAGCGATCCGTTTTGCGAGCACCATCCCAGGTTCCCACACGCGGCAGCCGCTCGGTGTCTGAACGCAGAGCTACGCTCCTCACCATGGACGACGCAGTACGCCTCAGCAGCGCCCGCGGCAAGGCACTGCTGGCGGCCACGGCACTCGGCTCCGGGATGGCCTTTCTCGACGGCACCGTCGTCAACGTCGCTCTTCCCACCATCGGCCGTGAACTCGACGCCGACCTCGCGGCCTTGCAGTGGACCGTCAACGCCTACACGCTCACCCTCGCCGCGCTGATTCTGCTCGGCGGCGCGCTCGGCGACCGTGTCGGCCGCCGCCGCATCTTCACCCTCGGCGTCGTCTGGTTCACCGCGGCGTCGGTGATGTGCGCCTTGGCGCCAGTGGTCGAAGTGCTCATCGCCGCGCGGGCACTACAAGGCGTCGGCGGAGCGCTGCTCACACCGGGCGCACTGGCCATCCTGCAGACGACGATGCATCCGGACGATCGAGCGCGTTCCATCGGCGCCTGGGCCGGGCTGACCGGCGTCTCCGGCATCATCGGCCCGCTGCTGGGAGGCTGGCTGCTCGAGTTCGATTGGCGCTGGGTGTTCGGCATCAACGTTCCCCTGGCCGCGGTCACGGTGTGGCTGATCCAGACCAACGCGCCCGAGAGCCGCGACGAGGACAACGTCGGCCAGTTCGACGGACCGGGTGCCGCATTCGGTGCGCTTGCTCTCGGAGCAAGCACGTATGCCCTGATCAACTGGCCCGCGACGGGCGCAACGACCACTGTCGTAGGCGCAGCCGTGCTCTCGGTCGCCGCCGCCGTGGCCTTCATCCTCCGCGAGCAGCGAGCCCCCAATCCAATGGTGCCGCTGACGTTGTTCTCCGACCGCACCTTCAGCGTCATCAACATCATGACGTTCGTGGTGTACGGAGGGCTCTCCGGCGTCATGTTCTTCCTCGTCATGCAGCTGCAGGTCTCGCTGGAGTGGAGCCCGCTGGCCGCCGGCATCGCCACCCTGCCCATCACGCTGCTCATGCTCTTCTTCTCCGGCCGCTCAGCTGACCTCAGCACCCGCTTCGGTGTGCGTGCTCCGCTGGTGGTCGGGTCCCTGTGCGGTGCCGCAGGGGTCGGCCTGTTGGCCACGATCGACGCCGGCGACGGGTACGTCTCGGCGGTGTTGCCCGGTGTCGTGCTCCTGGGGATCGGCCTGACGACGTTGGTTCCGACGTTGACGGCGACGGTCATGGCGGCGGCCCCACAGCAACTGGCCGGTATCGCCAGCGGCGTGAACAACGGCGTGTCTCGTGCCGCAGGCCTGATCGCGGTGGCGGCGCTTCCGGCGCTGACCGGGCTGGCGGGTGAAAGCTACGCCGATCCCGAGGCGCTGACTGCGGCCTACCGGGGCGCAATGATCGTCTGCGCAATCCTGCTGGCCGGGGGTGCATTGTCTGCGCTGGCCATCCGCGCGGTGGTGGCCGAGCCCGAGATCGCCGAAGCGGCGCCTGCTGTCCCGGACGAGTCGAGTCCTGCCGCAGTCGACGAAACCGCGACGTCGGCGCCGTGCTCAGCCCCGGGCATGCCGCCCTCGTATGGCCGCTGATTCTCACGCAGCCGGCGTCGCCGACCAGCGTTACCGGACGGTCGACCGTGCCTTGATCTCCCCATTTCGACCGAAACCTTGACACTGAAATCGATTGCAAGCCAAGCTTGTGACGTCGGCCACTCCGGGAGAGGTCGAAGTCTCCCAGACGACTGACATGTGGTGGGAGGTGTTGTCACCGCCCTCAACGGCGCTACGGGCGCGGCGTCGGAAGCCACCCGGTAAGGCGAAGCCACCAGTGAGGCGTTGGATGCTCGGAAGGAACGCATCATGTCGAACCTCTCGCGCAGAGACCTGTTCGTGATCGGCGGAACACTCGTCGGGGGCGCGGCATTGCCGGGCTGCTCCCTCTTCTCCACCGAACCAGCTGGAAGTAAGGGCGGTGACCAGCAAAGTTCCGGTGCCAAGGAGTCGCCGATGCTCGCCGAGCAAGTCAAGGCGGGCAAGCTGCCGCCACTAGAGGAGCGGCTGCCCAAGAACCCACTGGTCGTGGAGCCCTTCTCGAAAGAAGGCGTGTTCGGCGGCACCCTGCGAACCGGCAAACTCGACCAGAACAACAACGCCATCCAGGATCTTGCCACTTCGGGCTTGGTCGAATGGACCAAGACCGATCCACCGGAACCACAACCGGCGATGGCGGAGTCCTTCGAGATGCTCGATGGCGGAAAGACGTACGAGTTCGTGCTCCGTGAAGGCCTCAAGTGGTCCGACGGTGAGCCCTTCACCACCAAGGACCTCGTGTACACCTACGAAAAGGTCCTGTCGAACAAGGACCTGACGCCTGACCCGCCCACATGGTTCGTCGCCGGCGGAAAGCCTGGCAAGATCACGGCGGTCGACGACCGGACCGTCAGATTCACCTTCGACGTTCCACACGGGCTGCTACTCAGCTATCTGTGTCACCCCGCTCCAGCCGGTCAGATGTGGCATCCCGAGCACTATCTGAAGCAGTTCCATCCCGACTACATCGGGGAGGCCGAAGCGGAGAAACGGGCCAAACAGAACGGCTTCGACACGTGGATGAGCTATTACGAGGACCGCAACAGCCAATGGCTGAACCCGGAACGCCCCGGCCTGGGAGCCTGGAAACTCACCGAAGCACCGGGCGCCTCGGGTCATGCCTCCGCTGAGCGCAATCCCTACTTCTGGAAGGTCGACCCCAGCGGCAGACAACTGCCCTACATCGACAAGATCAGCTTCATCTTCCTCGAAGAAGACGCCTTCGCACTGCGGATGGCCAACGGCGACATCGACCTGAGCATCTCCGCAATCGGCTTCAAGAGTGTTCCCCTGCTGCTTCGTAACGCCGAGCAGAACAACTACCGCGTGCTGCGCTGGAAACTCGACGGCTCGTACAACGCCGTGCACGTGAACCAGAGCCACCCCGACCCGGTGCTGCGAGAGCTCTACCAGAACATCGACTTCCGCGCCGGCCTGTCGCACGCGATCGACCGCGAAGAGATCAATCAAGCCCTACTCGTCGGCGAAGGACTCATCGGACATCCCTGCGGCACACCCGGCGACCCCTACTACGAAGAGGGGATGGGCATGCGGTTCACCGAGTTCGACACCGACAAGGCGAACGAACTGCTCGATGCCGCCGGCTTGACCCAGCGCGACGACGACAACTTCCGGATGCGCCCGGACGGCAAACCGCTGGTGCTGCGCGCACTCACTTTCCCGTCCGGCAATGCGCTGCCGGAAATCGACGTGCTCGAGTACGCCAAGCGGCACTGGGCCGAAGTCGGCATCAACATGACCATCCGCAACGTCTCCAGGGAGCTGTTCTACGAGGAGCAGCAGCAGGGCAAATACGACCTGTGTGGATACAGTGCCGCGGGCTATCTCTGGGACACCGACCCGTTGTGGTACGTCCCGACCTCCGTTCTCACCTACTGGGCGCCGCTCTACGGCGAGTACACCGCAAGCGGTGGCGACACCGGAATGAAGCCCGAGGGCGTGTACGCGGAGATCATCGAGCTCTACGAACAGCTCAAACGGGCCGCCGACGAGGACGAGCGCCTCGAGCTCGGCAGAGAGATCTTGCGTAAGCACGACGAGAACGTGTGGATCATCGGCCTGGCGCGCATCCCGTTCTCACCGGTCGTCGCGAGCAACAACCTCGTGAACGTCCGAGAGGATGCTGTCTTCAGCTTCCGCACGGGCCTCCCCGCTGCCACGGAACCGGCGCAGCTGTTCTTCCAAGGCAGTTGAATGCTGGCCTACGTACTGCGGCGGGTCGCGATCATGATCCCGACCCTGTTCCTGATCTCGCTGGTCTCGTTCATCATCATCCAGCTGCCGCCGGGCGATTACCTGACCACCTACGTCGCGAGGCTGGCGCAGGGCGGTGAGACGGTACAACCGGAAACGCTCGCCGCGCTCGAACAGCGATACGCACTCGACCAGCCGGTCATCGTCCAGTACTGGAAATGGATCACCAACATCGTGCTCCATCTCGACTTCGGGTATTCGTTCGAGTACGGCAAGTCGGTCTCCTCGCTGCTGGCTGACCGGTTGCCGCTGACCGTCACCCTCGGCGTCGTGACGATGCTGTTCACGTGGGCCACAGCGCTGCCGTTCGGGGTCTACTCCGCGGTGCGCAAGTACTCGGTGGGCGACTACATCATCACCGGCATCGTCTTCATCGGCCTCGGCATCCCGAACTTTCTGCTCGCGTTGTCCGTGGCTTACATTCAGCTGCGGTTCTTCGGTCACAGCGTCGGAGGCTTGTTCTCGCCGGAGTTCCAAGATGCAGCGTGGAACCTCGGCAAGCTCCTGGACCTCCTCGGACACGTCTGGCTGCCGATCGTCATCATCGCGTGGGGGAACATCGCTGGCGTCGTCCGGATCATGCGCGCGAACCTGCTCGACGAACTACACAAGCCGTACGTCGTCACCGCCCGCAGTCGCGGCTTGAACGAACGTGACGTGATCGTCAAATACCCGGTCCGGGTGGCGTTGAACCCGTTCGTCTCCACCATCGGGTGGGTGCTGCCGTCGCTGATCGCCGGCGAGATCATCGTCGCGAAGGTGCTGGGGCTGGAAACCACGGGCCCGATGTTGCTCAAGGCGCTCCAAGGCCAGGACATGTACCTCGCGGGCAGCGTGATCTTCGTCCTCAGTGTCCTCACCGTCGTCGGCACCTTGCTCTCAGACCTCCTGCTCGGTGTGGTCGACCCGCGCATCCGTGAAACGGCTACCGCGTAGGAGGTGTGGACATCGTGACGCCTACTGACGTGACCGGGCTCGTCGCCCCGCAGCGGGTCCTGATCTGGCGGCGGTTCAAACGCCATCGACTGGCGATGTTCGGGCTGGTGGTGACGTTGGCGCTGTACCTGGTGGCGGCGTTCTCCGGATTCCTCGCGCCCAAACACCAAGACACCGCCGAAGCGACGTACGCCTTCGCGCCACCGCAGCAGGTGCACCTGTCCTGGGACGGCGGACCGCGCCTGTTCACCTACGGATACAGCTCCACCGTCGACGACGCGACCATGGTGCGGGAGTTCAGCGTCGACCACGATCACGTGATCGAACTCGGGTTCTTCGTCAGAGGCGACCCGTACAAGCTGTGGGGCCTGTTCGAGACCGATCGGCACCTGTTCGGGCCGAAACATGCGGGCGACCCGTTTTACCTGGTCGGTGCCGATCGCCAGGGACGCGACCAGCTCAGCCGGCTGATCTACGGGACCCGGATCTCGATGTCGGTCGGCCTGGTGGGCGTGGGACTCAGCCTGGTGCTCGGAGTCGTGCTCGGAGGGCTCTCCGGGTACTTCGGCGGCGCGGTCGATTCGTTGATCCAGCGGATCATCGAGTTCATCATCGCTATCCCGTCGCTACCGCTGTGGCTCGGTCTCGCCGCCGCCGTACCTCCGGGATGGGGCCCGGTACGGACCTACATCGCGATCACCGTGATCCTGTCGCTGCTCGGCTGGACCGGCCTCGCCCGGGTGGTTCGCGGCAAGTTCCTGCAACTGAAGACCGAGGACTACGTGCTTGCGGCAGAACTCGATGGCGCACGCAAGCATCGCGTCATCTTCCGGCACATGCTGCCGGGCTTCACCAGTCACATCATCGCCACGCTGACTATGGCCGTGCCCGGGATGATCTTGGCTGAGACGGCGTTGTCGTTCCTCGGGCTCGGCTTACAGCCCCCAGCGGTCAGTTGGGG
>JAJYTA010000204.1 GCA_021793295.1 Actinomycetes bacterium
GTCGCGTACAACATCGAGACCGGCCGATTCGCCCGGGCCGAACTGGACGGCGTGCCCGACGTCGCGCTCGGGGTGAACGACCTGATCAACGGACCGGACGGGCGCATCTGGAGTGCGGCCTACATGAGCGGCGGCACCGGCGCGTACGAACCGATGCGCTCGGACGAACAGCAGTCGTGGAACGTCGGGCGGCAGGCGGAATCGATGATCGCCTACCAGGGCAGGATCTACCAGGGCACCTATCCGAACGGCGACATCACGACCTACGTCCCGGCCGACATCGTGGACGGGCAAGAGCCGGCGACGGTGTGCCGGATCGGCGCCGGGCAGAACCGGCCGTACGGGTTGCTCGGCGTCGGCGACCGGATCTATTACGGGTCGCAAGCCGAGTACGGCCACGACATGGGCGCCATCGGGTACGTGGACCTCGACACCGGGGAGTGCACGACGTTCACCGAGCAGGTGGGGCACTACTCGGTGAACACGCTGACCGCGGCCGACGGCCTGGTGTTGGGCGGCACGTCGATCTTCTTCTCCTGGGACGGCGAGCCGATCGAGGACGAGGGCCAGTTGTTGATCTTCACCGAGGCCGACGAGACCATCGAGGTCCGTGATCTACCGGTGCGCGGCCTGCGTTCGCTCGACGCGCTGGTCACCGACTCTGACGGCACGGTGTGGGCGTACGCAGCAGGATGGCTCTTCGGCTACGACCCGGCAGCGGACGAGTGGATCTCGCAGGAGGAGATCTTCCCGGACTGGAAGCCCGGCGATCGCATCCCCGGCAATTACGCCACCATGATCGAGCACGAGGGCCGCATCTACGGCAACGCCGCCGGCCGGCTGTTCTCGTTCGATCCGGATGCCGCTCGCGCCGGCGCCGCCGACGTCGAGGTGCACATCCAGGGTCTCGGGCCGCGCCTGATCGCCGACGACTACGGCCACCTCTACACCCTGTACGGCTCGACGCAGCTGATGCGGATCAACCCGGACGCACTCTGACCGTTCTACGAACGCCTGAGCTGACGACACGACCATGGCGACACGACCACGGGTGGGTGGTGCCCCCGTCCCGGTGATCCGGGGCGGGGGCGCCGTGGTTCACAGGTATGGACGTCGCCTGGGCCGGGTACTGCCCGGGCATGAACATTCCAGAGGCGGCGTGGGTCGCGTCAGTCGCGTTGATCGTCGCCCTACTGGCTTACGATTTCGTGTTTCACGTGCGCAAAGCGCATGAGCCGGCGCTGCGCGAGGCTGCGGTGTGGTCAGCGGCCTACGTCGGCATCGCCCTGGCGTTCGGTGTCGTGGTGTGGATCTTCGGCGGCTCCACCATGGGCACGGAGTACTTCGCCGGCTACGTGACCGAGAAGGCGCTGTCGGTGGACAACCTGTTCGTCTTCCTCGTCATCATGTCCAGCTTCAAAGTGCCACGGGCCGATCAGCAGAAGGTGCTGTTGTTCGGTATCACGTTCGCGCTGATCGCCCGGACGGCTTTCATCTTCGTGGGCGCGGCGCTGATCAACACCTTCGCCTGGGTCTTCTATCTGTTCGGGCTGCTGTTGTTGCTCACGGCGGGAAATCTGTTCAAACCCGAGTCGTCCGAGGAACACCAGGCGGACAACTTCGTCGTCCGGCTGGCGAAGCGGTCGGTCCGGACCACGGAGAACTACGACGGCGACAGACTGTTCACCGTCGAGAACGGCACACGGGTGATGACCCCCATGCTGGTGGTGATGATCGCCATCGGCGGCACCGACATCATGTTCGCCCTGGATTCCATCCCCGCGATCTTCGGGCTGACCCAGAACGTGTTCCTGGTGTTCACCGCCACCGCGTTCTCGCTGCTCGGGCTACGGCAGCTGTACTTTCTCATCGACGGTCTCCTGGACCGGCTGATCTACCTGTCGTACGGGCTGGCAGCGATCCTGGGTTTCATCGGCGTGAAGCTGATCCTGCACGCGCTGCATGAGAACAACGTCGCGTTCATCAACGACGGCCAGCCGGTCGATGTCACCGAGATCAGCACCGGGTTGTCGCTGGGCGTGATCTTGGCCGTGCTGACGATCACGACACTGGCCTCGCTGTACTCCGCCCGGGGACGGGCGCAGAACGCCGTCGCGGGTGCTCGTCGGCATGCCCACGAGTACTTGAACCTGAGCTATCACACCGACCCCGCTGAACGCGAGAAGAAGTTCGCCATGCTGCGGGCCGAGGAAGAACAGATCAGGGCCCTTCCGGAGAAGTACCGCGCCCGAATCCGGGAAGAGCACCAGTTGTTGGAGCTCATCCGGGCCGCGCACGACGAACACGACGCGCAGACGGCCGGCGCGGTGAGTTCTCAAGCGTCGTCACGCGAATGAGCCGATCAGCGCCAGGAGCGCCAGGCCCAGCAGTAAGACGCCGGCGACAGCGACGAACACGAACCACGGCGGAGCGCCGCGGAACGGTGGACGCTTTTGTGCTCGTTCGCGATGGTCGTCGGCGCTGTCGTTCACGTGATCCTCATTTCGCTGTGCATCCTCGCTGATCCTCAACCGTGTTCGACAGCACGTACCCGAGGTCCGGCTCTTCACACGCAGGCTGAACTCGCGGGCCTATCCTCCCGAGTAGTGCGACCGCTCGATCACGAAACTCTGGACGAAAGGATCGGCTCGCCCCGCGAGTCCTGGTGACCGATGACGGAGAAGATCGACTTCAAGAAGGAGCTCGACGCTTATCGCGCGAAACGCGACGAGATCCGGATCGTCGACGTGCCTGAGTTGCAGTACCTCATGGTCGACGGGCATGGCGATCCCAACACGTCGCCGGCCTTCACCGAAGCAGTCGAGACGCTGTATCCGGTCGCCTACGCGTTGAAGTTCGCGAGCAAGCGAACGCTCGGGCGCGACTACGTCGTCATGCCGCTGGAAGGTCTGTGGTGGGCCGACGACATGGAGGCCTTCACCGTTGCGCGGGACAAGTCCCGGTGGGACTGGACGTTGATGATCATGGTTCCGGACTGGATCGACCAGGACATGTTCGCCGCCGCCGTCGAGCAGGTGGCGGCGAAGCAGCGGCCGGCGCGCCTCGACGAGCTCCGGCTGGAGACGTTGTCCGAGGGGCGGTGCGTGCAGGCTCTGCACGTCGGCCCGTACGACGACGAAGCAGGTCTGCTGCACCGGATGCACCACGAGTTCATTCCGGAACACCGGCTGCGCATGGTCGGCAAGCACCACGAGATCTATCTCAGCGATGCCCGCAAGGTGGCCCCGGAGAAGCTCCGCACCATCCTCCGCCAGCCGGTAGTGTCAGTGGACAGCGGCGTGTGATCGACGCCGGTGTTTGTGGGTACGGAGCCCGTCATGAACGCATCCGCGCAGGTCCAGCGTCGTCAGAAGCCCCATGTCGTCGTGGTGGGGGGTGGGTTCGCCGGGCTCCGCGCGGTGCGCGCACTGCGGCATGTCGACGTCGACGTGACGCTGATCGACCGGCACCCCTACAACACGTTCTATCCGCTGCTCTACCAGGTCGCGACCGCCACCCTGAATCCCGGTGACATCACCTACTTCCTGCGCGCGGTGCGGGCGCGGCAGAAGAACATGCGGTTCGTCAACGGCACCGTGACGGCCATGGACCATACGGCCCGCGAGATCGTCCTGGACAACGGCGGCGTCGTCGTCTACGACCACCTGGTCGTGGCTGCGGGCGTGGCGGCGAACTACTTCGGCATCCCCGGTGCAGCCGAATACGCGCTGCCGATGTACACGCGGACGCAAGCCTTGGCGATGCGCGATGCCATCTTCACCAAGCTGGAGCAGGCGGCCGTCAGCGGCCAGGAAAGCGACCTGCGCGTCGTCGTCGTCGGTGGCGGCGCGACGGGGGTGGAGACTGCCGGTGCACTGGCCGAGCTGCGCAACAACGACATGCCGGCCACGTATCCCGAGTTGGATCCTCGCCGCACCCACATCACGCTGGTGGAGATGCTCCCGACGGTGCTCAGCCCGTTCGTTCAGCGGCTGCGTGACTACGCCCACCGTTCTCTGCGGCGGCGCGGGGTCGATCTGCGGCTGGGCGCGGCGGTGAAGGAGGTCCGGCCCGACGGCGTGGTGATCGGTGACGACGAGGAGTTCCTGCCCGCGGGCGTCGTGGTGTGGGCGTCCGGCGTGACGGTGCACGAAAGCGTGTCGAAGTGGGATCTGCCGCAGGGCAAGGGCGGGCGCATCGTCGTCGACGACCATCTGCGCGTGGAGGGCCTCGACAACGTGTATGCCGTGGGCGACATCGCTGCCGAAACGGGCGACCGGGCGCTGCCCCAACTGGCGCAGCCGGCGATCCAAGGCGGTCAGTACGTCGGTGAGCAGCTCAAGAGGAAGCTGCAGGGTGGCGAGGAGATGGACCGGTTCGAGTACCGGGACAAGGGCATCCTGGCCACCATCGGGCGTAGCTCGGCGGTCGCGCAGATCCCCCGGGTCCCGCCGTTGACCGGATTCCCCGCCTGGGTCGTCTGGACCGCCGTGCACCTGTTCTACCTGCTCGGCGGCCGCAACCGGCTGGCCACGATGGTCAATCTCGGCGCGCGCTATCTGTTCTGGCGGCGCAACCACAACGCGATCGTCGGTGACACGCCGAACATCCGGGTGAAACGAGGCCCGCGCGTCATCGAGAGCGGGGGCGAGCACGGCCGCTTCCGCGACCAGTGACGCTCTTTTCCGTCGGGTCGACGGCGTGCCGGTGGCGTCCGGAGTCCCGTCAGCCGCCGGATTCGGCCTGCCGTCCCAGCGAGTTGTGCTGCTGGATCTGCTCCGCTGTGAGTGCGTGGTCGTACACGGCGACTTCGTCGAGCACGCCGCGCAGCCGGGTGCCGGCGTCGTCGCCCCGTGCACCCAGTTTGAGGTCGGCCGCACCGTCGAGCGGATTGACGGTGGTGGCCACCGAGCCGTCGAGTTCACCGTCGAGGTACACGGACAGGCTCGTGCCGTCGTAGACGGCGACCACGTGATGCCATTCGTCCGGCATCACGACGGTCTCACCCGTCACGGCCGCGGCCTGTCCGTCGCCGCCGAGGGTGAATGCGCTCAGCTGGCCCCCGGGCACCACCCGCAGCAGGTAGCCGTTGAAGGCGGGCGTGTCGTACTTCTCGACGAGGCTGTGCTGGGAACAGACGTCGTCGATGTTCACCCACGCTTCGAGGGTGAACTGGCCGCTCGGGCTCAACGAGTCGGAGTCGGGCACGGAGACGTAGCCGCCCATGAAGTCTGCGGCGGTGTCCGGGTCGCCGGCCAAGGCGCCGGGGTGCCCGGGCATCACGTCACCGGTGTACGTGCCGTGGTTGCCCAGGCCCGAGGCGTCCTGAGCCGCGGAGCCGGACGGTTCGCCCAGTCGCCAGTAGCCCACCGGCTCATCGGCCAGGACCTGCGCTGCATACTCACTGGGTGCGGCCAGGGCCGCCGGCGGCTCCGGATCGGCGTCTTCGGCGAGGCCGGCGGTCGGGGGTTGATCGCTGGTGCCCGGCGCGGGGACATCCTGCTCACCGGCGATGCCGAGGATGCCCTTGACGTAATGGGCGTCGAGTTGGTCCGCGCTGAGGGCGGTGTCGTACACAGCGACCTCGTCGATCCAACCTTCGAACAGGTCGGCAGCATCGTCGCCACGCGCGCCGAGTTTGAGGCTGCCGCTACCGTCCGTGGGCGGCGTCGTCAACGGAGTCTCGGACTGGAGCCGGCCGTCGAGATACGTCCGAAGCGTTGTTCCGTCGTACACGGACGCGACATGCTGCCAGACCATCTGCTGCACGCTACGTTCACTGGGTGCGCCGGCGCGCAGCTGGTCGTCACCGATGGAGAAGGGCTCCAGCTTGTTGCCTGCGATCAGGCGGACGCCGTAGCCGTCCCGGGATGGCAGGCATCTGTCGCTGTCGTACTTCTCCACGATGCCCTGACGGCCGGCGGCCGTCACCTTGACCCAGGCCTCGAGCGTGTACGGGCCGGTCAGGCTCAACGACGAACTGTCCGGTATCTCGACGTACCCGTTGACCAGCCTGATGGCAGAACTCGGATCACCGGCGATGGCACCAGGCGCCGAGGTCTGCACCTGCCCGCGGAAGGCGCCGGTGTTACCGGAGCCTGAGGAGTCGGCCACGGGATCGTCAGTCGTGGTCTCGTCGAATCTCCAGAAGCCCACGGGCTGGTCCTGTTGCACGAGGTCGGCATAGCTGCCGTCGGCCGGAACGGCGACACGAAGCTCGACGGTGGCGCTGCGTTCAGGTCCCCGATACGGCTTGGTGACGAAGGTGAGGTCGTAGGTACCCGGTGATGCGTCCCGTGGCACGGTGACCGTGAGGGGCAGCCTCGTCCACACGAGTTTGCCCGCACTGTCGACGGCGAAGCTCAGCTTCGTCCGGGAGGCTTTCCACCCCGTTGGCACATCGACGTCCACGATGCCGCGGACATCGTTCGGGCCCAACGCCTCCATGTCGAGCTCGAGGTCCACCGTCTCTCCGGGTTCGACCAGCGTGCGCTCGGTGTCCGCCGTTGCCACGGCGGCGTACATCGCAGCGCGGACGGGAACCTTGTCGTAGCTGGCCTTGACGGTCACCGGTTCGCGGACGGCGCCGAGGCGCACGGACTCCGACGCGGCGTCGAACGGCACCGCCTCACCGTCGACCGTCACCTCGGTGAGCTGATGGGCGGCT
>JAJYTA010000205.1 GCA_021793295.1 Actinomycetes bacterium
CACTCGCTGACCGCTCCGGTGCTGAAGTTCGAATGCACGGAACGACGCTGTACAACAGCATCTACCGTTCCGACCAAGAGCTCCTCGTCAACTCGCATCTATGGGGAATCAACGCGTTCGGCGCGCCGATTTGGCACTTGCGGCAAACCCAATCTGGCTCAATGGCCAAGAGCTACCTGCAGTCGTTCGAGGCCGTCTGGGAGCAGTCCCGTCCAGTACAGTGGTGACGTGGCGCGCACCGACTACTACCACGACCCTGACGCGCCATTTCCCAATTCGATCGTGGTGGCGGCGTCCGTTGCGGTGCTCGACCGATCAGGCCGGCTGCTGTTGGTGCAACGCACCGACTCCGGGAGGTGGGCACTGCCCGGCGGCGCGATGGAGCCGGGCGAGACTCTTGCCGCGTGTGCGAGGCGCGAGGTTCGTGAGGAAACCGGCCTGACCGTTGACGTGACGGGCCTCGTCGGGATCTACAGCGACCCCAGCCATGTCATCGCCTACGAGGACGGCGAGGTCCGGCAGCAGTTCAATGTGTGCTTCGCAGGGAAGCTCGTCGGCGGCGAGTTGCGTCGCTCGAGCGAGTCGACCTCCGTCACGTTCGTCGACACCGCCGGACTCGAGCGCTTGTCCATCCACCCCACCCAGCGGCTCCGGATCGATCACTTTCTCGAACACCGCGAGGTTCCGTACCTCGGCTGACCGCACATCAGCCGACGACCGCAATGGGTTCGCGCCTCGATCGGCGTCATGATCGAGGCGCGAACCCGTCCTGCTCTATAAGGACGCCCACACCGGACCCCTGGTAGGGCGCCGGCCCAACACCGATCCCCGGCGGCGGAGGGACTTCGATGAGCAGGTTCGAAACTACGCGGCGGCAGCAGTGCCCTCGGTGTGAACGTGTCACCGAGCACGACGTCACCACCTACCTCGACGCCCCGTTCGGGCCCCACGAGGTGGTCTACTGCACCGAATGTGGGCGGTAGGTCGAGACGTCAGCCGGTGCCGAGGTACGAGCCGACGACGTTGGCGAACTCGAATCCGTTGGTGGCGTCCCAGTTGACCGACCACGTCATCGCGCCACCGATCGGCCCCCAGGGCTGATCCGGCACGAAGGCACCGCACCGGCTCGCCGTGGCCAGGCAGTCCAGCGCGGCGGTGACGTTGTCCGCCGGCTGGTATCCGCCGCCCGCTGCCGACGGCACCGCCGGTAGCCCCAGCCCGACCTGGTCCGGGTCGAGACCTGCTTGGAGTTGAATGCACGCCTGGGCGGTCAGGAAGTCGACGGTGCCCTGCGCGTACACCTGCTGATCGCAGCCGAGCATGGACCCGGAGTTGTAGTACTGCATGTTGACGATCGTCAGGATGTCCTGGATGCCAAGTGCTAGCTGGTAGTAGGCATACGACGGCGCCTGGAAATCGATGGTCTGCGGGGCCATCGTGATGATCAGGTCCGGGCCGGCGAGATCGCGCAGCTGCCGCAGAGCCTGCTCCATGTACGTCGCATCGATACCGTGCTCGAGGTCGATGTCGACGCCGTCGAACCCGTACTCCTGCATCAAGGCATGGGTGCTCTGGGCGAAGTTGGCCGCCTCGGTGGCATTGGTGACGCTGACGTGCCCGTTCTGGCCACCAACGGAGATCACGACGGTGCCGCCCGCAGCTTGCCGCTCGGCGACGTCGGCCTTGAACTCGTCGACGGTGTATCCGCCCAAGCCCGCAGTGTCCAGGTTGAACTCGATGCTGCCCGGCGATCCGGCGACGCTGTCGGCAAAGGCGATGGCCAGCAGGTTGTAGGCGGCCGGCACGTCGGAGACCTCGAGCACGGTGGAGCCGTTGTCGAAGTTGTGCCAGTAACCGGTCAGCCAAGCCCCGTCCTGCTGACCACCGCTGTCGTCTCCGGGCTCATCATCACCGGGCTCGTCTCCGCCGTCTCCGCCACCGCCGGTCGCCAGCCGTTCGCCCATCAGACCGACCAGTTCGTTCTCGTAGTCCCCCGCGAGGTCCCACCACATGGCGCCGCCGAAGCCACCGGCCTCGATGTAGTCGGCCTTCCGATTCACCAACCAGGGATCGTCGAACGACCAGAACTGGGTGCCGTCGTACGACCACGAGGCCATCGCCTGCTCGTCATGGAAGATCGTCCCGTCGCGCAGGTTGCGATAGCGATCGGTCCCGGCTTCCTCCGGGAACTCGCCAGGTGCGGCGCCCGAGGCGGACTGCCAGGCGCCGTGGGTGCCGCCGTCCTCGACGCCGGTCCATCCCCGGCCGTACAACGGGATGCCCATCGTCAGTTTGGACGCCGGCACCCCGTGGTCGGTGTAATACGTCATGGCCGCATCCACGCTGAACTGCTGCGCTTCGTCCAGCGGATTGGCGGGGTCGTCGTACAGGTTCGCCTGATGCCCGGCGGTGTCCGGATTCCAGGTGCCGTGCAGGTCATAGCCCTGGACGTTGCCGAAGTCGAGGTAGTCGAAAAGCTGGGACACGTCCCAGCCCGCTTCGATGAGAACCGGGTCAGCAGGCAGGAACGCGCTGAGTTCGTAATCATCGCCGGTTTCCGCGCTGAGCTCGTCCAATTGGCTGCGGAACTCGGCGAGCAGAAGTACGAGGTTCTCTTTGTCCGCATCCGACCGATGGTTGCCCGGATGCTGTTTGTCCGCCGGCGCACCGGGCCATTCCCAGTCGATGTCGATGCCGTCGAAGACTTCGGCGGCGGCGCCGTCACCACCACGCCCGTCGATCACGGGCAGGTTGCCCTTGATGAACATGTCGATGCATGACGAGACGAACGTCTCGCGAGACTCCGGGGTGGCCGCAGCTCGGGAGAAGTGCCGCGACCAGGTCCATCCGCCGATCGACACCATCGCCTTGAGATGCGGGTGCTTGGCCTTCAACTCCTTGATCTGGTTGAAGTTCCCGGCCAGTGGTTGGTCCCAGGTGTCGGCTTCGCCGTCCACCGATTCCGCTGCGCTGAAGCCCCTGCCGTAATCCGCCCACGCGTCGCCGGCGTAGTCGCCCTCGGTCGGCGAGTCTTTGGCACCGTTGGGTTGGTTGGCCTCGAAGCAGGTCAGCGAGTCGGGATGGATGTTGGCGAAGGCGTAGTTGATGTGCGTCAGATCCTGCGCGGCGCCGCTGGCATCGAGATCGTTCACCATGAAATCGCGACCGTAGATTCCCCATTGGGTGAAATACCCGACGCTGCGGTAGCCGGATTCCGCCGCCGGTGCCGCGCGATCGGTGGGCGCGGCTGCGTTCGAATCGGCCGGTTGCGCGACGGCGGATGTCGCCAGGCCGGTAGCGGTCAGGGCCAAGGCGGCGCTGTAGGCCGCGGTCGTGCGCCATCGGTTGCTCACAGTGACTCCTCGGATCGTCCTACGTCGACGGACGCACGAGTGCCATGACTCAGGGATTGACTCCCCGATGATCACGACGAGACTCGTATGTCTCGTAGGTCTCGCCGATTCCCGGAAAAGGCGCTTCACTGAAACTGGAAAGAAAGTTAGCAGAAGTAGTGGGCGCTGCCAAGAGTGAACATCTCGGAGAGACAACCGGCCGGAGAGCCCGATGTTCGATGACGGGACATCGGGCTCCCCGGTTCTCGGTCACGAGGGCGTGTGACCTCGACGCGGACGCGTGAGTGTTACACAGGCGGTCTCACGTGCCACGCGTCGGGCAGCCTGCCAAAAACCGGACCCGCTGCGCGGGCGGACGGCCCAAGTGTGTCCGGTTGCCTATGGCCAGTGGTGCGAACGGTGCGATGAAGATCGTCCGACCAGCCGAGGCCGAAACGCTCAGGTGGATGCCGTGCGGATATACGTCGACAACGAGTCGCGCTCGACCTCGAGTTCGGTGATACGGCTCTTGACGACGTCACCGATACTGACGATGCCCACCAGACGGCCGTCCTCCAGCACCGGCATGTGCCGGAACCGGCCTTCGGTCATCGCCTCGGCGAGTTCCTCGACGTGAGTGTCCAGCCGGCACGTCTTCACCTCCGCCGTCATGATGGCCGACACGTGCTCGGACAGGATGGCAGCGCCGTGCGACGCGAGGGCCCGGACGATGTCGCGTTCGGACACGATGCCGACGATGGCGTTGTCGGGGCCGGTGACGACCGCGGCGCCGATGTGGTGCTCAGCCAGGACCGCGAGCAGCCCGCGTACGGTCAACTCCGGCTCGACGGTGACGACGTCGTCGCCTTTGCTTCGGATGAGGTCAATGATTCGCATTGGGCCTCCTTGCCACGCGGAGCACGCGGGAAAACCGAGTCCTAGCACCGTACGATGCCTGAGCCGTTCAGGAAAGCCATCTGGGCACATCGCTCGCGCCGGGCCGGGTGCGCGCGGGCGAGTGATGTGGGCCACTCGCGCGTGACGCCGGTCACGCCTTAGGTATAGTCTCGCCAGACCCGCATGGTTGGGCCACCCTCGTGCGGACAACTGAATACCCCGTCCACTTCACAACGGATCGTCCGGCACGTACCTGCCGGTGAAGGGAAGTACCGATGGCTACGGTCACGTACGACAAGGCGAGCCGGATCTATCCGGGCCAAGACAAGCCAGCAGTCGACAGTCTCGATCTCACCATCGAGGACGGGGAGTTCCTGGTCCTCGTCGGACCCTCCGGATGCGGTAAGTCCACCAGCCTGCGCATGCTGGCCGGCCTCGAAGAAGTCGACCAGGGCTCCATCCGTATCGGCGACCGCGACGTCACGCACATGCCGCCGAAGGATCGCGACATCGCGATGGTGTTCCAGAACTACGCGCTCTACCCGCACATGTCGGTAGCCGACAACATGGGCTTCGCCCTCAAGATCGCCGGCACCCCGAAGGACGAGATTCGCCGGCGGGTCGGCGAAGCCGCCAAGCTGCTCGACCTCGAGGAGTACCTCGACCGCAAGCCGAAGGCCCTCTCCGGTGGTCAGCGCCAGCGTGTCGCGATGGGCCGGGCCATCGTCCGGGAGCCGCAGGTGTTCCTCATGGACGAGCCGCTGTCCAACCTGGACGCCAAGCTGCGCGTGTCCACCCGGACCCAGATCGCGTCGTTGCAGCGCCGCCTGGGTATCACCACGGTCTACGTCACGCACGACCAGATCGAGGCCATGACCATGGGCGACCGTGTCGCGGTGCTCAAGGACGGCTTGCTGCAGCAGGTGGACAGCCCGTTGGGCCTGTTCGACAAGCCGGCCAACGTGTTCGTCGCCGGATTCATCGGCTCGCCGGCCATGAACATCGCCACGTTCGACATCGCGGACGGCCGCGCCAAGCTCGGCCACGCCGACGTGCCGATCCCGGCGTCCATCGCGTCGAAGGTGGCCGAAGAGGGGTCGAACACCGTGACCCTGGGCTTCCGTCCCGAGGCACTCGAGCCCGTGTCCAGCGAGGACGCCGGCGGCATCCCGATCGTCGTCGACGTCGTCGAGGAACTCGGAGCCGACGCCTACGTGTACGGCCAGCCGGCTGGTCCGGACTCCGAACTGCAGACTGACCGGATGCGCAACGACACCATCATCGCCCGCGTGGAGCCGCGCAACGTTCCAGGCAAGGGCGAGAAGGTGACGTTCAAGATCCGGCCCGGCAGCGAGCACTTCTTCTCGGTCAAGACCGGCGAGCGGCTCAACCCCTGACGCCGCACCTCGTCACGGCTGCACCGACGGCGCCGTCGACCCCACCGCGGGGTCGGCGGCGCCGTCCGTTTCGACGACGGTCATCGCATCGTCACATCGACCAGGGACACTAGTCACCATGGAACTTCGGATCCTGGCCGCGCCGAGTGAGCAGCAAGCGCTACTCGACCTGCCCTGGGACATGCCCCTGGAGCAGTGGCCCGAGTGGTACCTGGTCGCGCTGCCACGAGGCATCTCACGCCACGTCGTCCGGTTCACTCGCCTGAACGGGCGGGTGTACGCGCTGAAGGAGATCGTGCAGTCCTTCGCCGACCGCGAGTACCAGATGCTGCGGGACCTCGCCCGGCTCGACGTCCCCGCGGTGCAGGCGGTCGGAGTGGTCAGCGGGCGAGAAGCACCCGACGGCACTCCTCTCGACTCGGTCCTGGTCACCCGACACCTGCAGTTCTCGTTGCCCTACCGGGCGCTGTTCGCCCGGATGATGCGCCGCGACACCGTCGAGCGGTTGACCGACGCGCTGGTGGTGCTCCTGGCCAGACTCCACCTCACCGGCTTCTTCTGGGGCGATTGTTCCCTGTCGAACACGTTGTTCCGGCGTGACGCCGGCGCGTTCGCGGCGTACCTGGTCGACGCCGAGACCGGCGAGTTGCACAACGCGCTCAGCGACGGCCAGCGTGCCCATGATCTCGACATCGCTCGGACCAACATCGCCGGGGAGATGATGGATCTCCTCGCCGCCGGGCAGCTCGACGAGACGATCGACCCCATCGCGACCAGCGACCACGTCATAGAGCGCTACGAAGCGCTGTGGGGCGAGCTGACCGAGTGGGAGGCCTTCGACGTCACCGAACGCTGGCGCATCGCGCGCCGGGTCGAGCGGTTGAACGAGCTCGGATTCGATGTGGACGAGCTGGACATCGTCACCGACATCGGCGGGCGCACCATCAAGGTCCAGCCCAAGGTCGTCGACCCTGGCCACCATT
>JAJYTA010000032.1 GCA_021793295.1 Actinomycetes bacterium
GGCATCGCCGAAGCCAGCACCGAGCCGGACGCAGCGTCGCCTGCGTGTCCGGGCAGCGCGACCTGCCGCGGCACCCCGTAGGCCGCGAAGTCACCGGTTCCCACGACGTCGAGCTCGGTGCGCTCCCCCGTCCCGACCACGATCAGCAGCTCGGGACTGGCGTTGTGCAGCTCGCGCAAGGCCGCCCGGCACGCGTCGCGCAGTACCTCGAGCCGCCCGTCGTGGCGCGGGCCGATCTCGGGCACCAGCAGCGGCGGATGCGGACAGATCGCGGCGGAGACCAGCACCCCTCCAGGCTAGCTTCGCCGTGCTCAGGACACGCCGAAGCTGGGCGCCTTACCGCTCAACCCCCCGGACATGGTCGAATGTCTGACATGTTCGACACCGCCCACCCGCTGCAGCTCGCGGCCGCCGGTGTCATCGTGCTCATCGGCCTGGGCTGCTGCCTGGCGTGGCTCCCCGCTGGGCGGCGCGACCCCACGGGGCCCGCGGCACGCATCTTCATGACGGTCGGCCTGGTGATGTCCGTCCTCGACTTCGGCGGCGTGGGCAGCGTGCTCGGGCTCTCCTTGACCGCGCTGGGCGTGCTCATCGCCTGGGAGGGCCAGCCCGCCCCCGAGGTGCCACGTCCCCCGCGGCTGGGCATCGTCATCGCCGTCGTGGCCACTGCCCTGGCCACGGCGGCCATGTTCGAAGGCTGGGGCCCGCTCGGCCAGCTTCCGGCGCAGGTCCGCGCCGTGGCCACCCTGGCCATCGCCACCACCGGCGGTCTGGCCGCGCTGGCGGTCGCCGACCGAGCGCGCGTGGCGCTGCGCGAAGCCGTTCGCCGCCGTTTCGACGCTGCGACGACCACGGACTGAAGCACCCCACCGACACTCGCCGAACCCCGCCACCACGCACCGACGACCGCGACGTTCGCAGGTCACCGGACCCTTGACCTGCTGCGGGACGGACGGTAACGTCACCGTGACGCGGAAAGCGTTTTCCGGTCGAGGAGGGGTTCATGGGTGAACCTGCGACGGCTCAACTCGACACGATCGAGGCGCAAGCGTGCTCGTGCGGATCGACCCGTCGGGCGTTCGTCGACGCACGGCCCGGGACCGCCAGCGTGCACCTACTCGACGTTCGCGACGCGGCGACCCACTACCACCGCACGGCCACCGAGCTGTACATCGTCCTCGACGGAGAAGGCACGGTCGAACTCGACGGCACGGCGCACCCGGCGCGTGCGCTCAGTGCGTTCCTGATCCCGCCTGGCTGCCGCCATCGCGCCGTCGGTGACCTCCGCATGCTCGTCGTCGCCATCCCAGCCGCCGATGACAAGGACGAGTTCTTCGATGACTGACGTTTCCAGCCGCGACCGAACGACGAGTGCAGGGTCGCCACGCGGGCCGGCCGGGCCACGACACGACGCCACCGACCAGCGCAGCGTCCTGGAGCACCTCGCCCGCTTCGCCGCAGCCGTATGGCGACCCGCCGTCCTCCTGGCGCTGATCGGCGTGGTGTGGTGGGCCGTGACCGCAGCTGAGCTGTTCCCCCGCTACCTCGTACCGACGCCCGGCGCGGTGTGGGCCACGCTTCTCGAAGACCGGGAGATGCTGGCCGTACACACCTGGGTCACCGCGTATGAGACCGTCATCGGTTTCCTGCTGGCCACGCTGGCCGGGCTCCTGGCCGCGGTGCTCATCGTGTATTCGTCGACCCTCGAGAAGGCGTTGTATCCGCTGATCTTGTTCGCCCAGGTCATCCCCAAGATCGCCATTGCACCGATCCTCGTGGTCTGGTTCGGCTTCGGCCCGGAGCCGAAGATCATCCTGGCAGTGCTGATCGCGTTCTTCCCCGTGGTCATCTCCGGTGTCGCCGGCCTGCGCTCCACCGACCCGGAACTGCTGGACCTGTCAGCCACCATGGGCGCCAGCCGCTGGCAAACCTTCCGCAAGATCCGGTTCCCCGGCTCACTCCCACACTTGCTCGCCGGGCTCAAGGTGGCCGCGACGCTGGCCGTCGTCGGCGCGGTGGTGGGCGAGTTCGTCGGTGCGGACGAGGGCCTGGGCTACGTGCTGCTCCTGGCCAGCGGCAACTTGAACTCGTCGTTGCTGTTCGCCGACCTGATCCTCATGTCCGTCCTCGGAGTCGCGCTCTTCGTGCTCGTGGAGCTCGCCGAAGCCCTGCTGATCCCATGGCACGCCAGTCGGCGCCAGGGCATCGCGATGACCACGTCCTGACCGACCAGCCCGAGAAAGGTGCTCACCATGCGACGTAGCTTGCTCACCGCCGCCGCGGCCGGCCTGCTCGCCGTGGCCGGCTGCGGTGGCGATGACGACGCCACAACCAGCGCGGACGGCGGCCTGACCGAAGTGACGATGACGTTGAACTGGGTTCCGTACGGCGAGCACGCGCCCTTCTACTACGGCGTGGCCGAGGGTATCTACGAGGAGGAGGGCATCGACCTCGAGATCAAACCGGGCAGCGGATCGGGCACCACGGTCCAGCAGGTGGCGCAGGCGCAGACCGACTTCGGCTGGGCCGACACCCCTCCCCTGCTCAACGGGATCAGCGAGGGCATGCCCGTGAAAAGCCTCGGGGTGTACCTCCAAGCCGGGCCTTCGTCGGTGGAGTTCTTCGCCGACCAGGGCATCACCGAACCCGCTGATCTGGTCGGCAAGACCGTGGCCGGCACACCCGGCGACGCGATGTATGCGACGTTCCCGGCCTGGCTGTCGGTCAACGGCGTCGACCCCGACGACGTCGAGATCGTCAACGTCGACCCGGCCGGCAAGATCGCCGCGCTGGTCGAAGGACGCGCCGACGCGATCATGGGATTCTTCCACGACCAGGCGCCGACCATCGAGGATCTCAGCGGCAAGACCGTCGACGTACTGCTCTACTCCGAGTTCGGCATGAACCTGCTCGGCACCGGCATCATCGCCCACCAGAAAACGATCGACGAGGATCCTGAACTGGTCAGCGCGTTCGTCCGCGCCACCGAACGTTCATGGGAGGCCGCTGCCGAGGATCCCGAGGCCGCGGCGGCAGCCATGGAAGACAACGCCGGCGAGACGCCGCCGGCCGACGTCCTACGCGATCAGCTCGAGAAGAGCATCGGCCTGCTGCAACTCGACACGGCCGGGACACCGGGCGTCAACACCGAAGCGCAGTGGCAGGAGACCATCGATCTGCTCGCCGAGCACGCCGACCTCACCGATGCGGGCGAGCCGGCCACGTACTGGGATCCGTCGTTCAGTGAAGCCGAGTGAGCCGATGCAGCCACAGACAGCCATGCCGCGAAATTCTGCTCAACCCGCGACCGCCACGATCGAGATCCGCAATCTGACCTGTACGTTCACGTCGAAGCGCCAGAGCACGACGGCGTTGCAAGACGTCTCGCTGACCGTCGCGCCGGGCGAGTTCGTCACCATCGTCGGCCCGTCGGGCTGCGGCAAGTCGACCCTGCTCAAGATCATCGCCGGGCTCGTCCAGCCGAGCGAGGGTGAGGTGATGCTGCTCGGTAACGCGGTCCGCGAGCCGCAGCGCGACATCGGTTTCGCCTTCCAACGCGCAGCCCTGCTGGAGTGGCGCGGTGCGCGCGCCAACATCCTCCTGCAGGCGGAAATGCGCGGGATGGACAAGGACGCGGCCGCAGCGCGAGCCGACCACCTCATCGAACTGACCGGCCTGTCCGGGTTCGAAGACGCGCTGCCGCATGAGCTCTCCGGCGGCATGCAGCAGCGGGTGGCCCTGTGCCGGGCGTTGCTGCACGAGCCTCCGGTCCTGCTCATGGATGAACCGTTCGGTGCACTCGACGCGCTCACCAGGGAACACATGAACGTCGAGATGCACCGCTTGTGGCGTGAGACCTCGACCACGGTCGTCCTGGTGACGCACTCGATCGCCGAGGCCGTCTATCTCGGCCAGCGGGTCGTGGTCATGACACCGCGGCCGGGACGCATCCACGAGGTGTACGACGTCGATCTGCCCGCCGAGCGCGACTACGGCACGACGATGTCCAGCCCGGCCTTCGAGACTCTGGCGAGGAACATCCGCGGTCTGCTCGGTGCCAGCGGCCACCACGGATGACGCCGAGCCGTCCGGGCGCATCCGGCCCGGCCATCGTTGCGGAACGGAGGTGGTGGGACACCGCCGGGGCCTGGTTGGCCATCGGCACGTCGCCGGCTGCCCTCGTGTTCGGCGCCGGTATCGCCGATCGCCACGACGGCCCCATGCCCGCGGCGGCGTTGGTGCTCGGCAGTACGGCCATCATGTGCTTGTTGCTGGCCCAGGGTCGCCTCGGGCTGCGACCACCGCACGGCGAGGGATGGTCACTGGCGGACATCCTCGACGCCTACACGCCGCGGCGCGACCGGCGTCTGGTCGCCGCGCTCATGGCGCTGGGCATGGCCGGCTGGCTCGGTTTCAACGCCGGCCTCGGCGGCGCTGCGCTCGGCTCGTTGCTCGGCGCACCACGCTGGGTGGGAGTCGCCTTGCTCGGGCTCCCCCTGCTCGCTCTCGCCCTGGCCGGTCAGCACCGGTGGAACGGGCCTGCCGTGCTCACCACCATGGCGGCGCTCGCGCTGATCGTCCTGGTGGCCGCCCAGAACTCGCACACGCAGGCCCCGCTGACCCTGGAGACAGGCCCGTGGGGTCTGCTGTTCGCCGACGTCTCGGTGTTCGTCGGATACGTGGCGGTGTTCGCCCTGCGGGCGCCGGACTTCACGGCCGGGCTACGCGGGCGCGCCGACCTGTGGGCCTGCGCAACCGTGCTGATCGTGCCGACGGTGGTGGCCGCCGGCGCCGGGGCCACCGTTGCCCTGCACGACGGCTCGAGCGATCTCGTCGCGCATCTGCAGACGTCGACGGTCGGAACCGTGCTGATCGTGCTCGCGGTGGCGGCGCCGTCGTTGACGGCCTACCACTCCGGCGGCCTGGCGCTGCGAACCGTGCTGAGCACCTCGCTGCGCCGTTGCACGCTGCTGATCGGAGCTGCTGGGCTCGCGCTGGCCACCAGTGGTTTCGAGACGGTACTCCTGCCCTGGCTGACGGTTCTGGCGGCCGTGCTGCCGCCGTTGATCGTTCCGCTGGCCTTCGAAGCGCGCTCGCGGCGACGCGGGAGGACACCCGTGTCGGTCAGCGCGTGGAGTTGGCTGCCGGCCGCCGTGCTCGGCATCGCGTTGACAGCGGCGGGAGTACCCGGTGCCGCCTTGGTGGGCCTCGCAGCCGCCTTCGTGTCGACTGCCGCGGTGCGCGGACACGGCCGGATGCGGACACGCCGGCTCGCCCGGCGCTAGCCGGTCAACACCGCGAACGGCGCAGGTCACGGCTTTCCGGCCCGGCGGTCCGGGCAGGTCGACGACGGCCGCGGCGAACCGGCACAACTCGCTGCGCTGTGTTGACGTGGTGACGCCGTCCCCGTATGGTCTCGGAAAGCGCTTACCGAGTGGCAGAACCACTGCACGATGCAGCCCGTTCGACGCACCGGAGGTGCCGGACATGCCTCGCTCAGCCTTGATCACGACGCTCGTGGCCACCATGTCGGCAGTTGCTCTTCCCGCTGCCGGCCTCTCCCTGGGCGCTGAGCCCGCATCAGGGCTGACGAGTTCGGCCACGACGCCGCCAGTGTCGGCCCAGCAGGCCGAGTTCGACGCGTTGGTGTTCTCGAAGACGACGAACTTCTACCACGATTCCATCCCGGCCGGTGTCGCGGCGATCGAGGCGCTCGGGGCCGAACACGGGTTCAACGTCGTCGCCTCGGACGATTCGGCGATGTTCACCGACGAGTCCCTGGCCGAGTTCGAGGTGGTGATCTTCAACAACACGAACTCCACCCCGGCCGCGGGCAACCTGCTCGACGATGACCAGCGAGCGGCCTTCCAGCGCTACATCCGAAACGGCGGCGGCTTCGTCGGCATCCACTCGGCTTCCGGCACCGAACGCGACTGGGACTGGTACGGCCAGTTGGTCGGGGCGTTCTTCGCCAGCCACCCACCCGTGCAGGAGCTCGAGGTGGAAGTCGACGATTCGTTGCACCCCTCGACCAGCCACCTGCCTCAGGAATGGGTACGCACCGAGGAACCCTACGACTTCGCCACGAACCCCCGCGGTGACGTGCACGTGCTCGCCAGCTACGACAGCACGTCCTACGACGGCCACACGATGGGCGCCGATCACCCCATCACGTGGTGCCAGCACTACGACGGCGGGCGCTCGTGGTTCACCGGGATGGGTCATGCGTCCTCGGCCTTCACCGACGAGCCGCTGTTCGTCCAACATCTGCTCGGCGGCATCCAATGGGCGGCCGGCGTGGTCGACGGCGACTGCGCGGCCAGCGCCAACGAGAACTTCGAGAAGATCCAACTCGACGGCAACACCGACGACCCGTTGGCCATGGACATCGACGAGCAGGGCCGGGTGTTCTACGTCCAACGCGGCGGGGCGCTGAAGTACTACGACCCCGACTCGGCGCGAACCCACCTGGCTGCGACGTTCGATGTCCTGGTGGAGCACACCCACGGCATGCACGGCATCGTCCTCGATCCCGAGTTCGGCGAGAACCATTGGCTCTATGTCTATTACTCGCCGCTGGACGACGACGTCAGCCGCGTGTCGCGGTTCACCTTCGACGAATCCACCGGCACGCTGGACATGGACTCGGAGAAGGTGCTGTTCGAGATCAACTCTCAGCGCGCGGTCAATGCCCACGAAGGCGGCGGGATGGATTTCGACGCCGACGGCAACCTCTACGTCGCCACCGGCGACAACTCACTGCCGTGCTGCAGCGGCTACGGCGCCACCGACGAACGGCCGGGCTTCGAGCACAGCGATGCGCAACGGTCGTCGGCCAACACCAACGACCTGCGCGGAAAGATCCTGCGGGTGCACCCGGAGGACGACGGCACGTACACGATCCCCGAGGGCAACCTGTTCGAGCCGGGCACGGACCAGACCCGGCCCGAGATCTACGTCATGGGGTTGCGCAACCCGTACCGCATCCACGTCGATCCCGAAACCGGCTGGCTGTACTGGGGCGACGTCGGCCCCGACGCCAGAGTCGACAGCGAGACCCGCGGCAGCAAGGGCTACGACGAGTACAACCAGGCGCGTGAAGCCGGCTTCTTCGGCTGGCCGTACTGCATCGGTGCGAACCACGCCTACAACGACTTCGACTTCGCCACTGGTGAGTCCGGACCGCTCTACGACTGCACCGGCGGACCGGTCAACGACTCGCCCAACAACACCGGGCTGGCCCAGTTGCCGCCGGCGCAGCCGGCTTGGTTGCCCTACCCGTACGACACCTCGCCGCAGTACCCGGAGCTGGGCGAAGGCGGGCGCCTGGCCGTCGCCGGCCCGACCTACCACTTCGACCCGGACCTGGACTCCGAAGCCAAGTTCCCGCAGTACTACGACGACACCGTGTTCATCGCCGAGTGGACCCGCAACACGATCTTCGAGGTACAGCTCGACGAGAACGGCCGGCCGGCCATCATCAACCCGTTCCTGCCCGGCGTGGAGTTCTTGCGCCCCATCGACCTGCAGTTCGGGCCGGACGGCTCCCTCTACGTCATCGAGTGGGGCAGCAACTACGGCGGCTCCGGACGCGGTGACCCGAACACCGACTCCGGCATCTACAAGATCAATTACGCCAAGGTCGGCGAGCGCTCGCCGGTGGCCAAGGCGAGTGCGACCCCCACGTCCGGGCAGCCGCCGCTGACGGTGGACTTCTCCAGCACCGGCTCCGGCGACCCTGATGACCATCCGATCACCTACGCCTGGGACTTCGACGCCGACGGCACCATCGACTCCACCGAGGCGAACCCGTCGCACACCTACACCGAACGCGGCGACTTCACCGCCCAGCTCACCGTCACCGACCCGACCGGGCGTACGGGGGTCGCGAACATCCCGATCACCGTCGGCAACACCGCGCCGGTGGTCGAGATGGTCGAGCCGCGGGACGGGCAGGTCTTCGACTTCGGCGCACCGATCGACTTCGAGTTGACCGTCTCCGACGCCGAGGACGGCAGCTCGATCGACGGCACCATCGACTGTCAGCGGGTCATCACCCAGCCCGCGCTCGGGCACGACCAGCACGGTCACCCGTTGGAGCAGTATCGCGGCTGCAGCGGAACCATCCAGGCGATCATCGACGACGGCCACAGCGAGATCGACAACATCTTCTACATCGTCGACTCGACCTACACCGACACCGGCGGCGACGGCGCCTCGGCGCTGACCGGAGGCGACTCGGCGATCCTGCAGCCGCGGCTGAAGCAGGCCGAGCACTGGACGAACGCCGGCGAGGTGGCGCTGTTCGACACCGAGGAAGGCGACGGCGGGCGCATGGTCGGTGACATCGGCCACGGCGACTGGGTGTCGTTCGAACCGGTGAACCTGCGCGGCATCTCTCAGCTGACCTTCCGGGTGGCCTCGGCCGGTAGCGGTGGCACCATCGAGCTGCGCGTCGACAGCGTCGACGGACCCGTCATCGGCCAGGTCGATGTCGCGCCCACCGGCGGGCCCCGGGTCTTCGAGACCGTGACCGCGCCGGTCGACGACCCGGGCGGATCACACGAGCTGTTCCTCGTGTTCACCAACGACGACGCCGACAGCTATCTGTTCAACGTCGATTGGATGCGCTTCGAGAACCCGCTGACCGACCCGTTACGTGCGGTGCGCGGACAGCTCGGCGACCTGCGCGCGGCCGTCGACGACCATGCCGACGTCCTCGACGACGAGGAGGTGCGGTACCTGGACGAGCTGGCCGGCCGAATCGCGTCGGCGATCGTGGCCGCCATCGACACGGCGACGTCAGCCGGGACCACGGATCCGGCGTTCACCGAGCATGTCGATGCCGCGTTCACGCACGTCACGAGTGGTCAGCGGTGGATCACCGAACGCCGCGACCGCGGCGATCTCGCCGGCGACGTAGCCGGCGACCTGCTGACCCCGCTGGACACGTCGTACGCGGGGCTGTCGGACGTGGTGTCCCGCCTTTACCGGGTGCGCGCCGGGCTCACGCTCGACGACGGTGACATCGTCGGCGGCGAGTCGGTGCTGGTGACCGCGACGGTGGCCAACGACGGACGGCGCCCGGTCCGCGAACCCGCGGCCACACTCGAGGTGCCCGACGGGTGGCAGGCCGACGAGGTCGACTCCACCGGCGGCGACATCGTGCGACCAGGCGAGACGTTCACCCGGACCTGGCAGCTCACCGCGCCGCCGGCGGCCGAACCGCAGGAGTTGCAACTCACCGGCGCGGCCACGGTCATCCATCGCGGACGGGCACCGATGACGCTGCCGGTGACGGCGGAGCTGACGGTCCGCCCGGCGATCGAAGCCACGGCGCTCACGGTCGCTGCGCCGGCGTTCGCAGGCCACGAGAACACCGCCATCGTCACCGTGGCCAATCACCGCGCCACCGGACCCGTGGACGTCGACGTGACGATCGACGTGCCCGAAGGGTGGACGGCCGGTGCGGCCACGACGACGGTGCCGGCCGGGTCGTCGGAGCAGGTCGAGATCGCGGTGACGCCGCCGTCCGGCGGGCCCGAAGCCGGAGAGGTGACGGCGCCGACGCTCACCGCGGTCGTGACGGCCGACGGCGTCGCGGTGGCGGGGGCACCACAGGCGGCTACCTACGCCGTTCCGCACGGCGCCGACCTCGCACTCGCCCTGGACGGTGGGTCGGCCAACAGCCCGGTCCTGGAGTCCTACGCGCGATTGGCGCCGGAGGACGCGTGGGATCCGGCCCGGGGCTTCGGCTGGACCAGCGGCGCCCCGCAACAGCGTGACCGCGGCGGGCCCGACGCCTTGCGCCGAGACTTCGTGCTGGACAACACCGGTCCGGGCGTGCTGCGGGTCGCCATGCCACCGGGACCACACGTGTTCTGCGTCCTCAGCGGTGATCCGAGTTATGCCACGTCGGGATTCGTGGTGGAAGCAGACGGCGAGGTGGTCGTCGACGCCGGACCGACGCTGCCCACCGGCACCTACGCCTGGCAGCAGTTCACGCTGGACGGCGGGGCCGAGGGCCGGACCGTGGACCTGCGCCTGTCCAGCCCCACCGGCGACTACTGGCGGATCCTGTCGCTGATCGCCCGGCCCGGGTGAGAGCAGGTGCGTGCGATCGTCTGCGGTGAAATCTCCGGGAACCGCTTGTCGCTGCTCAGACCTGTTCTGCAGGCTGGGACAGCGCGGATGGCGCAGACCCTGGGGGTGTTCCGGTGGAACTCGGCGTGCGCAGTGTCGACCAGACCGTCTCGACCGGCGACCTGCCGGAATGGGATCGCGTCAAAGCGTTCGTCGACCAGGCGTACCGGCACAGCCTCGACGTGCACGACGGCGCTGTCACCACCCGCATCCCGGCGCTGTCCCAGGCCGATCCCGATCTGTTCGGCATCTGTGTCGCCGAGGTGACCGGCCGCACGTACGGCGCCGGTGACGTCGACCACCCGTTCTCGCTGCAGTCGATATCCAAGGCGTTCGTCTACGCCCTCGTGTGCGAGGCCGTGGGTCACGACGTCGTGATGGACCGCGTGGGCGTGAACAACACCGGGCAGGCGTTCGACTCGGTCATGGCGATCGAACTCAACGACGGGCACCCGATGAATCCCATGGTCAACGCCGGGGCCATGGCGACGACCGCCCTGGTGCCCGGCGACACACCCGAGGCCAAGTGGGCCTTCGTGCAACAGGGCCTGTCCCGGTTCGCCGGCCGCGACCTGCGTCTGGACAGCGAGGTCTACGCGTCGGAGGCCACGACCAATCAACGCAATCTGGCGATCGCGCGGTTGCTGGAGAGCTACGACCGGCTCGACGTCGACCCGGTGGCCGTCGTCGACGTGTACACCAGGCAGTGTTCCCTCCTGGTCAACGCCCACGACCTCGCGGTGATGGGCGCGACGCTGGCCGACGGCGGCGTCAACCCGCTGACCGGCGAGCAGGTGGTACCCGCCTCGGCCTGCAACGACACCCTGGCGGTGTTGGCCACCAACGGCCTCTACGAGCGCTCCGGTGAGTGGCTGTTCGAGATCGGTGTGCCGGGCAAGTCCGGCGTCAGCGGGGGCATCGTCGCCGCGGCACCGGGCAAGGGTGGCATCGCGACGTTCTCACCCCGCCTGGACACCGCAGGCAACAGCGTCCGAGGGCAGCGAGCCACCGCCTTCTTGTCCCGCAGCCTGGGGCTGAACCTGTTCGCGTCCAAGGTCCATCCGCACAGCCGTCACCGGTGAACCGGCGCCACCTCGGTGCTCACGGCGCACGACACGCCCGCTCCGCCGCTGCCTTCGGACGCTGGCGGGACCCCGACCGTCGGCATGCCGATCAGCACCCCCGGTGTCGACGGCGCCGTACCGCTCAACCGCTCGTAGGCGTCACCGGCCCGCGTGCGGCGCACCTCGAACGTGCCGCCCTGCCGGGCGGAATCGGCGACCAGATGGTGCGGTGCGGCGTAGGTGACGCCGACGGTGACCATGTCGCCGGGCCGCGGGACCTGGGCTTCCGCGGTGTCGTCGGGGACGGCGAAGTGCACGAGCCGGTTGTCTCGCGCTCGCCCGGACCAGCGGCGCGTCTGCCCGTCCTTGCGCCCCTCGCCCTCAGCGACCAGGACCTCGACGTCGTGCCCGACCAGACGCTGGTTCTCCTGCCACGCGATGTCTTCGACCAACGCGGTCAACCGCTGGTAGCGCTCTTTGACGACCTCGGGAGGGACCTGGTCGTCCATGTCCGCCGCTGGTGTTCCGGGCCGCTTGGAGTATTGGAACGTGAAGGCCGAGGCGAACCGGGCTTCGCGCACCACGTGCAGGGTCTGCTCGAAATCAGCCTCGGTCTCGCCGGGGAAACCGACGATGATGTCGGTGGTGATGGCCGCCTCGGGTAAGGCTGCACGGACCTTCTCGACGATGCCCAGGTAGCGCTCTTGGCGGTACGAGCGCCGCATCGCCCGCAGCACGCGGTCGGAACCGGACTGCAGCGGCATGTGCAGCTGCGGCATCACGGCCTGCGTCTCGGCCATGGCGGCGATGACGTCGTCGGTGAAATCGCGCGGATGCGGGCTGGTGAACCGAACCCGCTCGAGCCCGTCCACAGCGCCCACCGCGCGCAGCAGCTTGCCGAAGGCGAACCGGTCACCGAACTCCACGCCGTAGGCGTTGACGTTCTGCCCCAGCAACGTCACCTCGACGACACCCTCGGCCACCAGCGCCTCGACCTCGGCGAGCACGTCGCCGGGGCGGCGGTCGCGCTCACGCCCGCGCAGCGCCGGAACGATGCAGAACGTGCACGTGTTATTGCACCCGACACTGACCGCGACCCACGCGGCGTACGGGCTCTCGCGCTTGGACGGCAGGTTGGACGGGAAGACCTCGAGTGCCTCGGCGATCTCGACCTGGGCCTCCTGCTCGACCCGGGCCCGCTCCAGCAGCACCGGCAGCGAGGCGACGTTGTGCGTGCCGAACACGACGTCGACCCACGGCGCCCGCCGGACGATCTCGCTGCGGTCCTTCTGCGCCAAGCATCCGCCGACGGCGATCTGCATGCCCGGCGTCTTGGCCTTGACCGAGGCCAGGTGGCCGAGATTGCCGTAGAGCTTGTTGTCGGCGTTCTCGCGCACCGCGCACGTGTTGAGCACGACGACGTCGGCCGTGCTGTCGGCACTGGCCTGCTGATAGCCGGCGTCTTCGAGCAACCCGGCCAGCCGCTCGGAGTCGTGGACGTTCATCTGGCACCCGTAGGTGCGAACCTGGTACGTGCGCTCATTCATGACCCGTCCAGGGTACGACGACACACCGACATGCGCCGCGCATGGCCACAGCCGCTGTCCGCGCACGGACATGACCGGCGGCGCACCGGGCGGTCACGGCCGCGTTGGCACCGTTGAGCTGCAGTCGTGTCCACTTCGTAACCCGATCCTGTCCCATGTGGGCACAGCCCGCGGATAGGTTTCCTGCATGGCCGCGAGCAACGAGCCCGACGTCTTGTCCACCGGCATGCAGGCCGCCGTGGGCGAGCCGCTGGTCCAGATGCAGAACGTCAACAAGTCCTTCGGCTCCCTGCATGTCCTGCAGGACATCAACCTGTCCGTCCAGCGCGGCGAGGTCGTCGTCGTCATCGGGCCGTCGGGGTCGGGCAAGTCGACACTGTGCCGCACCATCAACCGACTCGAGCCCATCGACTCCGGCACCATCACCCTGGACGGCCAGCCGCTTCCCGCCGAGGGCCGAGCACTGGCGCGGCTGCGGGCCGACGTCGGCATGGTCTTCCAAGCGTTCAACCTGTTCGCGCACAAGACCGTGCTCGACAACGTCACGCTCGGTCCCATCCGGGCTCGCGGCGTGAAGAAGGCCGAGGCCGAGTCGTTGGCCATGGAGCTGCTCGAACGCGTCGGCGTCGCCGACCAGGCCCGCAAGTACCCCGCGGCGTTGTCCGGCGGCCAGCAGCAACGCGTCGCCATCGCCCGGGCACTGGCGATGCGCCCGAAGGTCATGCTGTTCGACGAGCCCACCTCGGCGCTCGACCCCGAAATGATCAACGAGGTCCTCGATGTCATGACCAGCCTGGCCAAGGACGGCATGACGATGATCGTCATCACCCACGAGATGGGCTTCGCCCGGCGCGCGGCTCACCGCGTGGTGTTCATGGATGCCGGGCGCATCGTCGAGCAGGCCGTTCCGGAGGACTTCTTCACCAACGCCAAGAGCGAACGGGCTCAAGATTTCCTGAGCAAGATCCTGACGCACTGAAACACCGCACATTCACGAAGGAGTTGACCTGCATCATGGCCACCAGAAGTGCGGGCCGCACGCGACGGGCGGCATTCGCCGCCGTGGCGGCCGGCTGTGCCCTCGTTCTCGCGGCGTGCGGAGGCGACGACGAGGAACCGAGCGTCGAGGTCGAAGAGAACCCCGACTTCCCTGCGGGCAGCACCATGGCCGAGCTTTCCGAGGCGGGCTCCATCGAGATCGGCGTGAAGATCGATCAGCCCGGCATCGGCTACCTCGCACCGGGTGAGGACATGCCCAGTGGGTTCGACATCGAGATCGGGAAGATCATCGCCGGAGCGCTGGGTATCGCGCCTGAAGACGTCACCTGGACCGAGACCGTCTCGGACAACCGCGAGCCGTTCCTGCAACAGGGCAACGTCGACATCGTCATCGCCTCGTACTCCATCACCGACGAGCGGCGCCAGGTCGTCGGCCAGACCGGGCCGTATTACGTCACCGGGCAACAGATCCTCGTCCGCGAGGAGGACAAGGACACCATCACCGGACCCGAGCAGCTGGCCGACGTCAAGACCTGCTCGGTCACCGGGTCGACGTCGCTGTCCAACGTGGTCGACGACTACGGCGCCGAGCCGGTGCCTTTCGACACCTACTCCGACTGCCTGACCCAACTGCAGAACGGCTCCGTCGACGCGATGACCACCGACGGCGCCATCCTGCTGGGGTACGCGGCCCAGGCGCCCGACGAACTCGAAGTCGTCGGCGAGGCGTTCAGCGAGGAGCGCTACGGCATCGGTTACCAGCACGGCGACACCGAGTTCTGCGAATTCATCAACGACACCCTGCAGGAGGCCTACGACGACGGCTCGTGGGCCGAGGCCTTCGAGGCGACGCTGGGCGAGTCGGGCGTCGAGACCCCGGATCCCCCGGAACTGGACGCCTGCCAGTAGGCCGAGCGTCATCCCCGCCGGCGCGGGCGTGTAGCGAGCGCCGGCGGGGTCGCCACGTTCAGGGAGGAGTTTCACCGCTGTGTACCGGTCCGAGTTGATCTCGCGCCTGTCCGATGGGTTCATCGTCACGCTGCAACTGCTCGGCTGGTCGATGCTCATCGCGACAGTACTGGGCACGCTGCTGGCCGCGATGCGTGTCTCGCCGATCGCGCCGCTGCGCGCCGTCGGCGTCAGCTACGTCAACATCTTCCGGAATACGCCGCTCGTGGTGCTGTTCCTCATCGCCGTCGTGGGCCTGCCCGAGTTGGGCCTGCTGACCGGTAGCTTCTTCTGGCGCGCCGTCACCGCGTTGTCGCTGTACACCGCGGCCTTCGTCTGCGAGGTGCTGCGCTCGGGCATCAACACCGTCCAGGCCGGGCAAGCCGAGGCGGCGCGAGCCATCGGGCTGACGTTCGGACAGACGCTGCGCCTGGTGGTGCTCCCGCAGGCCTTCCGCAACGTGATCCCGCCGCTGGCCAGCGTGTACATCGCGCTGACCAAGAACACCTCGGTCGCCTCGGCTTTCGGCATCCTGGACCTGACCTACCAACTCAGTGACCTGATCGAAGACTTCCCAGGCTCGCTGTACTGGAACTTCTTCAGCATCGCGGCCTGTTACATCCTGATCGTGGCGGTCATCTCCGGTGCCGCCGCGTTGTTCGAGCGGCGCGTGGGGGTGTCCCGATGAGCTCGGTCCTGTACGACACCCCAGGCCCCACGGCCCGACGCCGTCACCTGATCGGCACGGTCATCGGCACGCTGGTGCTGGCTGCGGTTCTCGGGTGGGTGCTCTGGAAGCTGTGGTCCGAGGAGCAGATCACACCGGACCAGTGGGAGGCTTTCACCCAGCCGACCATCATCAAGGCGCTGTGGAACGGCCTGCTCGACACCCTGCGCGCTGCAGCATTCGCCATCGTGCTGGCGGTCGTGTTCGGCGCGATCCTGGCCTCCGGACGGCTCTCCGACCACGCGCTGCTGCGGTGGCCCAGCATCATCGTCATCGAGTTCTTCCGCGCCGTGCCCCTGTTGTTGCTGATCTTCTTCATCTTCCTCGGCTTCGGATCGACCTTCGGCACGTTCTACTCGCTGGTGCTGGGTCTGATGCTGTACAACGGCGCGGTTCTGGCCGAGATCTTCCGGGCCGGGATCATCGCGGTGCCGAAGGGGCAGACCGAGGCCGGTTACGCCATCGGCTTGCGCAAGTCGCAGGTCATGCGCCTGATCCTCGCCCCGCAGGCGGTGGCGTCGATGCTGCCGGCGATCATCAGTCAATGCGTCGTCGCACTCAAGGACACCGCACTCGGCTATGTCATCGGCGCTTCGGGCATCGTGCGCACGGGCGAGCAGATCTACATCTCCCCGCTCTACAACAACCCGCTGGCCACCGGCTTCGTCCTGGCCGCGGTGTTCATCGTCATCAACTACTCGCTGAGCAAGCTCGCCACCTGGATCGAATCACGGCAGCGTCGTGAAGGCCGCGCGGTCGTGAGACGGGGAGCCACCGACGCCGCAGCCCCGGCGGCCGGATGATCAGGCCGGTGGTTCGAACAACCCGATCTCGGCCGCCGAGGCGTGCCCGCGATAGCCGGCCAGGACCTCCAGCCGGACGTAGCGGGCCCGCGTCGCTGGCCAGGTCGCGAACGTGCCCTCGGTGTCCAGGGCCCACCAGTGGCCCGTCGTGGCGGGGGTGAAGGTCGATCCGTCGGTGCTGAGCGCAACGGCGTACGCCGTCACGGTGCCGCCGTGCTCGCCGTCCTGGCGCGGCAGGTAGGTCAGCGCGGTGACGGGCCGCACCTCACCCATGTCCACGGTGAGCGCGTGCGGCATCGGAACACGCGGGTCGTACTGGGAGTGCCAGAACGTCGCCGGATCACCGTCGAGCACGAACTCGGCCGCATAGTCGGGCTGCTGCGCGCTCGTGGCCGTGGCGACCAGGTTCCCGGCCGGAATCCGTGGCAGGCCTCGCGACGCCGTCGTCACCGACACCTGCGTACTGCCGCGGAACCGGCTCACCCGGCCGGCTGCGTCCACGCCCACCACCCGGTAGTGCCAGGTCCGGCCGTCGGCTGGCAGGCCACTGTGCAGGTGGGTGGTCCACGGCACCCGGACCTTCAGCGTGGCCTGCGACGGCGAGAAGTCGGACAGCGCAGCCCCGTAGACGACGTAGTGATCCATGGCCAGGCCGGGCTCCGGGGCCTCCCACTCCAGCACGACCGTCTGCGACACCGGCGCCTGCGTCGTCGTGGCGCGCAGGTTGCGCACCGGTGGGAGCCGGGGACCGGCCTGGCCCGCCGCGGTGATCGATGCGTGCACGCTCATACCTCCTGCAGCCCGGGGTGGCCCGCTTCGACCACGAAACTCCGGCGGGTCGATACCGGCGCGCCGGGCGTCGACACATACGGGGCGACCCGGTAGTCCGAGCGCCACCGCCCACGAGTGACGTGACATCGCACGTAGCCGCGTTGTCCGTTGATGAACGCGAAGTGCGGATTGGTCTGCAAGTCGGTCGGAGCCCACCAGGGCAGGTCCGTGCCGTCACCGGCCGAGCTCACCGAGGTTCCGGCGAACTCCGAACCAAGGGTCGCGGAGTCCGGATCGGTGAAGTCGGCCTTGATGTCGGCCGCGATGTTCAGGTGGATGTCGCCGGTGAGCACGATGAAGTTGGGCACCGGCGCCTCGGTGACGGTACGCAGCACCCGCTCGCGAGAAGACGCGTATCCGTCCCAGGCGTCCATGCTGAACAGCTCCGGATCGCCGTCCATGGCCCATTGCGAGAAGAAAACCTGCTGGGCCAGGACGTTCCATCGGGTCTCGGCATCGGCGAGGCCCGCATGTAACCAGCGCTCCTGTTCGGCGCCGGGCAGGCTGCGCGCCGGGTCCCAGCGCTCGTCGCAGTCGCTGAGCCGTCCACCGCCACAGGCCGGCGCCGCTCGGAACTGACGCGTGTCGAGGACGTTGAACGTCGCGAGATCGCCGTAGGCGACGCGCCTGTACAGCCGCATGTCCGGGCCCTGCGGCAGGGCCCGTCGCCGCAACGGCATGTGCTCGTAGTAGGCGCGCAATGCCGCCGCTCGCTGGTCGCGAAAGGCCGACGGCGGAACCTGGAGATTGGTCTCGTCCGCCCAGCTGTCCTGGACCTCATGATCGTCGAGCGTCGTGACCCAGGCGAAGGCTCGATGCGCAGCCTGCAGATCGGCGTCGGTGCGGTACAGCGCGTACCGGTTGCGGTACTCGGCCAACGTGCGGATGGAGTCGTCGCCCGGTTCGGTGCCCGGCTGCGGCCGGGGATAGTCCGGTCCGTACGAGGCGTACTCGTAGATGTAGTCACCGAGGTGGACCACGAGGTCCAGGTCTTCGGCGGCCAAGTGCCGGTAGGCGGTGTAGTACCCGGTCTGCCAGTCCTGGCAGGAGACGAAAGCGAACGGCAGCGCCGCCGGCTGCGCCCCCGGCTCGGGCAGCGTCCTGGTCCGGCCGGTGGGACTGACGTGGGCACCTAGCCGAAACCGATACCAGTACCACCGATGTGGCAGTAGTCCGTCGAGCTCGACGTGCACGGCGTGCGCGAACTCCGCGCGCGCCGGCGCCGTTCCGCGGCGCACGATCGCTCGGAAGTGCTCGTCGGTTGCCACTTCGTATCGCACGGCGACCGGCTGCGGCGGCATCCCGCCGTGCCCGTCCTCGGCGAGCGGCTCCGGGGCCAGCCGGGTCCAGAGCACCACACCATCAGGACTCGGATCCCCTGAGGCCACGCCCAGGGTGAAGGGATCGTCGCGGGGCAGGCGCTGCGGTGCTGCCGCCACCGGGCGGGCTCGTCGTTGCCCCAGGCTGTACAGCCCCACGGCCCCGCCAGCGCCAGCCAGCAATCCGCGACGCCCGAGCGTGAGCTGGTCCGCCATGGTCGAACCTCCTGAGCCTGGTCCCGCCGAACAGTTCAAGGAGCGTTCGTAAAATACGATTTTTCACCCGCCGCCGTCTAGGGCTGAACGGGTTGCGGTGGCGGCAGGATCAGCGGGCGAACTCGGTGGAACGAGACTCGCGGACGACGGTGATGCGGATCTGGCCGGGGTAGGTCAGCTCCTCTTCGACCTTCTTGGCGATGTCTCGAGCCAGCACCTGCGCCTGGATGTCGTCGACGACGTCGGGCAGCACCATGACCCGGATCTCGCGGCCGGCCTGCATGGCGAACACCTTCTCCACGCCTTCGTAGCTCATGGAGATCTCTTCGAGCCGCTCCAGCCGCTTCACGTAGGCCTCGAGCGATTCGCGCCGCGCGCCCGGGCGCCCGCCGGAGATGGCGTCGGCCGCCTGGGTCAGCACCGCCTCGACGGTGCGCAACTCGACCTCGTTGTGGTGGGCCTCGATGGCATGGATCACGTCGTCGTTCTCGCCGTAGCGCCGCGCGATCTCGGCGCCGATCAAGGCGTGGCTGCCGTCGACCTCGTGCGTGAGCGCCTTGCCGATGTCGTGCAACAACGCGCACCGCTTGGCGAGCTTGATGTCCATGCCGAGTTCGCCGGCCATCATGCCGGCCAGGTGCGCGGACTCGATGAGGTGCTTGAGCACGTTCTGCCCGTACGACGTGCGATAGCGCAGCCTTCCCAGCAGGGCGACCAGGTCGGGGTGCATCTCGGAGATGCCGACCTCTACCAGGGCGTCCTCCCCCGCACGCACGCACAGCGCCTCGACCTCGGCCTTGCTCTTCTCGTACTGCTCCTCGATCCGGTGCGGATGGATCCGCCCGTCGAGCACGAGTTCCTCGAGCGTGAGTCGGGCCACCTCGCGCCGGACCGGATCGAAGCAGGACAACAACACCGCTTCTGGGGTGTCGTCGATGATCAAGTTCACGCCGGTGACCTGTTCGAACGCGCGGATGTTGCGTCCCTCGCGGCCGATGATGCGGCCCTTCATCTCATCGCCGGGCAGGTGCAGCACCGAAACGACCGATTCAGCGGTCTGCTCGGAGGCCAGCCGCTGGATCGCCAACGTGATGATCTCGCGGGCCCGGGCCTGGCCGTTCTCTTGCGCCTCCCGCTCGATGTCGCGGACCAGCAGGGTCGCCTCCCGCTTGGCCTGCTCTTCGACTGAGGCGATCAGTTCGGCCTTCGCCTGATCGGCGGTGAGCTGAGCCGCGCGTTCGAGGATCTCGCGGCGTTCGGCCTCGAGGTTGTCCAACTCGACTTTGCGGGCTTCGAGCGCGGCGAACTGCACCTCGAGCTCCTGCTCGCGTTCCTCGAGACTGCGCGCGTCGGCGTCGACACGCTCTTCGCGCTCGACGACTCGCTGCTCGCGCCGTTCGAGGTCGGCGCGTTGATCGCGCAGGTCGGCCCCGAGTTGATCGGAACGCTTCCGCGCCTGCTCAGCGTCGGACGTCGCTTTGGCCCGCATCTCTTCGATCTCGGCCAGGGCCTTGGCCTTGAGTTCGTCGACCTCACGGCGAGCTTGCGCACGCGCCTCGTCAGCGTCGGTTTGCGCCGCGGCGCGCAACTTGATGGAGTCGGCTTCCACCTTCGCCAGCGCATCCGATGACTCCGCGCGTCGCGCCTCGACACCGCGCAACTTCGCGAACATGCTGACCAGCGCCACGACAAGCAGCACGACGATCAACGACCCGACGATCAGAATTGCCGTTCCGGTGTCCATCGACCGGCTCCCTCACGTGTAGCTGTCTGCGAACAGACTTATTCAACGGTGGGAACCGCACTGCGACCGCACTCACTTGCCCAGGAAGTGAGCTTCGTTCACCGAATCACTGAAATCGAGTCTGGATCGACCGTGTGATGCCAACGCGCCACGTCCGCAAGGCTGTGAACTCGCTGCATACCACTGAGGCCAGCGGAAAGCCGGCCTCGGTGACGTTTCGGTGTTGGGTGTTGCCATGGTGTCTATGTCCGATCCGCGGTCGCGGAGTTGTTCTCCACCTTTTATGTTGAGATTACGTAAGGGTGTACGAGGGGTCAAGGTGACACGGCGGCGCCCACATCGCGCCACCGCTGCGCTTCACCACCCGTTGTTCAGCTGGTGGTCATTCGTCGATGTGTTCGGCTGGTAGGTCGCTTTCGTCCACCCCCTCAGCCTCCAACGCTTCACGCACGACTCGATAGGACAGGCCGGCCGGGTAACCCTTGCGCGCCAGCATCCCGGCCAGTCGCCGAGTCCGTGCTGCCGGATCGAGCCTGCGGGTACTGGGCAACCGCCGGGCCACGAGCGCACGCGCCATGGCTTCCTCCTGCTCCGGCTCCAGCGCCTCGACGGCCTCGTCGGCCACCTTCGGGTCGACGCCTCGCTGCCGGAGCTCGTGCCCTAAGGCACGCTTGGCCAGCCCACGGCCGTTGTGCCGCGAGTCGACCCAAGCCTGGGCGAAGGCTGCATCGTCGATCAGGCCGACATCGGAGAACCGGTCGAGGATGGCGCCGCGGACGTCGTCGGGTACGCCCTTCTTCGTCATCGCGACATCGAGCTGTGCCCGTGTCTGCGGGGCTAGCGAGAGTCGTTGCAGCACGATGGAGCGCGCTACCGACTCAGGGTCGGGCTCCGGTTCACCCGATGGCGACGGAGCCGAACCCTCAGCGGATTTCGACGTGCGCCCGGCCCTGCTGCCCATGGCGGACTTCGCCCTCCCCTGGTCTTGTGCCTACGGCGTGGCCAGAGCCGAACATCGTGACCGTACCGGTCAGAAGTCGACCGGCACCTCTGCCGCCGGTGCCTCGCCGGACGCGTCGGCCTTGGGGCCAACCCCCAGCTTCTCCTTGATCTTCTTCTCGATCTCGTCTGCGAGGTCGGGGTTGTCCTTGAGGAACTTCCGGGCGTTCTCCTTGCCCTGGCCGAGCTGGTCGCCCTCGTAGGTGTACCAGGCGCCGGACTTGCGCACGATGCTCTGTTCCACCCCGAGATCGATCAGGCTGCCCTCGCGGCTGATGCCCTCGCCGTAGACGATGTCGAACTCGGCCTGCTTGAACGGGGGGGCCACCTTGTTCTTCACGACCTTGACCCGGGTGCGGTTGCCTACGGCTTCGGTGCCGTCCTTGAGCGTCTCGATGCGCCGGACGTCGAGGCGGACCGAAGCGTAGAACTTCAGCGCCTTTCCACCGCTCGTCGTCTCGGGGCTGCCGAAGAACACGCCGACCTTCTCACGCAGCTGGTTGATGAAGATCGCCGTCGTCTTGGACTGACTCAGCGCACCGGCGATCTTGCGCAGCGCCTGGCTCATGAGCCGTGCCTGCAGACCGACATGGCTGTCACCCATCTCGCCCTCGATCTCAGCTCGCGGCACCAGCGCGGCGACGGAGTCGATGACGATGATGTCCAGCGCCCCGGACCGGATCAACGTATCGGCGATCTCGAGTGCCTGCTCACCGGTATCGGGCTGGGAGACCAGCAAGGAGTCGGTGTCGACCCCCAGCGCCTTGGCGTAGTCGGGGTCGAGCGCGTGCTCGGCGTCGATGAAACCGGCCACCCCTCCGGCACGTTGCGCGTTGGCCACCGCATGCAGCGCCACCGTCGTCTTACCGCTGCTCTCAGGGCCATACACCTCGATGACCCGCCCGCGCGGAAGTCCGCCGATGCCGAGGGCGACATCGAGCGCGATCGCCCCGGTGGGAATCACCTCGACCGGCGCGCGCGCCTCCTCACCCAGACGCATCACCGAGCCTTTACCGAACGCGCGCTCGATCTGAGCGAGCGCAGTATCGAGCGCCTTCTCACGGTCTGCGGAAACTGCCATGGGAACCACCTGGGGTCGACGGGCCGGCGTGCGACCCTGTGATCGTTTGTTCATCACCCGTGACGTTACGCGGTGCCACCGACAGCTTCGAGGGCCTCTCTGCAAGCTGTGGATAACCTCGGCGACCGGGTCATGATGGCACCTTATACCGAACGAGTGTTCGATCACGAACGACACGCCGACCAGCCGCCGTGACCGTCGCACGCCCCGCAGCTACTTCAGCAACAGGCTCTCGATGCGCCGTGCCGCCAGCACCACCCCGATCGCGCCCATGATCGCGAGGTAGGCGGCGTGCACCAGGAGTCCGGCGCCGACGTCACCGAGCATCAGATCACGTACCAGCGCCACACCGTGGTAGAGCGGCGTGGCCTGCACGACCCACTGGAGCGCGTCCGGATAGGTCGACAACGGGTAGAACGTGGCGGAGAACAGGAACATCGGCACGATCGCCAGTTGCACGTAGTCGAAGTCCTGCCAGGTGCGCATGAACGTCGTGGCCGTCATGCCGACCGCGGCGAAGGCCAGCCCGATCAGCGTCGTGGCCGGCAGGGCGAGAACCGCCCACCACGACGTCACCACCCCGCTGACCGTGGCGACCACCAGGAAGGCTGTGGAGTAGAGCAGGCCGCGCAGCAAGGCCCAGCTGATCTCGCCGACCGCGACATCGCGCGGGCCCAGCGGCGTGGCCAGCACCGAGTCGTAGAGCTTGGCGTACTTCAACTTGAAGAAGACGTTGAACGTGGAGTCGAAGACCGCACCGTTCATCGCCGCCGCGGCCATCATGCCCGGCGCCACGTAGACCGCATAGTCGATCATCCGTCCACCGCCGGTGTCGACGTCGCCGATCAACGCACCCAGGCCGACGCCGAGAGAGAACAGATAGAACATCGGCTCGAAGAACCCGCTGACCAGCGTGACCCAGCCGTGCCGGAACGCACGCACGTTCCGTTCGACGAGCGCACGGGCCATGCCCGCGCCGGCCGGGACCGGCAGCGCCCTCGCCAGCGTGTGGACCAGCGCACCAGGCCGGGTCTTCGTGGGCGCGCTCACGTGAGCAACCTCTTCCGGAAGTTGGTGACCGTCCACCACAGGCCGCCGATCGCCCACACCAGCAGGTAAGCCACGTGCCCCAGTGAATCCAGCGGGGTGGCCGTCTCCAGCACCAGGGCGCGGCACAGATCGACGCCGTGCCACAGCGGGGTCAGCCACGCCACCACCTCGAGCACGCCGGGCAGCTGGCTCACCGGGAAGAAGGTGCCGGAGAACAGGAACATCGGCATGATGACGAACCGGAACAGCACGTTGAAGCCGCCGTCGTTGTCCTGTCGCGCGGCGAAGGCGAAGACCGGCGTCGTGAAGGCCAGCCCCACGAGCACGGCCACCGGTACGGCCACGATCAGCCACGGCGAGGTGATGGCGCCCACCATAGCCGCCACCATCGCGAACACAGTACTGGTGATCGCTACGCGCAGCACGACGAAGAGCACGTGGCCGTACACGACATCGCGGATGCCGAGGGGCGTGGCCAGCATCGCGTAGTAGTGCCGATGCCACTTCAACGCACCCATGACGGGATAGGTCGACTCCCCCACGGCGGTCTGCATGGCTTGCGCGGCGAGCAGGCCCGGGGCGATGAAGTTGACGTACGACGCGCCGTCGATGCCGCCGCCCGCGCCGGAATCGACCAGCTCGCCGAGGCCGAAGCCCATGGCGACCAGGAAAAACAGCGGATGGAGGAAGCCGTTGACGATCGTGCCCCGCCAGACCCTGCGGTAGCTGGTCAGCCAATAGGCGAAGGCTCGCCCGGCCATGCGTCCCTCGCGGTGGTGGACGCTGTCGCCGCCGGGCCTGGTGTTCGTTTCAGTGGCCATCAGTCGATCAGCGAGCGGCCGGTGAGGTGGAGGAAGACGTCCTCCAGCGTGGAGCGGCGGGCCAGCACCGACAACGGTTCCAGGCCGCGCTCGTGTACCGCCGCCGCAGCGGCATCGCCGTCGTCGGTATAGAGCAGGAGACGATCGGGCAGCACTTCGATGCGCTCGGCGAGATCGGCGAGTTTCGGCTGGTACGGCGCGTGGTCATCGGCAGCGAAGCGCAGCTCCAGCACCTCGCGGGTGGAGTGCAAGGCGATGAGCTCGCGCGGCGAGCCCGAGGCGACGATGCGCCCGCCGTCCATGACCACCAGGCGGTCGCACAGTTGCTCGGCCTCGTCCATGTAGTGCGTGGTGATCACGAGGGTCGTACCGCCACGTTTGAGGCGGAACAGGCGATCCCAGAGGATGTGGCGCGCTTGCGGGTCCAGCCCCGTGGTCGGCTCGTCCAGCAGGAGCAGTTCGGGCTGGTTGATCAGCGAGCGCGCGATGGTCAGCCGCCGCTTCATGCCACCGGACAACGGCTCGACGAGGCTTTCGGCGCGCTCGGTGAGCTGGGCGAACTCGAGCAACTCGTCCGCTCGGTCGCGAACCACCGAGCGCGGCAGCCCGAAGTAGCGGCCGTAGACGATGATGTTCTCGCGCACCGTCAGCTCCTCGTCCAGAGCGTCGCGCTGCGGCACCACCCCCAGCCTGGCCCGGATGGCCGGACCGTCGGTGGCCGGATCCAGCCCGAGGATGCGCAGGCTGCCGCCGGACGGCGGGGAGACACAGCCGATCATGCGCATGGTCGACGACTTGCCGGCGCCGTTGGGCCCGAGGAAGCCGAACGCCTCGCCGCGGCGCACCTCGATGTCGATGCCGTCGACCGCGGTGAACTCGCCGAAGCGTTTGGTGAGCTTGTGCGCGCTGATCATGGGCGGATCGTCAGGTCCGTTCGTCACGTCGTTCGACGCTACCCGTCGGGACCGACAGTCGGCATCTGAGTTTCGGGCCGGATCACGCGCCCGATGCAGCCTTCGGTGCTCGCCGGGCTCTCAGCGTTCGCTGGGAGCCAGGCGCAGCGCGTCACACACCGCCAGCCAGACGACCTTGGTGTCCTCGCCGGCCTCGAGCGCCTGGTGCACCGTGCGCTCGCCCAGGGCGTCGATGACGTAGTCGCGCGCCCACGAGTCGGCGTAGGCCGGACCGAGGTGATGCTCCATCCGCTGCCAGAAATCGGTCAATCGCACCTGTCCAGTATCCACACCGACACCCTCGTCGGGAGTGCTCGCACCGAGCGAAGTCTCGGCAGCCGCAGTCAACACCCACAAACCGCGCAATGCCGGTACGACCAAGGCGACGCTGCGACGTTGTCGGTGGCCGGGTGGAAGATGGAAGCATGGGTGACGTCCTCGAACTCTTCGGCCCCGCCACCAGGGCGTGGTTCGCCGACTCGTTCGCGGCGCCCACCGCGGCCCAGCAAGGCGCGTGGCAAGCCATCGCGGCCGAGCGCAACGCCCTGGTCGTGGCTCCGACCGGCTCGGGCAAGACGCTCGCGGCGTTCCTGTGGGCGTTGGACCAACTGGCCGCCGCTCCCCCGCCCGACGACCCCACGCACCGCTGCCGAGTGCTCTACGTCTCGCCGCTCAAGGCGCTCACCGTCGACGTCGAGCGCAACCTGCGCGCGCCGCTGGCCGGTATCAGCCAGGCCGCCCAGCGGCTGGGGCTGGCGGCGCCTGACATCACCGTCGGCATCCGCTCCGGTGACACGCCGCCGGAGCAGCGACGCCAGTTCGCCCGCCGGCCACCCGACGTGCTCATCACCACGCCGGAGTCGTTGTTCCTGCTGCTCACGTCGCAGGCGCGGGAGTCGCTGCGGCACATCCACACGGTCATCGTCGACGAGGTCCATGCCGTGGCCGGCAGCAAGCGCGGCGCTCATCTCGCCCTGTCACTCGAGCGGCTCGACGCCCTGTTGAGCCGGCCCGCCCAACGCATCGGTCTCTCGGCGACCGTACGGCCGGTGGACGAGGTCGCGCGCTTCCTCGGCGGCCCGCGTCCGGTCGAGGTCGTCGCGCCGGAAAGCACCAAGAGCTGGGACCTGCGCGTCGTCGTGCCCGTTCCCGATCTCGACGAGCTCGACGCCGCTCCCGCGCCGCCGGGCGAGGACACCGGCCGGCTCGGAGACGCCGAGGCCGACGGCGCTCGCTCGTCCATCTGGCCACACGTGGAACGCCGCGTGGTCGACCTCGTCGAGCAGCACACCTCGACCATCGTCTTCGCCAACTCGCGGCGGCTGGCCGAACGGCTCACGGCCCGGCTCAACGAGATCGCCGCCGAGTCCGCCCGGTCGGCCGAGCCCGAACTCAGCAGCGACACCCCTGGCCCGCCCGCGCAGATGATGGCCCAGGCGGGCAGCAGCGACGGCGCCGACCCGGTCGTGGCCCGGGCCCACCACGGCTCGGTCAGCAAGGAGCAACGCGCTCTCATCGAAGACGACCTCAAGTCCGGGCGACTGCCGGCGGTGGTGGCCACCAGCAGTCTCGAGCTCGGCATCGACATGGGCGCGGTCGATCTCGTCGTCCAAGTCGAGGCGCCGCCGTCGGTGGCCAGCGGCCTGCAACGGGTCGGGCGGGCTGGCCACCAGGTCGGCGCGGTCTCGCGTGGGGTGCTGTTCCCCAAGTACCGCGGCGACCTGGTCCAGACGGCAGTGGTCGCCGAGCGCATGCGCGCCGGCAGCATCGAAGAACTCGCCGTCCCGAACAACCCACTGGACGTCCTCGCCCAGCAGGTCGTGGCGGCCGTGGCGATGGACGACTGGCCAGTGGACGAGTTGCTCGCCCTGGTCCGGCGGGCGCATCCGTTCGCCCGGCTGCCGCAGTCCTCGTTCGACACCGTGCTCGACATGCTCGCCGGCCGGTATCCGTCCGACGAGTTCGCTGAGCTGCGCCCGCGGGTCGTGTGGGATCGCACCGCCGGGGTCCTCAAAGGCCGGCCCGGCAGCCAGCGCCTGGCCGTCACCAGCGGCGGCACCATCCCCGACCGCGGCCTGTTCGGCGTGTTCCTGGTCGGCTCGGACCCGCGCAAGGGTGGCGCGCGCGTCGGCGAGCTCGACGAAGAGATGGTCTACGAGTCCCGGGTCGGCGACGTCTTCGCGCTCGGCGCCACGAGCTGGCGCATCGAAGACATCACCCACGATCGCGTGCTCGTCTCTCCCGCTCCTGGACGGCCGGGCAAGCTGCCGTTCTGGCACGGCGACAGTCTGGGCCGCCCGGCCGAGCTGGGCGCGGCCGTCGGCGCCTTCGTCCGAGAGATCTGCGGGCTGCCCGACGACGACGCCCGCAGGCGGGCCGCGGCCGCCGGGCTGGACGACTGGGCCGTGGACAACCTGCTCGCCTACGTCCGCGACCAACGGGCAGCCACCGGTCACGTCCCGGACGACCGCACGGTGCTCGTCGAGCGGTTCCGTGACGAACTCGGCGACTGGCGCCTGGTCATCCATTCGCCGTACGGCGCTCAGGTCCACGCCCCGTGGGCGCTGGCGCTCGGCGCACGGCTACGCGAGCTCTACGGCGTCGACGTCCAGGCCGCGCACGCCGACGACGGCATCGTGTTGCGTATCCCGGACACGCTCGACACCCCGGAGTCCCTCGACGCCACCGGCTCCACGGCCGCACCTGACGCCGGGCTCGTGGTGCTCGACCCGGACGAGCTGGACGATCTCGTCACCGCCGAGGTCGGCAACTCCGCGCTGTTCGCGTCCCGGTTCCGTGAATGCGCCGCGCGGGCGCTGCTGTTGCCGCGCCGCACCCCCGGCAAACGCTCGCCACTGTGGCAACAACGCCAGCGCTCGGCGCAACTGCTGGAGGTGGCCGCCAAGTACGGCTCCTTCCCGATCCTCCTCGAGACGATGCGCGAGTGCCTGCAGGACGTCTACGACGTCGACGGCCTGCGCCGGCTCATGCGCGCCATCGCCGAGCGCACCGTCAAGGTCGTCGAGGTCGAGACCCCGCAGCCCTCGCCGTTCGCCCGGTCGCTGCTGTTCGGCTACGTCGCCTCGTTCATGTACGAGGGCGACTCCCCGCTGGCCGAGCGCCGTGCACAGGCGCTCACCCTCGACGCGACCCTGCTCGCCGAGTTGCTCGGCCGTACCGAACTACGCGAGCTGCTCGATCCCGAGGTGGTCGAGCAGACCGAAGCCGAGCTCCAGCGACTGGCTCCGGACCGGCGGGCCAGCGGTGTCGAGGCCGTGGCCGACCTCCTGCGCTTGCTGGGCCCGCTGACGACCGACGAGGTCGCTGCTCGGTGCGCCGACGGTGAAGATGCCGCAGTTCACCTGGAGGAGCTGGCGCGGCTGCGGCGCGTCATGCTCGTGCGTATCGCCGGGCGTGAGGTCTGGGCGGGCGTCGAAGACGCGGGGCGGCTGCGCGACGCTTTGGGGGTCGCGGTTCCCGGCGGCGTGCACGAGGCCTTCGCCGCGCCGGTACCCGATCCCCTGGGCGACGTCATCGCCCGCTATGCCCGGACTCATGGCCCATTCCGTGCCGACGACGTCGCCGCCCGCTTCGGCCTGGGTGTCGCCGTCGTCACGTCGACGCTGCGGCGGTTGGCCGGCGAAGGCCGGGTCGTCGAAGGCGAGCTTCGTCCCGGGCGGGTCGGCACCGACTGGTGCGACTCCGGCGTCCTGCGCCTCTTGCGCCGCAGGTCGCTGGCTGCGCTGCGGCAAGAAGCCGAGCCGGTCGATCCGGCCACCCTGGGCCGCTTCCTGCCGGCATGGCAGTCGGTGGGCAGCTCGCTGCGTGGCCCCGACGGTGTCCTGCGCGTCGTCGAGCAGCTCGCCGGCGCCGCCGTGCCGGCCAGCGCGCTGGAGAGTCTCGTGCTGCCCGCACGGGTGGCTTCGTACTCCCCGGCCTGGCTCGACGAACTGAGCGTCGCCGGCGAGATCGTCTGGGCCGGGCACGGTCACCTGCCCGGCAATGACGGCTGGGTGTCGCTGCACCTGGCCGACACCGCCCCGCTGACTCTTCCCGACCTCGACGGCGAACCAGACGACGCCGTGCAACGTGCCGTGCTCGACGCCCTGGCCGGAGGCGGCGCCTTCTTCTTCCGCCAACTCGCTGACGCCGTCACCGCGACGATCTCCGCGAGCTCCACCGGCGACAGCGTGCCCGACGATGCCACGATCGCCGCCGCGCTGTGGGACCTCGTCTGGTCCGGCTACGTCACGAACGACACCGTGGCGCCCCTGCGTTCGCTGCTGGCCGGCACTCGAAGCACGCACCGGTCTCGCCCAACCCGGCCACGCTCGCGCTACGCCCGGACCCGCGCGGCGATGCCCGCTCGGTCCGGGCCGCCCACCGTGGCAGGGCGCTGGTCGCTGCTGCCCGACCGCGAGCCGGACGTGACCCGGCGGGCGCATGCCGCGGCCGAAGCGCTGCTCGAGCGCCACGGCGTGGTCACCCGAGGTGCCGTGACCGCCGAGCGGCTGCCTGGCGGGTTCGCCGCTGCTTACCGCGTCCTCTCGGCGTTCGAGGACACCGGGCGCGCCCGCCGCGGCTACTTCGTCGCCGGGTTGGGGGCCGCCCAGTTCGGCACCCCCGGTTCGGTCGACCGGTTGCGATCGTTCGCGCGCCCGGCCGGCTCCGCGGACAGCGACGGCGCGCTCGTCCTCGCCGCCACCGATCCCGCCAACCCGTTCGGCGCCGCCCTGCCGTGGCCGGAGCGTGACGGGTCCGGGCACCGGCCCGGCCGCAAGGCCGGCGCCCTGGTCGTCCTCGTCGACGGCGAACTGACGCTCTACGTCGAGCGCGGCGGTCGAACCCTGCTGTCGTGGACCGACGATCCCACCCGGCTGCGCGCCTCGGCCGATGCGCTCGCCCTGGCCGTGCGCGAGGGCGCTCTCGGGTCGCTACGGGTCGAGCGAGCCGATGGCGAGCAGGTCACCTCCACCCCGCTGGGTGAGGCGCTGAGCGCAGCCGGCTTCTATCTGTCACCGCGGGGGCTGCGGCTGCGCAACTGACCGCCGCGCTCTCGTTCGTGCCCCCGCAGCGGATTCCACTCGGCGTGGGCCGCCATGCAGATGCACTGATGCCCGTGACCGCAACCGGTCACGGGCATCAGCCTTGCTTGAGTCTGCCTGTTGGGTATCCAGGTCAGCCGACCTGGACGACGTCACGCGGCCGCGCTTCCTCACGCGGGCGCAACTGGGTGAGCGCACCTACCGCGGCCGCCTCGACCCGCATCATCTCGTCGCTGACCTCGCGGAGCACCTCGGACATCGGCAGGTCCAAAGCCTCGCAGATCGCGGCGAGCAGTTCAGAGGACGCTTCTTTGCGGCCTCGTTCGACCTCGGACAGATATCCGAGGCTCACCCGAGCCGCTGCCGAGATCTCGCGAAGGGTTCGACCCTGCTCGATCCGGCGGCGCCGCAAGACATCGCCGACGAGCCGTCTGATGAGTACCACCGGCCACCCCTCTCGCGATCAGTCTCGACTGTGCCTGACACCACCGTACCGCGCGTACGGCGTCTGTGCTGTGTGACCCCGCCGCGGTTCGTATCAGTTCAACGACTCGAAGGGGCGCACCTGGACACTCGTGTAACGCCGTCGATATGCCGGACATTCCCCGTCACGTCCGGCCGTCGCTCACGTCCGGCCCGGCTCCGGGCGGGCCGCTTCGCTCACCATTTCCAGCGCGATCCGGACCGTCTGCCGTCGAACGTCGGCCCGGTCGCCGGCGAGCCGGTCGGCGTCGACGTACGAGCGCACAGTGACGCCGCGTGGGTCGGCGACAGCGATGTGCACGGTCCCGGGCGGGTGACCGTCCTGCGCATCAGGGCCGGCCACCCCCGTGGCCGCCACGCCCAGATCTGCGGTCAGGCGGTTGCGCACGCCGCCGGCCATCGCGGCCGCCACTTCGGCCGACACCGGCCCGTGGCGTCGCACCACGTCGGCGGCGATGCCGGTGAGGAGGGATTTCAGTTCCGTGGCGTAGACGACGACACCGCCGCGCACCGTTGCTGACGATCCCGGCACCATGGTCAAGGCTGCGCAGATCAGTCCGCCGGTCAGCGACTCCGCGGTCGCGACCGTACGGGCCTGCTCGATCAACGTGTGCACGGCGGTCTCGGCGTGCTCAGCGGTCGCGGCGTCGATCACGCCGACGCTCCTGGCCGGCCGGCTTCGCGGTGGCGCCGGATCGCCGAGACGACGTAGTCGATGCCCGTCACCACCGTCACGACGACCGCCAGCGTCATCGCCGTGATCTCGACCGGGTCGAACGCGCCGGGCAACGGCAGAATGTAGAGCCCCAGCGCGACGGCCTGCAGCGCGGTCTTGACCTTGCCGCCACGGCTGGCCGGGATGACACCGGAGCGAATGACGGCGAAGCGTAGCAGCGTGATACCGATCTCTCGGGCCAGGACCACCACCGCGACCCACCAGGGCAACTCCCCGAGTAGGCACAACCCGATGAAGGCCATCCCGGTCAGTGCCTTGTCGGCGATCGGATCGGCGATCTTGCCCACGTCGGTGATCAGCCCGCGGCGCCGGGCGATGTCACCGTCCAGCCGGTCGGTCGTCATGGCGATCGCGAACACCACGAAAGCCGCGATCCGCGAGCCGTCCTCGGCGCCACCGGCCCGCAGCAGCAGCCACCCGAACACCGGCACGAGCACGATCCGTAGCGCCGTGAGCGCGTTGGCGGCGTTCCATACGCTCGGCGCCACGGGTTCGCGTCGGTCGGAACTGGGGTCGGGCACGAGGTAAGGGTAGGACTTCCCGGTGCGTTGCGACACCGCCGTCAGCGTGCGGTTGCGACCAGGTCGACGCCGTCGTTGCCGACGACGACTGCACGCACGACGTCACCGACACCGGCCCGCACACCCCGAACGGTCGTGCAACCGTCGACCTCCGGGCCCTGATGCGCTGCGCGGCCCTGCACGCCGTCGCCGTCGACCGACTCGATGAGCACCTCGACTTCAGAGCCCACGCGGTCCTCGGCGCGCTGGTCGACCAGGTGCTCGACGAGATCGTTGAGGCGCTCGACGCGTTCGTCGATCTCGTCCAGGTCGATCTTGTCGGGCAGGTCGGCTGCTTCGGTGCCGTCCTCGTCGGAGTAACCGAACACGCCGACGACGTCGAGCTTCGCGCGGGTGAGGAAGTCTTCGAGCTCCTCGACGTCGTCTTCGGTCTCACCCGGGAATCCGACGATGACGTTCGAGCGGATGCCGGCTTCGGGCGCACGATCGCGAATCGAGGCGATGAGCTCGAGGAACGACTCCGTGGAGCCGAACCGGCGCATCCGCCGCAGCAGTGGTGCGCTGGCGTGTTGGAACGACAGGTCGAAGTACGGCACGACGCCCGGGGTGGTGGTCATCGCCTCGACCAGGCTCGGGCGCATCTCGGCCGGCTGCAGATATGACACCCGGACCCGGTCGATGCCGTCCACGGCGGCCAGCTCGGGCAGCAGGGTCTCGAGCAGGCGCAGATCGCCGAGGTCCTTGCCGTACGAGGTGGAGTTCTCGCTGACCAGGAACAGCTCCTTCACCCCGGTACCGGCCAACCAGCGCGCATCGGCCAGCACGTCGGCCGGCCGGCGGGACAGGAAGGCGCCCCGGAAGGCGGGGATGGCGCAGAACGTGCACGCGCGATCGCACCCGCTGGCGAGCTTGACCGGCGCCACCGGAGCGCCGTCGAGGCGGCGGCGCAGCGTACGCGGCCCGGACGCGGGCGCGACGCCGTCGGGCAAGTCCGCCACGACTGGGGCACCCGCCGCGGCTTGCCGCTCCACCGGGCTGACCGGCAGCAGCTTGCGCCGGTCCTGTGGCACATGCGGGACGTGCCGCTCGCCGTCGAGAATCCCACGCAGCCGCTGGCCGATGGCGGCGTAGTCGTCGAAGCCGAGCACGGCGTCGGCTTCGGGAAGTTCGTCGGCCAATTCCACGCCGTACCGCTCGGCCATGCAGCCCACGGCGACGACGGCCTTGGTGGCGCCGCCGGACTTGAGGTCGGCGGCGGCGAGCAGGGAATCCACCGAATCCTTCTTCGCCTGCTCGACGAACCCGCAGGTGTTGACCAGAACCGTCTCAGCCGCGGCCGGATCGTCGACGAGTTCGAAGCCGTCGGCGTCCAGGCGGCCCGCCAGCTCCTCGGAGTCCACCTCGTTGCGGCTGCAGCCCAGAGTGACGATGGCGACGGAATGCTTGGTCATGAGACCGTTAGCCTACTCTGGCGCGCCGGAGCGCAGGTCACGCGCCGTCACTCGCCGCGCAGGGACGCCAGGACCTCCTCGAGATCGTCCGGCTTGATCAGCACGTCGCGGGCCTTGGATCCCTCGGACGGGCCGACGATGCCCCGGCTTTCCATCAGGTCCATCAACCGTCCCGCCTTGGCGAAGCCGACACGCAGCTTGCGCTGCAGCATCGACGTCGAGCCGAACTGGGTGTTGATCACCAGCTCCGCGGCCTGGCAGAGCAGGTCGAGGTCGTCGCCGATGTCTTCGTCGACCTCGCGCTTGGTCGTCTGCGGCGCGGTGACGTCCTCGCGGTAGCTCGGCTCGAGC
>JAJYTA010000206.1 GCA_021793295.1 Actinomycetes bacterium
ATCGGCGCTTTGCCCCACGACGATCTTCACGACCGCGAGAATCAGCGTTCAGTCCCACGGCGATCTTCACGACCCCGTCGTTCGCGGCGTCAATCGCACGCCAAAGCGCAACCGTGTCGCGATTCTCCAAGCCACGCCGTGCCCTGCGTGTTTAGCGTGACACGTATGAACGAGAACACGAGGGAATCGAGTCTGGCGGCCCACGGTATCCACACCACGCACGGTGTCCCGAAGGGCAGTACGAGTCTGACACCGTTCATCGCGGTGCCGAACGCTCGCCAAGCGGTGGACTTCTACGGGGACGTGTTCGGCGCGAGCATCGTGGACGTCACCGAGGTCGACGGTGTCGTCGTGCACGCTGTCCTCGATTTCGGCCAGGGACAGTTGCAGGTCGGCGAACCCGTGCCCGCGTACCACCTCGTCCCACCACCGGAAGGCGAGGACGACTGCTACTCCCTGGGCTACTACTGCGCTGATGTCGACGCGGTGACGTCGAAGGCCGAGGCTGCCGGTGCGACCATTCGCGAACCGCTGGCCACGTTCGTCTCCGGCGACCGGTTCGCCAGCATCCGCGATCCGTTCGGGGTGCGGTGGACCATCATGACGCGAGTCGAGGATCTGTCGCCGGAGGAAAGCGCCCGCCGCGTCGCGGAATGGGCCCGCGAGCAGTCGTCAGGTTCGTGAGACACCGATAGCGCCGCCGCACCGTCCGACGTCAGCGGACACCTGGCCGGGTCACTCCGGCCGCCGGCCGAGGAATGCCAGCAGTTGGGCCTGTTCATCGGCGTGCTCGGGCGCCTGCACCTCCGGTCCGAACCAGCCGGGACCGCGCAGTGCGTCGCCGAAGGCCACGGCGTCGGCGTGGACCCGGCGAACCTCGTCCGGATCGATGCGGTCGGGGAGCCCGGCGGCCCGCGCGAGGTCCCAGCCGTGCACGGCCAGGTCGAAGCAGAGGAACGCGTCCACACCCTGGGCGAATGTCGTCGTGCCCATCACGCCGTCGTACTCCGCAGCAGCGATCGCCGGGTCGTCGAGCCCGGCCTGAACGGCGGCGCGGGCAGTACCGAAGGCACCGGCCGCGTCGTCGTCGACGGACGGCGCATCCTGCGGGAGAGATCGGCCGACGAGTTCGAGGAACGTGACGTGGCTGTCGATGACGTGCTGGACGACGTCGCGGGCCGTCCACCCGTCGCACGGTGACGGGCTCGACCACCGCTCGGGCGCCACGGCGGCGACGCGGCCGGCGAAGTCGGCGGCGAGTTTCGCGTAGCGATGTGAGATCTGTTCGTTCATCCCGACAGGCTCCCACGGCCGTCCGCGTGGCCACCCTGGCAACACAAAGTGGCCCGCCCCACCCACAGCAGCGGGCGGGGCGGGCAACGAGGCAGGCTCAGCGCGAACGCATCGCTTCGGGCTCGGGAGCCGACTGAGACGCCACGGTCCGCCGTCTCCGCCAGCGCGACCCGCGCGTGCAGCCGCTGAAGCGGACCCGGCAGCCACCAGTTCCACCGGCCCAGCAGCGTCATGGTCGCGGGCACCAGCAGCATCCGAACGATCGTCGCGTCGATCGCGATCGCGAGCACCAGGCCGAGCCCGATCGCCTTGATCGGAGCGAACCCGCCGAACACGAAGCCGGCGAACACGACCCCGATGACCAGCGCAGCTGCCGTGACGATGCCACCGGTGCGTTGCAGGCCCTCGGCGACAGCCGCCTGCGGGTCCGCGCCGGCGAGCCATCGTTCCCGGATCCGCGACAGTAGGAACACCTCGTAGTCCACCGACAAGCCGAAGGCGATCGCACCCACCAGCACCGGAACCGTCAGGTGCACGTAACCCAGGCCTTCGGTGCCGATGAGCCCGGCGAGATGCCCGCTCTGGAACACCCAGACGACGATGCCGAGCGCAGCGCCGATGCTGAGCAAGTTCGACAGCACGGCCTTGACCGGCAGCAGCACCGAACCGGTGAAGGCGAACAGCAGGAGCATGGTGCCGGCCACGATGATCGCCGCAGCCCATGGAACCCGCTCGGTGAGCATGTCACGGTAGTCGACCATCTGCGCAGCGCTGCCGGTCACCTCGATGTCGAACGACGTCGGCAGGTCCCGGATCGCCAGCACCGTGTCGCGGGCTGCGGCGTCGTCGGCCGAGCTGAGCGGATCGGCGTACAGCGCGGTCAGGCCGGAGCCGAGGTCGTCCACCTCGACCGCACCGATCGCCGGTAGCCCGCTGATCTGCTCACTGAGGCGAGCGATTCCCGGGTCGTCGGCCGGTGCCTGCGCCACTACCTCGATGTCACCGGTCCACTCCACTTCGCTGGGGAAGTGGGTGACGAGCTCGTCCCACATCTGCCGGGTGGCGGTGGACGTCGGAAGCATTCGTGGGTCGCCCTGCGAGATGTGCATGCCGAACACGGGAGCGGCCACCGCCACCAAGGCCGCACCGGTGGTGACCAAGGTGACCACCGGGCGGCGCTGCACCACACGAGCGACCCGGGCGAACACCCCAGCCCCGGTGTCGGCCTTCGCCGGCGAGATCCGCCGGCCGAGCAGGGCGAGCAGCGCGGGCAGCAACGTCAACGCGGCGGCCATGTCCACCAGCACGACGGCGGCACCAGCCAGGCCCATCGAGCGCAGGAACGGGTCGGGGAAGACGACGAGTCCGGCCAGCGCGACAGCCACGGTCAATCCGGAGAACATCACCGTGCGTCCGGCGGATGCGGTGGTCCGGGCGATCGCACCGGGAACGTCAAGCGACGTGCGCCGCTCCTCCCGGAACCGGTTGACCATCAGCAGGGCGTAGTCGACGGCGAGGCCGACGGCCAGCATGGTGGTGATCTGGATCGCGTAGACCGACACGTCGGTGATGGCGCTGAAGGCGTAGAGCACTCCGAAGGTCGCTCCGACGCCGACTCCGGCGATCAGCAGCGGCAGCCCGGCGGCGATCAGCCCGCCGAAGACCACCAGCAACAGGATCAGCACCACCGGCATGCTGAGCATCTCCGCCCGAGCGACGTCCTCTTGGGCCTGGGTGTTGAACTCGGCACCGGACAGCGGCCCGCCGGCCACCGTCACCGACGGCGCGTCGATGGCGTTGAGTTCGGCGGCGGCAGCCTCGGCGGCGGCGTCTTCGTCGTCGTACTCGGGATCGAGGGTGACCTCGATCAGCAAGGCCTCGTTCGTCTCGGCGGACGGCAGAGCTTCGGACACCTCGGCGATGCCGGGCACGGCCCGGGTCCGGTCGAGCGCGTCTGCCACGCTGCGCTGCACGGCGGGATCGTCGACCGGCATGCCGGAGACGATGGCGGTCAGTGTCTCGGCGGTCGGCTCGACCTCGTCGATGCGTTGCGCCGCGTCGTCGGACTCGCTGCCGAGCACCGTGCCGACGTCGGCGACGAGGCGATCGAACACGCCGATGCCGATGCCGAAGCCGGCCGCCACGACGGCCAGCCACGTCACGATGACGATGACGGGCCGCCGCACGGAGAAGCCGGAGATCGTGCGGATCATGACAGCCTCCTTGCGGATCAGAAGAGGAGAACCTGTAACTGGACAGCTGCCATGGTGGTCTGCGGCACCACGTCGGCGGATCGCCGCGAAGAGCGGAGTTGTGCGCCGCTCCTGAGAGCGGTCGGGGTCACTCTCAGGAGTGACCCGGCGGCGCGGTGTCGCCGGGTTGGACCAGGCCGGACTCGTAGGCCAAGACCACCGCCTGCACCCGGTCACGGACGCCGAGTTTGGCGAGCAAACTGCTCACATGTGTCTTCACGGTGTGTTCGGTGACGTAGAGCTGCGCGGCGATCTCGCTGTTTGACAGCCCGCGCGCGACGTGGCGCAGGGTGTCGGTCTCGCGAGCGGTGAGCCGGGTCAACCGGGCGTCGGATCCGGAGCGGTCGACCGATCGGGCACCACGCTCGACGACGTCGGCGATCAGCCGCCGGGTCACCGTCGGGGCCAGCAGCGACTCCCCGGCCGCGACCACCCGAACCGCGGAGACGAGTTCGTCGCGGCGCATGTCCTTGAGCAGGAACCCGCTCGCCCCGGCGCGCAGCGCGTCGTAGACGTACTCGTCGAGGTCGAACGTCGTCAGGACGAGCACCTTGGCGGCGGTGTCGCGGCAGATCACCGAGGTGGCTTCGATGCCGTCGACGTTGGGCATCCGGATGTCCATCAGCACGACGTCCGGCCGCAGCTCGCCGGCAGCCTGGACGGCCTGCGCACCGTCGCTGACCTCGCCCACGACGCTCAGGTCGGGCTGGGCGTTGAGGATCATCGCGAAGCCACCGCGGACGAGTTCCTGATCGTCGGCGATCAGGATGCGGATCATCTGGTCGGCGGGCACGCCTTACTGTAAAGGCAACCAGGCGGTGATACGGAAGCCCGTTCCGTCGGGATTGGCACCGATGTCGAGCTTCCCGCCCAGTGCCGCCACCCGCTCGCGCATCCCGGTGAGGCCGTGCCCGCCCGGCTCGGCGTCGGTGGCGAGCCCGCGGCCGTCGTCGCTGACGGTGACCTCCAGCGCGTCGTCCTGCCAGTCCAGCGTCACGTGAACCGTCTGCGCATGCGCGTGCTTGACGGTGTTGGTGAGCGACTCCTGGACGATCCGGTACACCGTCGCCGCGAAATCGGGCGGAACCGCGGCCCGCTGGCCGTGTTCCTCCAGCGTGACGGCCAGTCCGCTGTCGCGCGCGTGCTCCACCAGCGTGGTCAGGCCGTCGAGGCCGGGCGCGGGTAGCCGCTCGGCCTCCCCGGCGCGCAGAACGCCGAGCGTGCGGCGCAACTGGGCCAACGATTCGCGGGCGGTGGCGGAGATGGTGTCGAACATCTGCGCCGCTTTGTCCGGGTCGCTGCGCACCGCGACGGGTCCGGCTTCGGCCTGGACCACCACCAGCCCCATCGAGTGGGCCAGGATGTCGTGCATCTCGCGCGCGATGCGCTGACGTTCTCTCGTTGCGGCAGCTTCATGCTGCTCGGTCAGGCGCCGCGCTCGTTCTTCGAGCATCTCGATCCGGTCGCGTCGAGCTCGCACGGAGGTGCCCAGCGCATACGCCATGCCGAACGTGATACCGATCATGCCCAGGTTGAGGACGTCTTCGGCCGGGATCAGGATCGACAGGGAGACGCCGAGGATCGTCCCGGCGACCGCGATCAACCGGAGCAGCGGCGGGCACAGCGCGGCGAACGTGTACGTCGCCACCAGTTGTGCGGCTGGAATGTTGCCCAGCATGTCCACGATCGCCAGCCACGTCGTGCTGATGCCGGTGATGAAGGTGACCAGGAACGGGTAACGGCGCCGCCACAGCAACGGTGCCGCATTGACCGTCGCCAGCAGCGGGACCGCCCAGCTCAGCCTCCCCTCGATACCGATCTGGCCGACGATGTAAGCGGCGCACAGCACGGCGATGGCGGCATCCACTGCGTGTGGTGGCAGCTCGCGGACCCACTGCGCGACCCGCTGCGCCCGCGCCGTCAGCGTCGACACGTGATCCGCCTCCTGAGGTGAGGTGTAGCCGGATCCCAGTATCTGCGCCGGTGGGGCCCCGCGTCTTCACTCTGACGACGGAGTCGGCGTAGTTCGGGCGCGAACCCCGGTCAGTGGGAGTGTCTCGGCACGGCGTCGCCGCTCCCGCCCACCAGGAAGTCCAGGTCTGCACCGCGATCGGCCTGCAGGACGTGCTCGGTGTAGAGCTTGGCCCAGCCCCGCTGTGGTGGGGGATCGGCTGGAGCGTGCGCCGCCCGACGAGCAGCGAGTTCGTCGTCGTCGACGAGCAGGTCGAGCCGCCGAGCCGCGACGTCGAGCTCGATCCAATCGCCGGTACGCACCAACGCCAGCGGTCCGCCGGCGGCCGCCTCCGGCGCGACGTGCAGCACACAGGTGCCGTAGCCGGTGCCGCTCATGCGGGCGTCACTGATCCGCACGACGTCCTCGACTCCCGCGCTGAGCAGTACCTTCGGCACCGGAACATTGCCCACCTCGGGAAAACCCGGGTAGCCCTTGGGCCCGGCGTTACGCACGACGATCACCGTGGACGGGTCGACCGGCAGGTCCGGGTCGTCGGCCTGCGCGGTGTACTCCTCGACGCGGTCGAAGACGAGCGCCTGGCCACGGTGCTTGAGCAGGTGCTCCGAGGCCGCGGACACCTTCAGCACCGCGCCGTCCGGGCAGAGGTTGCCCCGTAGCACGGCCGTACCCGAGCCGGCCGGCGCGAACGGTTCCGCGACGGTGCGGATGACCTCGCTGTTCCAGCACTGTGCATCGGCGATGTCCGTACCGATGCTGCGACCGCTGACGGTGATCGCCGAGCCGTCGATGAGCTCGCCGAGCTCACGGAGCACCACGGGCAGCCCGCCGGCGTAGTGGAAGTCCTCCATCAGGAATTGACCCGACGGCATCAGGTCGACGAGGACCGGGACGGCGGCGGTGAGCGTGTCGAACTCGTCGAGGTCCAGCTCGACGCCGACGCGGCCGGCTAGGGCCAGCAGGTGCACCACCGCGTTCGTCGAGCCGCCCAGTGCG
>JAJYTA010000207.1 GCA_021793295.1 Actinomycetes bacterium
GGTCATCGGCGCCGACCGGGTCCCCCTGGCCTACCTGCGGAACAAGCTGGCCGTGGAGCAGACCGTGGCCGAGTCCGGCCTCGCGTTCACCACGCTGCGCGTCGCGCAGGTCGACGAGCTGGTCCTGAAGATGGTGCAGGGCATGGCGAAGCTGCCGGTGATCCCGGTGCCGAACGGCTTGCGGTTCCAGCCGGTCGACGCCGCCGAGGTGGCGGCGCGGCTGGCCGAGCTCGCCCTGGCCGAGCCGGCCGGCCGGGTGCCCGACTTCGCCGGACCGACGGTGCACAGCCTGAACGAGCTGGTCCGCGGGTACCTGCAGGCCACCGGGAAGCGGCGGTCCATCATGCCGGTACGGCTACCGGGCCGAGCCGGTCGTGCGTATCGCGCCGGCGAGAACCTCGCCCTCGACGGCGCGGACGTCGGCACGCGGGCCTGGGCGGACTTCCTGGCCGAACGGGTCACCGTCTGAACCTGCCGTTAGAGTCGATCGCGTGGTTTCCGAGCGTTCGATTTCACCGCTGACGTACCCGCCCGCGCCCCGGGGCGACGACGCCGACGTGCTGCACGGCATCACCGTCGCCGACCCGTTCCGGGCCCTCGAAGACCCCGACGCGCCGGCCACCGAAGCCTGGTCCAAGGCCCAAAGTGTGCTGCTCGACGAGCATCGCACCAGGTGGTCGGCGCGTCCGCACTTCCACCGCCGTCTCGGCGATCTCCTGCGGGCCGGGGCCGTCGGCGCCCCGGTGTGGCGCGGGCAGCGCTCGTTCCACACCCGCCGCACCCCCGACCAGGAGCACGCCGTCCTGCTCACCACCGACCCCGACGGCACCGAACGCGTCCTCGTCGACCCCGCCGCGATCGACCCCACCGGCGCCACCACCCTGGACTCCTGGCAGCCGTCCAAAGAGGGCAACCTGCTGGCCTACCAGCTCTCCGAAGGCGGCACCGAGGAATCCGCCGTCCGCGTGCTCGACGTCCATACTGGCGAGATCGTCGACGGCCCGCTGCCCCGCACCCGGGTGTCACCCATCGCCTGGCTGCCGGGCGAGCAGGCGTTCTACTACGTCCGGCGCCAACCGCCCGAGTCCGTCCCGCCGGGTGAGGAGCAGTACCACCGCCGCGTCCACCTGCATCGGCTGGGCACGCCGCATGAGGACGACGTGGAGATCTTCGGCGCCGGGCGCGACAAGACCGACTTCTACGGTGTCTCGGTCAGCCGTGACGGCCGGTGGCTGATCATCAGCGCCGCGCAGGGCACCTCGCCGCGTAACGACGTCTGGATCGCCGACCTCGAGGCCACCGACCCGGCCGCGCCCGAGCTGCGCCCGGTGGTCGTCGGCCTCGACGCCCGTACCGGCGTACACGTGGGCCGGGACGGGCGCCTCTACGTCAGTACCGATCTCGACGCACCGCGCGGGCGACTCGCCGTCACCGATCCCACCCGGCCGGAGCCGGAGCACTGGCAGGATCTGCTGCCCGAGGACCCCGACGCCGTGTTCGACGGGTTCGCGCTGCTCGACGGCGCCGAGCTCGACCAGCCGGTCCTGCTCGCGGCCCGTACCCGCCATGCCGTGGCCGAGGTCACCGTCCACGATCTCACCACCGGCCGCCAGATCGGCCAGGTCGATCTGCCCGGGTTGGGCAGCATCGGCGGGTTGATCGAGCGCCCGGAGGGCGGGCACGAGGCGTGGTTCGTCTACACCGACCACACCACGCCGACGACCGTCCTGCACTACGACGCGCGCACCGCCACGCTGGCCGAGTGGGCGAGCAACCCCGGCGCCGTCACCCTGCCCGCCGTGCGATCCGAGCAGCTCACCTACCGTTCCGCCGACGGCACCGAGGTCCGGATGATCGTCGTCGCGCCGGCCCACGACGGCCCCGGTCCGGACCGGCCGCGTCCGGCGGTGCTGTACGGCTACGGCGGCTTCGACATCTCGCTGACCCCGGCCTACTCCGCCTCCATCCTCGCCTGGGTCGAGGCCGGCGGCATCTGGGCGGTCACCAATCTGCGCGGCGGCTCGGAAGAGGGCCAGCACTGGCATCGCGCCGGTATGCGCGAAAACAAGCAGAACGTCTTCGACGACTTCCACGCCGCTGCGGAGTACCTCGTTGATCACGGTTGGACGAGCACCGACCAGCTCGCGGCATACGGCGGTTCCAACGGCGGGCTGCTCGTCGGTGCGGCCTTGACCCAGCGGCCGGAGTTGTTCCGCGCCGTGGTGTGCTCGGCACCGTTGCTGGACATGGTCCGCTACGAGAAGTTCGGCCTGGGCCAGCTGTGGAACGACGAGTACGGCACGGCCGCCGACCCGGTGGAGTTCGGCTGGCTGTACAGCTACTCGCCGTATCACCGCGTCCGTCCCGGCACCGAATACCCGGCTGTGCTGTTCACCGTGTTCGACGGCGACACCCGCGTCGACCCGTTGCACGCCCGCAAGATGGCCGCTGCGCTGCAAGAAGCCACCAGCGGTGACGCGCAGACCCGCCCGATCCTGATCCGCGCCGAGGGGCAGGTGGGACACGGCGCGAGGGCGGTGTCCAAGTCGGTCGAGCTCGGCGCCGATCAGTTGGGATTCCTCGCCGAGATGCTGGGCCTGGACGTGCGATGAGCCACAACGTCGTCGTGGCTGACATCGTCGGCGCCGAACGGTTCACCGCTGAGTGGTGGCGCGACACGATGCTCGGCGTTCCACTGCGGCTGCTCGCCTTGATCCTCATCGCCCTGATCGTCCGCTACATCCTGCACAAACTGATCAAGCGGCTGGTCGCGCGGACTGTCGACCGCCCGCCGCCGAGGGAGGTGCTGGGCTCCACGCAGGCAGCGCGCATCGTCTTCGGTAGCACGGGTGCCTATTCCGAGCGCCGGGCGCTGCGCGCTCAGACGATGGGCTCGGTGCTGCGCAGCATCGTCACGATCACCATCGGGGCGATCGTGATCGTGATGGCGCTGGACATTCTCGGCTACTCCATCGGTCCGGTCCTGGCCTCGGCGGGCATCGCCGGCGTCGCACTCGGGTTCGGGGCGCAGAACCTCGTGAAAGACTTCCTGGCCGGCGCGTCGATGCTGCTGGAAGACCAGTACGGCGTGGGTGACGTCGTCGACATGGGCGAGGCTTCCGGCGTGGTCGAGGCGGTGAGCCTGCGCGTGACGCGGCTGCGCTCGATCGACGGCACGGTCTGGTACGTCCGCAATGGCGAGGTGATGCGCCTGGGCAACTCCAGCCAGGACTGGGCTCGCGCCGTCATCGACGTCGCCGTGGCCTACGAGTCCGACACCGCCCAGGTGCGACGGCTGCTCGAACAGGTCGCCGTCGAACTGTCCACCGAGGACACCTGGAGCGACCTCATCCTCGAAGAACCCGAGGTGTGGGGGGTCGAGCAGCTGGACGTCGACCGGATCATCATCCGGCTGGTGGTCAAGACCCGCCCGCTCGAGCAGTGGAAGGTCGCCCGCGAGCTGCGCGAGCGGATCAAGCGGCGCTTCGACCTCGAAGGTATCGAGATCCCACTGCCGCAGCGCTCGTTGTGGATCAGGCAGGAGGGCCCAGCCGACGCCGCCGCGCCCACTCCCCCGGCCGAGCCGACCGCCGACACCCCCGACGAGCAGGAGCGCAAGGCCTCCCGCCCGCCGGAGCGCGAGGTCGGCTCGCCCTGAGCTCAGGCCAGCGCGGCGTCGAGCGTGATGGTCGTGCCCTTCAGCGCCTGGCTGACCGGGCAGCCTTCCTTGGCTTCCTCGGCGGCGGCGACGAAGTCCTCTTCGGACATGCCCGGCACCACGCCCCGGACGGTGATCTTGATGCCGGTGATGCCTTCACCCGGCTGGAACGTCACGTCCGCGGAGGTCTCCAGCGACGTCGGCGGGGTGCCCGCCTTCGCCAACCCGTTCGAGAACGCCATCGAGAAGCAGGACGAGTGAGCTGCAGCGATGAGCTCCTCCGGCGACGTCTTGCCGCCGGGCTCCTCGGTCCGCGCCGGCCAGCTGACGTCGTAGGTGCCCAGCCCCGACGAGTCGAGGGTGACGCGTCCACTCCCCTCGAACAGCGAGCCTTCCCAGCGCGTCGTGGCGGTGCGAGTCGTAGCCATGAATCGTCCTCTCGTGTGCGATGTTCCCAGGTCACTTCCATCCTGCCCGGTCGGGTGTCGCCGTGCGTAGCCGCACCCCGCTTTGCATCGGCTGACTCCCCGGGCCGAGGATGGACGGTGTGAGCACGCGCCTGGACAACTTCTACGACGCCATCGGCGGACACGACACGTTCGCCAAGCTGGTCCACCGCTTCTACCAAGGGGTGGCCGAGGACCCCCTGCTGCGCCCGATGTACCCCGAAGAGGACCTGGGCCCGGCCGAACAGCGTCTGCTGATGTTCCTCGAGCAGTATTGGGGCGGCCCCACCACGTACTCCGAGCAACGCGGGCACCCCCGGCTGCGGATGCGGCACATGCCGTTCCAGGTCACGCCCACCGCCCGCGACCGCTGGCTACACCACATGCGGGTCGCCGTCGACGAGCTCGACCTGGCCCCGGTTCACCGCGACACATTGTGGGACTACCTCGAGCGTGCAGCCTTCTCATTAGTCAACACGTTCGAAGAGTAGATTCACCGGGTGCTCGGAAGCGCCCGTTTCGTCCGTCGTCGTGCCTCAGGGCATGCCGGCGTTTTGTTGACGGCCTCGCTGACCGCGCTCGTCACCGCCGTGCTGTTGGTTTCAGCGACGGTCCTGGCACCTGAGGTCGCGCAGAACGCGCTGAACCGGACCCTCGCCGACACCGACGCCACCATGACCGCGTCCACCGGCTTCGACGAACGGTGGCCCGAGCTCGACCAGTCCGTCCGCACGGCCGTCAGCGACGCCGGTCCGATCGAGTCCATCACGGCGACGATCAGCACCACGGCTTTCACCATGCCGGATGCGGAGGAGAACACGCGGCTGGCGCTCGGCTACGTCGAGGACGCCGAGTCGCGGGCACATCTGACGACCGGACGCTGGCCAGACGACGACGCCCAGCACGTCGAGACCGCGGTGCACGCCGCAGCCCTGGACGCCCTCGGCCTGCAGCCGGGCGACGTCATGACCCTGCACCCGCTCACCGGATCGCGGACCCCGGTGGAGGTCACCGTCGTCGGCGGGTACGAACCGCAGGACGCGGTGGACCCGGTCTGGCACGGTCACGGCACCGGGATACGTCCCGCCCCGGGCGACGGCTTCACCGTCATCGGGCCGCTGCTGTTCCAGCGCGACGACATGGTGAATCGCATCGCCCCGGCCACGGCCACGACGCAATGGCTGCTGCCGCTGGCCGCCGGCGAGGTCACGCTAGACGACGCCGATGCGGTCACCGCCGCGCTGCGCGCCTTGGCCGGCGATCTGTCGGACTTGCGCGCCGGCGACTTCGGCCAGCAGATGGCCGTCGACGGCGAGGTCGCAGCGCTGGTCGAGCGTGCTGGTGCCGCGGCTTCCTCCACGCGGGCGATCCTGCTCGTCGTCGTCGCCATGCTCACCGTCCTGGGGATCTGGGCGCTGGCCTTCACCGCTCGGCTCGTCGCGGCCGGGAGGGCCGCGGGCACCGCGCTCCTACGCGCCCGAGGAGTCCGCGAAGGCCGGCTGCTGCGGTGGTCGTTCCTGGGCGCCGCGCTGCCTGCGGTGGGCGTCGCTGCCGTGGCGCCGCTGGTGGCTGACGTGCTGCTCGACGGCTCCGCGCTGACGGCACCGGCCTGGCTGGCCTCGATCGCCGTCGGCGTGCTGTGGCTGCTGCTCATGGTGTCCGCCGACCTGCGCGCCGGCCGGTCCGTCGCGAGCGTCGCCACAGCGGCGGCCCGGCCCCGGCGCGCCGCCGCGCAACGAGCCGGGCTCGACCTGGTGCTCCTGGGGCTCGGGATCCTCGGGCTACAACAGCTACGTCGACCACCGGAGGAGTCTCCCGAGGTGGTCCTGGTCGTGGCTCCGGCGCTGGTCGTTCTCGCCGGTTCGGTCGTCCTCGCCCGCGCGCTGCCCTGGATCGCCCGTGCTGCTGCCGCGCTCGGCAGCGCCGGCGCCGGCATCGCCGCGATGCTCGGTACGCAGGAGACCGCCCGGCGCACCGCACGCCATCTGGCCGCCGGTGTGCTCGTCGTGCTGGCCATCACCGTGTCGGTCTTCTCCGCGACCACGCAGGCCACGTGGGACGCTTTCCGCGCCGACACGGTCGCGCTCACCGAACCGGCCGATGTCCGGCTGACGCCCGCGGCAACCACCGACGACGATCTCGGCACGCGGCTCCAAGACCTGCCTGGCGTCGAGGCCGCCATGGCGGTGGTGCGCACGTCGTTCCGCGACGACGGCACCCCCGTCGACGTGGTCGGGGTCGACCCGGCAACGGCCGCCACGGTGATGCGCTGGGACGCCGATCTGGCCGGAGGGGACCCCGCCCAGCGCCTCGACCTGCTCAGCGGCGCCTCGAGCCCAGGCTCCCTCACCGCCTTGGTGACCGACGATCTGGCCGACCGGTTCGGCCTGGCCGAAGGCGACG
>JAJYTA010000208.1 GCA_021793295.1 Actinomycetes bacterium
CCGCCGCCCTCACCGACCCAGAGCACGCACTGGCCGTCGGTGACGACCGGAGCGATCAACTCGGCGAAGCGGGCGTGGCCGAACGCCGGGACACACACCACGATCAGCTCGGCGCCGGCCACAGCAGCGGCCGGGTCGGTACTGGTGGCTGCGACGGGTGCCGGAACGGCGCCGTGCCAGGGAGCTTTCAGCACCACCTGCCCGGTCTCGGCGATCGCCTCGAGCCCGGCGGAGAACTCCGGCAGGTCGGCGACGGTCACTTTCGCGCCGTGGTGCGACAACTCGACGGTGCAGGCCAAGGCGCCCGCGCCGGAGCCGAGGACGGTGACGTTCGTGGGGATGGTGTTCATGCGTGCACCGCCTCGGCAAGTCGGGTCATGTGATCGGAGATCTCGTCGGCATCTGCGCCGCCGACGGAGAGGATGACCGAGTCGACACCGTTCGCTTCCAGCCGGGCGAGCTGCTCGCGGACGTGTGACACCGGCCCCGCGATTCCGAACGCGGCCGCGATGTCATCGGTGACCAGCGCCGTCGCTTCCTCGCGCCCGCCGGTGCGCAGCGTGTGGCGCAACGCGGTGACCTCGTCGCGAGACAGGCCGTACACGTCGATCAGCTCGTCGGCATACGAGCCGCCGGCCATCATCAGGCAGCGCGGACGCAGCCGGTCGTACGCGGCGCGTTGATCGTCGCCGATCTCGACGTCGAGCATGATGCACACGTCGGTGCCCGCGCCGGTCTTGTCGCGCACGTAGTCGACGTGGGTGTCGGAGATGCCGTGGGTGATGACGCCGTCGGCGATCTGGCCGGCCAGGGCGAGCATCTTCGGTCCGCGAGCAGCCAGGTAGACCGGCGTCGACGAGACCGGCCAGCGCAGCGCGCCGCGGGTGCTGAACACCTCGCCGGTGACGTCAGCGCTCCCGGCGTGCAGGTCGCGGACGATCCGGGTCGCCTCGGTGATGGCGGCCAGCGGCCGCTTGATGGGGACGTCCAGGTGCTGGCTGAACTCGTAGCCGCCGCTGCCCAGACCGAGGACGAAGCGGTCGCCGGCCAGTTCGGCAATGGTGCCGGCGAGGCTGGCCAACAGCGCCGGGTGGCGCAGGAACGGGCTGGCCACAGCGGTGCCGAGCGTGGTGGTCGAGGTGCGTTCGGCCATCAGCGTCAACGCGACCGAGACGTCCCGGTTGTAGTAATGGTCGGCCAACCACAGCTCGTCGAAACCGAGCTTCTCCGCGTGCGCCGCGAGATCGCCGACGATGCCGATCGGCCGATCGAGGGGGATGGTGATGCCATATCTCATGACGCGGTGGTGTTCCTTTCTGAAAGCTGTGTGCCGGTCTGCTCCTCGGTGGGCGCGGCCAGCTCGCGCACCAGCCCGGACAACGCATCGCGGCGGTACCAGGCATGGGCGCGTAGATCGTCGATGGGGGCGATGTCCTGGTGGATCGCCGTGGCAGCCGTAGCGACAACTGCCGGGGTGAGCTCGGTCAGCGCGGCTTCGGCGTGCGGGCATCGCACCACGGTGGGCGCGACGGCCCCGGCGGCGAGCCGGACGTCGCGCAATCTCGTGCCGGTGGCCGACCATGACCACGCCAAGCTGACCACTGCGATCGCCAGGGCGCGGCGGTAGCCGAGCTTGCGGAAGCCGGAATGCTCGACCGGATGCAGGTCGACGTAGTCGATCCACTCCCCGGCACGCAGGGTGGTACGCCCGGGGCCGGCGAGAACGTCGCTGATCGGCACGGATCGCGCGCCGTCGGCGCTACGTAGGCCCAGCACGGCATCGGTCACGACCAGCGGCGGCACCAGGTCGGCCGCCGGTGAGGCATTGGCGATGTTTCCGCCGAGGGTGGCTCGGTTGCGGATCTGCGGAGACGCGAACTGGGCGATCGCCTGCGCCAGCGCCGCCGGGATCGGGACCGGAGCTCGGGCGATGGCGCTGATGGGAGCCGTGGCCGACACGCGGGTCACGCCACCGGACAGCTGCTCGACCGGGGGACGAGCGTCGGACATCGCCGTCAGATCGACCAGCTCGGGTGTGGCGGTGTCGAGGCCGTGGATCAACAGGTCGGTCGCTCCGGCCACGGGGCGGCCACGGGCGCACAACGCGTCGGCCAGCTGTGTGGTGGCGGCGCGGACGAGCCGCGGCCGGCTGAGGGTGGGCCCGATCATGGCGAGTCCCGATGATCGGCGGCGGCCAGGACGGCGGCCACGAGCTTGGAATACCCCGTGCAGCGGCACAGGTTGCCCGACAACGCCTCGCGGACGGAGTCTTCGCTCACGTGGTCGGCTTCGGCCAGATGCGCCGCGGCGGAGACCACCACACCGGGAATGCAGTACCCGCACTGCAGCGCCTGGTGATCGACGAACTGTCGTTGCAGCGGGCTCAGGTCGTCGGCGGTGCCCAGACCCTCGGCCGTCACCACGTCGCGACCGTCGGCCTGACCAGCGAAGACGAGACACGAACAGACCGGATCGCCGTCGAGCAGCACCGTGCAGCTACCGCATTCGCCGACACCGCAGCCCTCCTTGACCCCGCGCAGCCCCAGGTGGTCGCGGAGGACGTCGAGCAGGCGCGCGCCGGGGTCGTACCCGTGCACCGGGGTCCCGTTCACCTTCATGCTCGTCTCCTCCTTCCGCTGTGTTCGGGTGGCCGTGCTCGACTCGTCGCCGGTCACGCCGCCTCCAGCGCGGCCAGGCCGGCGCGGAGGCGTTCGGGGGTCATGGGTAGCTGTCGCGGCCAGAAGCCGGTGGCGGTACCGATGGCGGCGGCGATGGCCGGAGCCGTCGGTACGACCACCACTTCGGACATCCCTTTGGCGCCGAACGGCCCGGTCTCTTCATGCCCGCTGACCAGGATGGTCTCGATGGGTGGCACGTCGACGGCGGTGGGGATCAGGTAGTTCTCCAGGCTGGTGGTGACCGGCACGCCGTCGTCCAGCCGGTACTCCTCGAACAGCGCGAAGCCGATGCCCTGAGCGACGCCGCCTTCGGCCTGTCCCACCGTGGTGCCCGGGTTCACCGCCACGCCCGCATCGACCGCGCACACCACGCCGTGCAGCCGGACCTCGCCGGTGTAGACGTTGACCTCCAGGCGGACGACCTGGGTGCTGCAGCCGTAGACGGCGTGCGGGGCGTAGTCGGCGAGAGAGTCAGCGGGAATCCGGCCGATGTCCTCCACGTCGGGCAGGACGAACTCGGCGTCGTACTCCGCCCGTCCGGTGGCGACCAGCCGAGCGGCGACGTCGTCGAACGACACCCCCGAGCCCTCGACCACGGCGGACTCGTCGAGCACGGCGCGCAGCTTGCGACACACCAGCTGCACCGCCGAGCCGCCGGCATACATGCTGCGTGAGGCGGCGGTGGCGCCGGATTCGGGAACCAGTTCGGAGTCGCCGACGTGAACGTGGATCCGGTCGTAGTCGATGGCCAGCGTGTCCGCGGCGACCTGCCGGTACGCGGTGGCGATGGCCTGGCCGGTGTGGTTGGGCCCGGCCCAGATGTTGACCTCGCCGTTCGCGGAGACGATGAGCCGGGCGCGGGCGGTGTCACCCTTCCCGCTGCCCATGCCGACGCCCTTCATCGCCATGGCGATGCCGGTGCCGCGCCGCCACGGACCGGGTGTCGACTCCGCCGCCCAGGCGTCGCGTTCGTGCCACCACGGGTGTGCGGCAGCGGCGTCGAGGGTTTCGAGTGCGCGCAGGCTCCGGCTGACGGTGTGCCCGTAGAGACTATGCCGCCCGCCGGGACGCAGCAGATTGCGCCGGCGCACGTCGACCGGGTCCAGGCCGAGTTCGGCCGCGGCTGCGGAGATCGCGGTCTCGAGTCCGAACGCCACTTGCGGCACACCGAAGCCGCGGAATGCGCCGGCATTGGCGTTGTTGGAGTAGCGGACCGTGCCGTCGAACCGGGCGTTCGCCGTGGCGTACGGGCCGCTGGACAACTCCGCGGACGTCTTGAGGACGTTGCGGCCCGCGGTCACGTACGGCCCGGTGTCGGCGACGGCATGGCTGTCGATGGCGCGCAGGGAACCGGAGCGGTCGAAACCCACGCGGACCCGGGTGCGGTAGGGGTGCCGCTTCGGGCCGGCGATGATCGTCTCAGTCCGGGACAGGTGCAGGTGAATCGGGCGCTTCGTGCTCCACGCGAGCAGGGCCAGGTACACCGGAGCCGGGTCGTCGTTGCGTGAGCCGAACGCGCCCCCGACCGGATTGCTGACCAGCCGGACGTCGTCGAGCGGGAGCTGCAGGGCCTGGGCGATGAATCTGCGGTGCAGTCCTGGGTTCTGTGATCCGCACCAGACCGTGATCTTGCCGAGGTCCCACTCGGCCATCCCACCTGGGGTCTCGATGGCCACATGCTCCTGCGCCGAGGTGGTGGTGTCCACGTCGACGACCACGGCGGAGTCGGCCAGGGCGGCCTCGACGTCGCCGGATTCGAACGCGATGGTGCCCGCGACGTTGCCGCCAGGGTGCAGCGACGTGGGCGCGTCGGCGTCGGCCCCGGTGACCACAGGGAGCGGCTCGTAGGTGACGTCGACCAGGGCCGCAGCCCGGCGCGCCGTGGGGAAGTCGACTGCTGCGATCAGCGCGACGGCTTCGCCGACCTGCCGGACAACGTCGCCGGCCAGCACGGGCGGGTTGTGCGGGTCGGAGCCGAGCCGGTTGAACGGAACATCGCTTGCGGTCAATACCGCGACGACGCCGGGCTCGGCGGCCGCGCGGGACGTGTCGACGTCGACGATGCGAGCGTGCGGATGCGGTGAGCGGTGAACGGCGCCGTGCAGCATCCCGTCGACCTGGCGGTCGGTGACGTATTCGAGCGCACCCGACACGATGGCGGCGGAGTCCTCCGACGGCAGCGACCGGCCCACGGCCGAGCTTCGCACCGCGGCACCGGGGCGGGTGGCCGGCCACGTCATGGCGACGACTGCCGATCCTCGAGGTGACGAACCACGTCGTCACCCAGACTCAGCCAGTTGCGCTCGACGAGCTCGGCCAGCCGGGCGACGTCGGCGGCCTCGCATGCCTCGATGATCTGGTCGTGGTCGTGTGCCGAGGCGTAGCCGGCGGCATCGTCGAACAAGGCGTACTCGAACCGGCGGACTCGCGGGGTCAGCCGCGCCAGCAGGTCGGCGACCACGGGATTGCCGGACAGCTCGATGAACACGTCGTGGAACGCCGTGTCGGCCTGGATCATGCGGTCACGGTCGCCGGCCTGGGCGGCTTCGAGGAGCTCGGCGTTGTGGCGGCGAAGCGCCTCGACGTCGGTGGAGGTCAGCTTGCCGACCGCCAGCCGGGTGGCCAGGGCATGCAACTGGGCCACGACCGGGAACACCGCGGCCGCATCGGCCGGATCGACCTCGGTGACGCGCGTCATGGCGCCGGGGATCGCCTCGACCAGGCCCATGGCCGCCAGCTCCTGCAGCGCCTCGCGGACCGGGGTGCGGCTGACCCCGAGCTGCTGCGCCAGCTCGCCGTCTTGAAGCCGCTGGCCAGGGCTGAACGTCCCCGAGACGATGTGTCCTTCGAGGACTTTCAACACCCGCTCACGCAGCGAGACCCGGCGCAACCGATCCAGCTTTACTCCAGCCACGGCGCGAACATATCACATGCAAGTCGATGGTATGTTGTCTCCGATATATTGCACGACAGCTTCTGTCATCCATATCGAAGAGACGAGCATTGACCGACACAACCCCGGCCACGGCGCTGTCCCCGCGAGTCGTCCTCACTGTCGGTGTCGGGCTGGTCGCGCCGTCCCTACCGGCCTTCCTGATCGGGGCCACCGCAGTTCAGGTCCGCGCCGAGTTGGACGTCTCCGCTGCGGTGTTGGGGACGATGGTGGCCACGCTGTACCTCGTCAGCGCTGCCACCGCGCCGTTCACCGGGCGGGTCGCCGATCGACGCGGCGCCCGGTTCAGCATCGCCGCCGGCACGTCGTTGAGCGCCATGGCGCTGGCGGGCCTGGCGCTGTTCACTCACCACGTGGTGCCGTTGGTGCTGTTCCTCGCGTGCGCGGGGGTGGGCATCGCTTTGGTGGATCCGGGCCTGACCCGGCTGGTTGCAGGCCGTGTTCCGCCTCGTCGCCGGGGGCTGGTCTTCGGTATCAAGGAGGCTTCCATCCCGCTGGCGACCATGGCCGCCGGGTTCGCCGTGCCGGCCATCGCGGTCACCGTCGGCTGGCGCTGGGTCTTCGCCGTGGGCGTGGTCCCGTTCGCCGTCGTGATGTTCCTGCTGGCGACCGGGCGTGAGGCGGCGTCTCGTACCGACGGCGACACCGAGGTTGTGCGTGGGGCCGAGGGGCCGGCGCCGCGGCGCAGCGGCACGTTGGCGCTGGCGGTCGGGGCGGCCCTGGCGTCGATGGCGGCGACGGGGATCAGCGTGTTCATGACCGACAGCGCCGTCGCTGCCGGGCTGACTCAGGCGCAGGGCGGGATCCTGCTCGGTGTCGCCAGCGTGGTGGGGGTGATCGTGCGGATC
>JAJYTA010000209.1 GCA_021793295.1 Actinomycetes bacterium
AGGTCGTAGCCGAGGAAGATCATCGAAGCGGGGCTGCAGGTCGAACCGGCTCCGATGCAGCGATAGTCGTCGGTGTCCTCGTCGGCACCGGGGCGCGCCGAGGTGAACTCCCACCTGGTCTCGATGTTCGACCAGCCCGGAATGACGCCGAAGTTCAGGCGTTGACTGATGCCGACGCGCGCCCGGGCGGGTAGATCGACGGTGGGTATCGGCAGCGCGGCGTTACCCAGGCCCGGTATCCCGGAACGCTCCACGTACTCGACCGGGACCTCTTCACCGTCGACGGTGACGTGCAAGTCCTGATAACCCGGCACGACGCCGGTGTAGACCGGCCAGTCCCCTACCGTGAACGCCCCGTCCAGCCCGTTGGTGGTCTGGAAGAACAGGCTGAGCTGATCGGCGTGCCGACACGCCGCACATGCCGGCGGGATCAGGTCGTCGGCGTGATCAGCGACGGCCGTGGGGATCCGGACGACGCCGGGCACGGCCGCCGGCAGGTCCCAGCTCTGCGGCTTCGGCGGCCCGGCCGCGGCGAAGACGTCGAAGTCCATCCACGTCCTGGTAGGACCGAGGTACCAGCGGTTCCAGCTCAGGTCCGGGTCGAGGGGGCCGTAGTAGTCGGTTCGTTCGGCCGGGACGGCGAAGTCGAGCGAGCCGACGAACGAGCCGACGTCGCGCGGGCCGCGAACGTGAGCCGACGTGGAGGCGCGAGCGCCGGTCTCCGCGTGGTATCGGCTGGTGAACTCGACGAAGTCGCCGGCTGCCAAGGTCGTCGCCGGCGAGTCGGGAACGCGGCCGTCGTAGTAGACCTTCGGGTTGTAGGTGTAGGGCGTCTCCGGCGTCCCGGCATAACGCAGCTCAACCGGCCCGCGCTCGGCCAACTCGACGAGTTCGGTGCCTTCCTGCCGGCTGATCGCCAACACCGGCAGCAGGTCGGCCTCGCCGAACGTCAGTTGCTGCGGACCGTCCCAGAACTGCAGTACAGCCAGCGCACCCGCCTGCTGGGCACGAGCGGCGATGGCGCGCAACGTGGCATGCTCGGCGTCGCCGGCACGGGCCAGCACGACGGCGCCGCGGACGTCATGCGCAGCGAAGTCGGCTTCGCCGCCGGCACCGACGAAGATCAGCCGAGCCCGCCCGGAGCCGTCGACCATGGCTTGGTCGGCTCGCCCGAAATACGTCGGGTGCAGCGCCATCGGCGTGGGCTCGGCGACGCTCAGCTCGATGCGCGGATGAATCAGCGTTGGCTGGTAGAAGAGCTCGAAATGGCCGATGTCGACCGGCTCGGTCGGGATCGCGACATGGTTGATCCACGGCACCGAGACGGAGAAGGAGTTGAAGGTGTAGCCGTCCGCGGTCACGCGGTTGAATCCGACCATCTTCATGCCCGCCTCGCTGGGCTGCGGCGTGTCGACCTCGAGCGGCTTCGCCGCGTTGAGGTCGATGGTCAGCTCGGTGTCCGCGGTGACGACGACCTCCGGCAACACGCCGACGACCGAGGTGGGCCGGCCGTGGGCGTCGTAATAGTCCGGAAGGCCCCCGGTGTCGATCATGTACGTCCCGGCCGGCACGTCGAACACGGCCGAGGTGCAATTGTCGGTGGTGGGCACCGCGAGGTAGTACCGGGCGTCCTCCACGTCGTCCAGCACGCCGAGATGACCGGCCAGGCAGTTGTGCCAAGAGTCCTCGGGATACTCCACGTTGACCTGCACGGTGAACGTCTCCGGCTTCATCTGTACGCCCACCGACGTCGTGACGACGGCACCGGCGCCGTCGGTGGCGGTGACATGCCCACCGAACACCCCGACGACGTCGCGTGACTCGGTGAGCCGGACCTGCACGTCAGCGGTTCCACCGGCCGGTACGGTCAGGGACTCGGCACTGAGCTCGAGCAGCCCTGCTGGAGCCGGCTCGCCGTCCTGGCCGGTGGCCGAAAGCGAGAGGTCGAGCGTGGTCGGCGTCGTCGCGAGGTTCCGGTACGTCACGGTGCGCGTGGCCGTGCCCGCGTCGTGTGGCCACTCGCGGGATCCGAAGTCGGCCGCGGTGGTGGCGAAGACCTGCTGATCGACGACGCGAGCGACATCCACTCGCCCGGCGCCCTGCTCGTACGGCGAGTAGCCGGCGTCGTGGGCGGTGCTCGTCAAGGCGGACTTGATCTGTTCCCCGCTCCACTGCGGATGCTGCTGGGCGACGATCGCGGCGGCACCGGCCACGTGCGGAGCCGCCATCGACGTTCCCGAAACGGTGGTGTAGTGCTCGCCCACGTGTTTGGCGTTCGGGATGGTCGTCCCGGCCGCCCGGGCGGCGACGATGTCGACCCCCGGCGCGACGATGTCCGGCTTGATCGCCGAGTCACCGACGCGAGGCCCGCGGCTGGAGAAGGTCGCCAACTGGTCGGCCTTGTCTAGCGCGCCGACGGTCAACGCGGCTTGCGCGGCGCCCGGCGAGCCGATCGTCGAATCACCCGGCCCGTTGTTTCCGGCCGAGATGACGAACAGGGCGCCGGATGCGGCCGACAGCTCGTTCACCGCCAGGCTCGTCGGGTCGGTGCCGTCGGTCGGGTCGGCGCCGATGCTGACGTTCACGATCTGCGCACCCTGGGCGACCGCCCATTCCATCCCGGCGATGAGCGCGGAGCTGGGGCAGTCACCGTTGACGAGGCAGACTTTGCCGACGAGCAGGTCAGCTCCTGGCGCGACACCGGTGTAGCGGCCATCGGAGCCGCCCCCGGTGCCGGCGATGGTGGAGGCCACGTGGGTCCCATGCCCGTGGCCGTCGACGACGTCCTCACCGTCGATGAAGCTCTTGCTTGCCACCACCGCGTCGCGCACGTCGGGATGGTTCGTATCGATACCGCTGTCCAACACGGCGACCGCCACCCCGCTGCCGTCGTACCCCGAAGCCCAGGCCCCCGGAGCACCGATCTGGGCCACACTCTCGTCCAGGACGAGCTTGGCCTTGCGGTCCAGCCAGATCGTGGCCAGGCCAGGCGCCAGCATCGGTTCGTCGTGGCGCGCGCGTGCGACGTCGCCGGCTTGCGCAGGCGAGTCAGATCCGCGGACGCGTCGCCAGAACGACTCGGCTGAGCTCTTGTCGACCGTGAGCGCCACCGCGTCGATGCTGTGCAGGGCCACCGGGTCCGAAGCCGCGGGCAACGTGTCGGCTGCGCGCGCCAACTCGTCCGCCTGCCGGCCCGCCGAGGGCGCATCGCGGTAGCCGACGATGACCGGCAGCCCGTCGGTGTCGGCGTCGGCATAGCCGTGCTCGGCGAGGTACTTCACGTCGAACAGCTCGCGGTCGAGCACGCCGGCGGTGACCAACGGCTGTGCCTGGTCGGGGATGACGTAGACACCCGTGGAGTCGCCGAAGGCGTGCACGCTGCGGGTGCCACTGTCCGGGTCGATGGTCACCGTGGCGTCGAACGACCCGTCGGCCGACGTCCGGTACACGACCTCGTCGCCGGTGATGAGCGTGATCCGGCTCGAGTGAGCTGTGTCGGCAAGCGCTGCCGGGCTGGTCGTCCCGGCAACCACGTGCTGGGGCGATTCACCCGGCGGCGGCGCCGCTGCAGCCGAAGCGGCCGCGAGCAGGAGCGCGCTGCCGACGATGCCGCCCTTGGCGACCGGTCCCACCGCACGTGCTCGCATAGCCCATCCCATCGTTCGACGACCGGACCGCGCCCGCGGAGACGAGGCCGCCCATCGAAGACGCCGCAGCCAGGCGGCGTAGCGGCGAGTATCCGGTGGCTGGATCGTCAGTGAAGCCGACCGGCACAGCGGAAGTCCAGACTTTGTCGTGTCCAGTAGCGGCGCCCGCCTTTTCCGGACATTCTCGACCCGACGAGCAGTGGACGGAGGCGGCATGCTGCAGGAACTCGGGATCAGCGAATTCGAGGAGCAGGTGTACCGGCGGCTACTCGGCGAACCGGAGATGACGGTGCCTGCGCTGGCCGCCGCATTGAGCACGAGCCCGCGCCGGGTGCGAGCGGCCACATCGCGGCTGTGCACGCTCGGACTGGCCACTCGTACCGAGGCCGGCGGCTACGCGCCGGTGAGCCCGGACGCCGCCATCGACGCGCTCATCCACCAGCGCGAGGCCGAGCTCGACCGGGTCCGGGCCGCGAAGCGCGAGTTGCTCGACGAGTTTCGCACCGGCCACCTCAAGCGCCAGCCCTCCGGGCTGCTCGAAGTCGTCAGCGGCCGCGAAGCCATCCATCGGCGATCCGTGGAGGCCCGGCTCGGTGCACGGTACGAAGTGCTCTCGTTCGACCAGCCGCCCTACGCCGCGCCCGAGGACTACGACGAAGTCGCGAACGAACACCCGGTACTCGCCCGCGGGGTCACCTATCACGTCATCTACACCCCGGAGTCACTGCAGTTGCCCGGGCGGCTCCGGGCGATCACCGAGCTCGGCCGGGCCGGCGAGCAGGCCCGCCTCCTGCCGTCGCTGCCCATCAAACTGCACATCTACGACCGCAGCCTGGCTCTGGTTCCGCTCATCAGCGACCGGCACGCCACCGAGAGCATCGTGCTGATCCGCGAGTCCGGCCTCTTGGACGGGCTGATCGCGCTGTTCGAGGCGCATTGGCGCATCGCGCACCCGGTCACCGAAGCGCCCCGGGAAAGCCCGCTGACCGATGCGGACCGCGACGTGCTGGCCATGCTCAGCGCCGGGCTCACCGATCAGGCGATGGCCCGCCAGCTGCAGGTGAGCGTTCGCACCGTGCGCCGCCGGATCCACCGCGTCCTTGACCTCTTGGACGCCGCCACCCGCTATCAGGCCGGCGTCGCCGCCGCCCGCCGGAACTGGGCGTGACCGTACTGCGCGACGCCGCTGCTCAGCTGTGCCGCAGCGGCATGCCCGGGAACTCGAAACTGGTGATCGACGAGCCCTTGATCGTCGTGGTGTAGGCGTGGTGGTGATAGCGCTCCGGGCGCAACCGCGCCAGGTTCTCCGTCGCCGACGTCCGGGCGCGCTTCACCATGCCCGCGGGGGACGCGAAGGCGGACAGGTCGAAGGTGACGGTGCGATCGGCGTCGTCGTAGGACACGTAGACGATCACCAACCGGCGCGTGCGCTCGTCGTAGGCGGCTACCGCGTCGGGATCACCGATGTCCACGAGAGTGAAGCCGGGCCGGATGAAGCGGACGTAGTTGGCGAAGCCGTAGTACTGCTTGGCGACGTAGAACTGCTCCGTGCCGGCCGTGTACGAGGCATGAATCAGTCCCCAGCAGGTGTCGGCGACACTGTTCTCCTCGATCGACTCCACGGCATTCCAGATGGTCCACGTGTCCGGCTGGAGCTGACGCAGATCCTGGTTCAGCCGCCGGGCCAGGTTCAGCGCATTGGTCACGTGCTGTGGCTCGTAGCCCGCGTCGCCCGGCGTACCGTATTCGGCCATCTCGATCGGCAACCCGCGCTCGTGCGCCCACCGGCGCAGGTCGTCGCGCGGGGCGTCGTCGCCGTAGGAGTGCGTGGACACCAAGCCCAGGTAGGCGGCGACGTCGTCGGCGTCGTAGTCGTCGACGGTGTCCAGCGTCCAGCTCGGAGCCCACTCCTCCGGCATGGACAACAGGGTGTCGCCGTCGAGTCCGGCATCAGCCAGTGCCCGCCCGACGGCGGTGAGCACCTCGGCTTGATACGGCCGGGAGTAACCGCAACCCTCCTGTCGGCCCATGGCCTTCCACCACGACGCCGCGGGCTCGTTCAGCGGCGTCAGCGAGTCGATGGTGATGTCCCATCGCCGCCGGAACAGTGTGACGACGTCGACCAGGTAAGCCGCGTAATCGTCGAGATGCTCCGGCAGGAGGTTGTCGCCGCCGTCGGCCGCGCCGGCGGTGCACCCGCTGCGCGTCCACCAGTAGTGCGGGCTGCTGACGAAGCTGCTGACCCGGTCGACTCCGCGGGCGATCGCCTCCTCCAGGACCCACCGTTGCCGGGCGTCCTGGGTGTCGTCCCATTCGCCGGGGCGCTCCGGCCAGAACGACGGGATGGTGGAGCCGAGCCGCATGTGGTCGTGCGAGGGGTTCTCGGTGGCGCCGATGTTGTATCGAGTGGAGTTCAGGCCCAGCCCTCGCCGGGGGTCGAAGAGCAGGTCGACGATCTCGGTGCGCGCGTCGACGTCGGCCCACCCGCCGATGATGTTGGCGCCCCACGACAGGGCGGTTCCCCAACCTTCCATGGTCCGCAGTCGTCGCTGCGGAGACACCCGGATCGGCGCGGTGGCCGCACCGGCCGAAGCGTGGCCCGGCACGCCGAGGGTCAGCAGGCCCGCGCCGACGAGGCCGGTCGTGACGACGGATCGGCGGGACGGGTGTGGCTGAGACGAAGCGGTCACGATGCCTCCACGAGTCGTGCCGGTGGGCCGCGAACCCCGGTGTCGAGCTGGCCGGAGCGGTTCGGGCCGGGACAGGGGCACCTTGGCAAACCCGACCAGCGATCGTCAAGATTTA
>JAJYTA010000210.1 GCA_021793295.1 Actinomycetes bacterium
TCGCTGTCGCCCAGCGCACGCGGGCGAGGCTCGCCTCGTCCACGGGCTCGAACAGTACGGCCGCGGCCTCCAAGACTCGCCGAGCCACCGGATCGAGGCGCTGCACCCGTTCGAGCACCGAGTCACGGACAGTCGGCGGCACCTGCAGCTCGTCGAGCGCGCGCCGCGACCATTCGCCGCCACGTCGGACGATGTCGCCGCGGTCACGCAGCAGCGACACGCACTCCTCCAGCGCCAGCGGCACGCCTTCGGTATGCCGGTGCAGGAACGTCGCGAACTCCGTCGACACCTCGTCAGTGGCGAAGATCGACGCGACCATGCGGGTGGTCTCGTCGATGGTCAGTGGCTCCAGTGTCAACCGGAGCGGCCGGGCCCGAACCGGCGAGCGCGACGTCAGCAGCAACAGTGGCGATCCCGGCGGCACGTCGGTTCCCCGGTAGGTGATGACCAGGCTGGGTCCACCGCCGGTGGACGTGGCCAGCATCGTCAGCATCTCGATGGTGGCGGCGTCGGCCCAGTGGGCATCCTCGACGACGACCACGTCGGCGCCGGACCGTCCGACCAGCTCAGCCATGGCGCGAAACAGGCGATGCCGGGTGGCTCGCGGATCGTCGAGCGGTTCCGGAGCCGGCGGAAGCTCGGCCGTCCATTCCGGGAACAGCGGGCGTAAGGCGCCGGCGAGCGGGCTCAACTCGAGGTCGTCGATGGGCAGCCGATGCAACGCGTCGACCAGCGGCCCGAGCGGGAACGGCTCGGCCAAGGGTGGGCAGACCGCCGTGACGACGCGCAGCCCGCTCATCGCCTCGGTCGCCAGGCACTGCCGCACGAGCGCGGTCTTGCCGATGCCGGCTTCGCCGTCGATCAGCACGACGGCTGGCCCCTGCGACAGGGCCGCGGTGACGGCGGCGATCTCGCGCTCGCGGCCCACGAACGCCGGCGCGACCTGGCCGGTGGGCTCGGCGTCGGCAGAGTTCTGCTGCACCGCCGATCCTCCTGCCCTCGCCGTCCGACGCCACCGCCGTTGATCTGCCGGGCAGCATATCGGTGCCCCGCGCGGGCGCGCCCGACCGCGACGAGTCCCGGATTCGTGCCACCATGTCCCGATGACCAGCGCGGCTTCGCCCTATCAGCTCTACGGCGACCTGGCCTCGTGGTGGCCGCTCATCTCGCCGACGCACGAGTACGCCGAAGAGGCCGCGTTCGTCGCGTCGGTCCTGGCCTCCGGGGCGTCCGAGATGCACGAGGTTCTGGAGCTGGGCAGCGGCGGCGGCAGTAACGCCGCGCATCTGAAGGATCGGTTCACGATGACGCTCGTCGACCTGTCCGACGCCATGCTCGACGTGTCCCGCGCGCTCAATCCGGAATGCGACCACGTCGTGGGCGACATGCGCTCGATCCGCCTCGGCCGCACGTTCGACGCCGTGTTCGTGCATGACGCGATCGACTACATGACCACCGAGGACGACCTCGCGCAGGCGATCGAGACCGCCGCGGTCCATTGCCGCGCCGGGGGTGTGGCGGTCTTCGTGCCGGATTTCACCGCGGAGACGTTCGAGGAAGGCACCGAGGACGGTGGTTCTGATGCGCCGGACGGCGCCGGTGCCCGGTTCTTCGTGTGGTCGTGGGATCCCGACCCCGACGACGCGTGCGTGCTGTCGGAGTACGTGTTCCTGTTGCGCGACAGCGCCGGTGCGGTGAACGTGGTGCACGAGACCCATCGCGTCGGAGCCTTCAGCCGGGAGGTGTGGCTGCGCCTGCTCACCGAAGCGGGGTTCGATGCGGTGCGGCTCAGCGAGCAGACCGGTGACGATCGGACACCGCGAGACGTGTTCGTGGGGCGCCTGCCGTCCACATGATGAGCGAAAATCGTCCGTACGGTGGGCGTTAGTGGTTTTGGTGGCTCGGTCCGGCGTAATCTGATATCAACTTCGCAGTTCGCGGAACGTCGATGCGGTGCTGCGGCATCGCGTGGCGAAAGCAACGGGCGCGGAGGTGCCGTGATGTCTCGCCGACCCGCACACATTCTCTCGATGCTCGCCGAGCTCCTGCGGCGATTCTGGTGGGCCACGGTCTCCGGATTCTCCGTCATCGGCGGCACCATGTACGGCGGCGCGCCGGTCGCCGCAGCGTGGCAGCGCTATGTCGATCCGCGTTACGACCCGCCTGCCGAACCCGACTCCGAGCCTGGTTCCGAGCGTCTCCAGCCCACCGAGCGCGCCTGCCCGGTCGCTGACGACGTCATCCGGCGTGAAGCAGCCCGAGGCGTCGCGGAGTTGGAGTCGTTCCTCGCCGCTTACCGCGACATCCCCCGCGGCGATCGCCCCTGACCGGTCAGCGGACGGCGGTCGGGCGGTCGCCGCGCGGGGTCAGCGCAACCGGTACAGCACCTCGCCTGCGTCAGGCACCACCAACGTGTCCGGGTCAGCGGCCATCGCCTCGATGTCCACGGCGGTCGGGTCGAGGTGATGGAGGTTCACCGACCGGACGATGTCAGCGGGAATGCCCGTGGCCAGGGTGACCGTGACCCGGCCCTGCTCGCCATGGACGTCGTCGTAGCTCCCGGCACCGAACAAGTGCGTCGAATGGGCCAGCACGCCCCACGGGACATGCTTGAACTTCTCCCATTGCCGGACGAAGTAGTCGCGGCAGTGGTACCCCACGTCGTAGATCTCCGGGTGCATCCGTGAGACCTCGCGGACGTGCGGCGCGTAGAGGATCACCTGCCCGCCGTCGGCGACCACCGGATCGAGTTTGTAGAAGCCCTTGGCAGCGGTCCAGATGTCGTCGTACTTCGTGGGCATGATCGACACCACCCGGCGGACCGGCCGGTCGAGGTAGCGCACGTGGGCGTGCGCGGACACGTCGGCCGCAGCCGCCCAGGCCGCAGGTGGGTCGCCGAAGGACATGGCGTGCAGACCCGGGCCGTTGGACTCGGCCACGACGCACAGCGCGAGCGTCCGGTTCGGGATGAGTGCGGCGGCTTCGTCGATCAGCGACCGCACCGGTGTGGTGCCGCGGGTCCCGATGATCGCCGTGCTCGTGATGAGCGCGCCGAGCCAATGGGACAGGTCGATGACCTCCGGTCCGGACACCCCGGGGAAGAAGTACTTGTTCCCGCCGGAGAACCCGACCACCTCGTGCGGGAAGACCGGGCCGACGACGATGGCGACGTCGTGCTCGACGACGGCCCGGTTCACCCGCACCTCCACCCCCTCGTGCAGCAGCCCGCCGGACAGGTCGGCGACCCGCGCAGCGTCGATGGCGCCGAGCGACGTGAACGTCTGCGGGTCCCACCACTCGTGGTTGACCACGCGCAGTCCCGGGTAGGTGGCCTCCAGCCCGTGCTCGGCGTAACCGAGGTGCGCGGCGAGCTCTGCCTCGCTCATCGCGGCATGCGTACCGAGGGCGACGACGACGGTCACGCCGGCGGCCCGCTCGCGCAGCGCGGCGTGGATCGCTCCGAGCAGCAACGGCAAGGGACAGCTGCGGGTGGCATCGGGCACCACCAGGCACACGCTGCGCCCGTCGAGGTCCGCGTGCGCCAGCGAGTCGTGGATGAATCGCCGCACGTCCTGCTCGTCCAACAGGTCCGCGGCGCTACCGATATGGTGGCCATCCGTCACCGCTGCCGCCTCCCGTGCCTGTGGTGGGCCTGACCATCAGGGCATGCTGACCATCCCACCCTGAGCTTCACGACGATCCACCCCCTAGTCTCTTCACGACCCATCCAACCCCCAGACGACCACGAGCGCAACCGGTTGCATAAGCCGGGCCGCCCGACCACGATGGAGCTCATGGCTGACACCTTGTCCCGGCCCGAACACGCCCGGGCGGCCGCCGCCGTCCGCATCGCGCACCTCGGTGTGGGCAACTTCTTCCGCGCCCACCAGGCGTGGTACACCGATCGCGCGCCGGACGCCGCCGACTGGGGCATCGCCGCATTCACCGGACGACGCCCGGCTCTGGCCGCCGCGCTCGGCCCGCAGCAAGGTCTGTACACGTTGGTCACCCGGGGGCCGACCACCGACCAGTTCGACGTGATCGCCAGCGTCTCAGCCGTCCACGCAGCCACCGAGCACGACGCGTGGTTGACCTACCTGCGCTCCCCGGAGCTGGCGATCGTCACGCTCACCGTCACTGAGGCCGGCTATCGGTGCAGGTCGGACGCTTCGCTGGACACCACCGACGACGCCGTGCGCGCCGACGTCGAGGCGCTGCGGGCCGACCTCACCGCACCGGTCGCCACCGCTCCCGCCCGCGTACTGGCCGGATTGGTGGCGCGGGCCCGGGCCGGGCACGGACCGATCGCCGTCGTGCCGTGTGACAACCTTCCCGACAACGGCGCCGTGGTCGCCGGCGCGGTGCGCGCGATGGCGGAACTGGTCGACCCGAGCCTGCTCGACGACCTGGACCGGACAGCGAGCTTCGTCACCACGATGGTCGACCGCATCACCCCCGAGACCACCGACGACGACCGCGCCACCGTCCGGAACGAAACCGGCATCGACGACGCCGCGCCCGTGGTCACCGAACCGTTCAGCGAGTGGGTCATCAGCGGGTCCTTCCCCGCCGGCCGGCCCCGATGGGAGCAGGCCGGCGCCACCATCGTCGACGACGTCGCACCGTTCGAGCAGCGCAAGCTCCGGCTGCTCAACGGCGGGCATTCCCTCCTGGCGTATGCGGCCAGCATCCGCGGACACGTCACCGTGGCCGACGCCGTCGCCGACCCGGTCTGCCGGGGTTGGCTCGACCAGTGGTGGGACGAAGCCGCCGCCGGGCTCAGCCTCCCCGCGGCCGACATCGCCGCCTACCGCGACGCGCTGCTGGAGCGATTCGCCAATCCGCGTATCCGGCATCTGCTCGCCCAGATCGCCGCAGACGGCTCTGCCAAGCTGCCGGTACGGATCCTGCCCACCCTGCGTGAGCAGCGTGGCGCCGGCACGGTTCCGCCCGGGGCCGTTCGCGTGCTTGCCGCGTGGATCTGCCACCTGCGGGGGCACGGCGCACCGGTCAACGACGCCGACGGTGAGCGCGCCCGGGCCGCGGCGAGCGGGCCGGTCGCCGACGCCGTCGCCGCGGTGCTCACCATGCTGGATCCCGCGCTCGGCGCGGACGACGCCCTCGCGGCCGCCGTCGCTACCCGAATCGAGGACCTGACACGGTGATCGTCATAGGGTGGACCGCAGGAGCGTCGACGGCTTGTGCAGCCGGCAGCCCGACGACGCAGCAACCTTCGGCGTTGCACTCGCCGTGGTCGCAGGTGGCGGGCTATCTTGGCGATCTCCCCCGGGAGCCAAGGTGGCACGACGAGCGCGCAGGAGTCGGCACATGAACCGGGCGACCATCTACTCGATCGCACAAGAACTCGGCGTCTCGGCGTCCACGGTCTCTCGGGCCTTCTCGCGTCCGGACCTGGTCCGAGACTCGGTGCGTGAACAAATCGTCGCGACCGCGCAGCGGCTCGGCTATCAGCCGAACCGATTCGCCCGTGGCCTCGCCACCGGCCGGACCGGCCTCATCGGGTTGCTCGTCCCCGACATCACGAACCCGTTCTTCCCGCCGGTCGTGCGCGCCATCGAGCAGGCTGCGGCAGGTCGTGACACTGACGTTCTGCTCGCCGACGCCGGTGTCGACGGCATGGCCGAGCCGGCCCTGATCGAACGCTTGCGCGCGCAAGTCGACGGGCTCCTCATCGCCTCACCGCGCACGTCCAGCGCCGCGCTGAAGGAGGCGATCGCGGGCACACCGGCCGTCGTGATCAATCGCGCCCTGCAGGGGCTGCCGAGCGTCGTGGTGGACAACACCGCCGCGCTCCAGCAAGCTGCGCAGTACATGGCCGACTCTGGGCATCGCAAGATCGCGCTGTTGTGCGGTCCGGCGTCGTCGTGGGCCGCCTCGCGCCGCGCGAAGGCGGTGCGCCGGTGGGCCGAGGACTCCGATGCCGAGTTGGTCGAGCTCGGTCCGTTCGAGGCGCAGTTCGACGACGGCCGCACTGCGGCAGCCGACATCATCGCCTCCGGAGCCACCGGCGTCCTGGCGTTCGACGACCTCATGGCCTGCGGCGTCCTGGCCGGCCTGGCCGACCACGGGCGCAAGGTACCCGACGACATCAGCGTGGTGGGCTGTGACGATGTCCTGCTGGCGCGCACGGTCACGCCGGCGCTCAGCACGGTCACTGCGCCGATCGACGAACTCGGCCGGCATGCGGTGCAGGCGCTCGCCCAGGTGGTGGCCGGCGAGCCAGTCGAGAACGTCAAGCTCGAAGGTTCACTCACCTTGCGCGGGACGACGACGCCGGCCGGCTGACGCAGGGCTGCGACTAGCCGAGCAGAGCGCTGCGTAGGGACATCAGGGCACTGACCGCCAATCCCACGAGGACGACGACGCGGAAGGTCGCAGGTGCGATCCGGTGGAA
>JAJYTA010000211.1 GCA_021793295.1 Actinomycetes bacterium
GCGATCGTGTCTGAGGCGCTACGGCTCGAGCTGCACGACGTGCTGGGCCCGGCCGGCCTGCTCACCGAGTGGGCGCAGCGGCGGACCTACGAATCCGACGGCCTGACCGGCTATCGCGCCGTCCCCGCGTTCGTCGCCCTGCCGGAGAACCGCGATCAGGTGGTCGGTGTCGTCCGAGCGTGCGCCCGCCACGGCGTGCCGCTGGTTCCGCGCGGTTCCGGCACCGGCCTGTCCGGCGGTGCGCTGCCGCACCCTGACGGCGTGCTGATCGCGCTGTCGCGGATGCGCCGGGTGCTCGACATCGACGCCGCCAACCAGCGCATCACCGTCGAGCCCGGAGTCACCAACGCCCAAGTCAGCAAGGCCGTCGCCGGCTACGACCTCTATTACGCACCGGACCCGTCCAGCCAGGTCGTCTGCTCGATCGGGGGCAACGTCGCTGAGAACTCCGGCGGAGCGCACTGCCTGAAATACGGCTTCACCACCCATCACGTGCTGGGGTGCGAGGTGGTCCTGCCCGACGGCGAGGTCGTGGAGCTCGGCGGTCCCACCCTGGACCCGCTCGGCTACGACCTGCGCGGGCTGTTCGTCGGCTCCGAGGGCACGCTCGGCATCGTCACCAAGGTCACCTTGCGCCTGCTCCGGCGTCCGGAAGCGGTGCGCACCATGGTGGCGGATTTCGCGACTCCGGCCGCCGCCGGGGACGCCGTCGGGGCGATCATCGCCGCCGGAATCGTCCCCGCCGCGGTGGAGATGATGGACAACCTCGCCATCCAAGCAGCTGAAGACGATGCACACGCCGGCTTCGACCGCGACAGCGGGGCCGCGCTCATCGTCGAGCTCGACGGCCCGGCGGCGGAATGCGAGGCATCGTTCGCCGACGTCGTCGGGTTGTGCACCGACAACGGTGCCACCGCTATCCGCATCGCGGATGATCCGGCCGAACGCGCCCGGGTGTGGAAGGGACGCAAAGCTGCGTTCGCGGCGATGGGCCGGCTCGCGCCGGACTACTTCGTTCAAGACGGCGTCATCCCGCGCACCCGCCTGGGGGAGTGCCTGGACAAGATCAGCCAGATGGCCGCCGCGGCCGGGCTGCGGGTGGCCAACGTCTTCCACGCCGGTGACGGGAACCTGCATCCGCTGGTGCTCTACGACGGTGCCGACGCGGAGGTGACCGAGCGCGCCGAGACGTTGTCGAAGCAGATCGCGGAGCTGTGCGTGGCTTTCGGCGGCTCGCTGTCCGGCGAGCACGGCATCGGCGCGGACAAGGCCTGCTCGATGCCCACGATGTTCACCGCGGACGATCTGGCCGTCATGGACCGCGTCCGCGCGGCTTTCGACCCGGAGGGGCGGTGCAACCCCGACAAGGTCCTGCCGACGCCGCGGCTGTGCGGTGAACGGCCCGGCCCGTACAAGCCACACCCGCTCGAGGCCGCCGGCATCATCGAGCGGATGTGATCGCGATGACCGCTGAAACCGAGGCGATGATCGACGTCGCCGCGACCCATCGTCCCCGCGATCTCACCGGCGCGCGCGCCGCCGTCCTGGCCGCTCGCGATGACGATGCGAACATCCTGGTCCGCGGCGCCGGAACGAAACTGAGCTGGGCCGGGCGGCCCACCACCGGGCGGGCCTGGCACGTGATCGATACGCGCGAGCTGAACCTGCTGGTGAGCCACGACGCCGGGGACATGACGGCGACCGTGCAAGCCGGCATCGCGCTGCACGATCTGCAGGCGGAACTGGGCCGCGCCGGTCAGGAGTTCGGCTGCGACCCGCCTGGCACCGCGGGCCGCAGCACCGTGGGCGGTGTCTTCGTCGCCAACGACGGGGGTCCGCGGCGGCTGCGGTACGGCGGTGTGCGTGACCACGTCATCGGCACGACCGTCGTTCTGGCCGACGGCACCGTAGCCCGCAGCGGCGGCGACGTCATCAAGAACGTGGCCGGCTACGACCTGGGCAAGCTGTGGTGCGGGTCGCTGGGCACGCTCGGCCTGGTTGTCGAGTTGACGCTGCGCCTGCACCCGGTGCCGGAGGCGACCAGAGCTGTTCGGGTTCCGGCCTCGGCGCCGGTCGCTGCGGCCGTGGTCCGCGATCTGCTCGCCAGCCCGGTGGAATGCAGCGCGATGGAGTGGGCGAGTGTTGGGCGAGGCGCGTTGTTGCTGGTCCTGGAAGGTCCGGCCCGCGGGCTGGACACGCAGGTGGACGCGATGATCGCCATCGTGCGGCGGCATGGCGCCGAGGCTGAGCCGGTGGACGGCGCAAGCGATCAGCTGGACACCTGGCGCCAGGCGCACTCTGCCGAAGCGCCCGCGACCCGCGCCCGGGCCACGAGCCTGCCCACCGACCTCGCGACCATCGCCGAAGCGCTCACGGCGGCCGTCGAGGGCACGCCGGTCGAGGCGAGCCTGTACAGCCACGCCGGCCTGGGTCTGCACGATGCGGTGCTGACCGGTGGCGACACGCGCGATCACGCCGTGGTCGTCAATCGGTGGCGCGACGCGGTCACCCGCACCGGCGGCCACGTCGTCCTGCGGGAACGCCCGGCCGAGCTCGACGATCACGTCGACCCGTGGGGCGACCCGCCGCCGGCCCGGTACCTGGACCTGATGCGCTCGGTGAAGACCGCCCTCGACCCGCACGGCCGCTTCTCGCCCGGACGCTTCGTGGGAGGGATCTGACACCGTGGACCGCAAGCTGATCAACGACTGCGTGCATTGCGGCTTCTGCCTGCCGGCCTGCCCCACCTACAGCTTGTGGGGCGAGGAGATGGATTCGCCGCGCGGACGGATCCACCTGATGAAGACCGCCCTGGACGGCGACACCGCCATCGACGCGACGTGGGTCGGTCACCTGGACGCCTGCCTCGGGTGCATGGCGTGTGTGTCGGCCTGCCCGTCCGGGGTGCATTACGACGAGCTCATCGAGTCCGCCCGGGCGACGATCGAGGACGAATACCGGCGCCCCTGGCGTGATCGCGCGTTCCGCCGGGTGCTGTTCACCGTCTTCCCCGGGCGTCGGCGGCTGCGGGTCGCCGCGGTTTTCGCGTGGATCCATCGCCGGCTCGGCCCGGCCGCGCTGCTGCGCCGCACGGGGGTTCGCGACCGGCTGCCGCCGCGCCTGAAAGCGCTGGAGTCGGTGGCCCCGGCGGTCCGGTTGCGTGACGTGGTCCGGCGTACGCCGGCATTGGTCCCGGCTGTTGGTGCGCGACGCCGCCGGATCGGTTTCGTCAGCGGCTGCGTGCAGGAGGTGTTCTTCGGCGACGTCAACGCGGCGACCGTGCGTGTGCTGGCCGCCGAGGGGTGCGAGGTGGTCACCCCGCCGGCGCAAGGCTGCTGCGGGGCGCTGGAGTTGCACGGCGGGCGGGAGTCCGCGGCGATGGCGCGGGCGCGCAAGATCGTCGACGTGTTCGCCCCGCTCGGTCTGGACGCCGTGGTCGTCAACGCCGCCGGGTGCGGCTCGGCGCTGAAGGACTACGGCCGGCTGCTCGCCGACGACCCGCGTTACGCCGAACGCGCCCGAGACCTGGCGGCGAAGGTACGCGACGTCACCGAGGTCCTGGCCGAGCTCGAACCGCGTGCCGCCTACGGCCGGCTCGAGCTGGACGTGGCCTACCACGACGCCTGCCACCTCGCCCATGCCCAGGGGGTCACCGGAGCGCCGCGTACCGTGCTGCGCCGCATCCCCGGGGTCACCCTGCGTCCGGTGCTCGACGACGGACTGTGTTGCGGCTCGGCCGGCATCTACAACCTCGTTCAACCGGAGGCGGCCGCCGAGCTGGGCCAACGCAAGGCAGCCACGCTCGCCGAGACCGAAGCCGACGTCGTCGTCACGACCAATCCGGGATGTGCCCTGCAGATCGCCCGATGGCTGGACCGCCCGATCCGGCATCCGGTGCAACTGCTCGACGCCGCCGCACGCAGTCCGTCCCGGCCGCGCCCTGGCCACTGAGATCTCATTTTCACCCCGAAGAAAGGACACCTATGCCGAGCGTCGAACTGAACGGACCGGCCGTCGAGCGGCAGGACGACGTGCTCACCCCGGCCGCGCTGGACTTCGTCGCCGCGCTGCACCGCCGGTTCGCCGGACGCCGCGACGAGCTGCTGGCGGCCCGCGCCGAGCGACGTGAGCAGGTGCGGCGTACCGGACGTCTTGACTTCGACCCCGAGACCAAGGCCGTGCGCGACGGTGAATGGACGGTCGCGCCCGCCCCGCCGGACCTGCTCGACCGGAGGGTGGAGATCACCGGGCCGACGGAGCGCAAGATGGCCATCAACGCGCTGAACTCCGGGGCCCGGGTGTGGCTGGCCGATCTCGAAGACGCGAACACCCCGCACTGGGCCAACGTCGTCGCCGGCCAGGTGAACCTGCGCGACGCGGTGCGCGGCACCCTCGAGCACGAATCGCCGGACGGCAAGCAGTACCGGCTGCGCGAGGACGGCGAGCTCGCGACCATCGTCATGCGTCCGCGCGGGTGGCACCTCGACGAGCGGCACCTGCTCGTCGACGGCGAACCGGCGGTGGCCGGGCTGGTGGACTTCGGGTTGTACTTCTTCCACAACGCCCGTGAGCTGCTCGACCGCAACAGCGGCCCGTACTTCTACCTGCCGAAGATGGAGAGCTACCTCGAGGCCCGGCTGTGGAACGACGTCTTCACCGCCGCGCAGCAGGACCTGGGCATTCCACACGGCAGTATCCGGGCGACCGTGCTGATCGAGACCATCCCGGCTGCTTTCGCGATGGACGAGATCCTCTACGAGCTGCGTGAGCACGCCTCGGGTCTCAATGCCGGCCGGTGGGACTACCTGTTCAGTGTGATCAAGTACTTCCGCGACGCAGGCGCTGCTTTCGTCCTGCCCGACCGCGCGGCGGTCACGATGACCGCGCCGTTCATGCGCGCCTACACCGAACTGCTGGTCAGCACGTGCCACCGCCGCGGCGCGTTCGCGATGGGCGGGATGGCGGCGTTCATCCCCAGTCGGCGTGACCCCGAGGTCAACGAGCAAGCCTTCGCCAAGGTGCGCCAGGACAAGGAGCGTGAGGCGAACGACGGCTTCGACGGGTCCTGGGTGGCTCATCCGGACCTGGTGCCGGTGTGCCGCGAGGTCTTCGACTCCGTGCTCGGCGACCGGCCGAACCAGGTGGACCGCCTGCGCACCGACGTCACCGTCACCGCTGACGACCTGCTCAACGTCGCCGCGACCGACGGCGAGGTCACCGAGGAGGGCGTGCGCAGCAACATCTCGGTGGCGCTGCAATACCTCGCGGCGTGGCTGGGCGGCAACGGCGCGGCGGCGATCAACAACCTGATGGAGGACGCCGCCACGGCTGAGATCGCCCGGGCGCAGATCTGGCAGTGGTGCCGCAACGACGTCCACGCCGACGGTGTCGCGGTGACGACGGACTACGTGCGCGGGGTGCTCGACGAGGAGCTCGAGCGGATTCGCGCCGCCTACGGCGACGCCTACGACGAACAGCGCTTCGCCCAGGCGCGCGAGGTGTTCGAGCGGGTCGCCCTCGCCGACGACTTCGCCGACTTCCTCACCATCCCCGCCTACGACCTCATCGACTAACCCCTCCCGCTCGTCAAATGATCATGTTCACTTGGCAATTCCCTGCCACACCACCCGTGCACGCCTCGTGATGCGACACAACGCCTGGTGGTGTCGGCAGGGAAGGCCTAGCCGCGAAGCTCGGCGACCACAGCGTCGTTGAACGGCGGCCACGCCTGCACGGCCCACGGCCCGAAATCGCGGTCGGCCAACGCGACGCACGCGGCTCCGAGGTCGCGATCGACCCAGACGAACGTCCCTGCCTGGCCGAAGTGACCGAACGTGCCCGGGGAGTTCGTCGAGCCGGTCCAGTGCGGTGACTTGCCGTCGCGGATCTCGAAGCCCAGCCCCCAGTCGTTGGGCTTTTGATGCCCGTAGCCAGGCAAGACGCCATTCAGGCCGGGGAAGGCGACGGTCACCGCGTCGTCGAGCGTGCTGGGGTGCAGCAGGGTGGGGGAGAGCAGCTCGGTGGCGAAGCGCACCAGGTCGGCGCCGGTGGACGACGCACCGGACGCCGGTGAGCCTTCGAAGGCGGTGGAGGTCATGCCCAGCGGTTCGAGCAGACCCTCGGCGACATAGTCGGCGAACGGCATCCCCGCGCGCTTGGTCACGACGTCGGCCAGCTGCTCGAAGCCGGAGTTCGAATACAGCCGCCGCGTGCCGGGTGCCGCGACCGCAGCGTGGTCGTCGAAGGCGAGGCCGCTGGTGTGCGCCAGCAGGTGCCGGACGGTGGACCCTTCGGGCCCGGCCGGGTCGTCGAGCGTGAGGGCGCCCTCCTCGACGGCCATCAAGGCCGCGTACGCGGTGAGCAGCT
>JAJYTA010000212.1 GCA_021793295.1 Actinomycetes bacterium
ACTTCGACCGGTATCTCAGTGACCCGGACAACGATGTGCTGCGCCGCCCGGCACCGGCGGACGGCTCCGGCGTCGACCTTGCGGCGTTCGAGGCCGAGCGGGACCGGCTGCTCCACCAGGTGGTGTACCCGGCGCTGCGCCGCTACCGGGACGTGTTGGCCACCGAGGTCGTCCCGCACGGCCGGCCCGACGACCGCGCCGGGCTCAACTGGCTGCCGGGCGGCGACGATTTCTACGCCCGGCTGGTGAAGCTGCACACCACCACCGAGCGCACGCCGGAGCAGCTGCACCAGACCGGCCTGGACGTGATCGCCGCGCTGAACGACGAGTACGCCGACGTCGGCCAGCGAGTCTTCGGCACCCGCGACGTCGCGACGATCCTCGCGAAGCTGCGCGAGGACCCGGCGATGCGCTGGAACGACGGTGACGAACTGTTGGAAGCGGCCCGCGCGGCGATCCGCCGGGCCGAGCAGGTGGCGCCGGAGTGGTTCCGCACCCTGCCGTCCCAGAACTGCGTCGTGGAGCCGGTCCCGGTCTCGGAGGCACCCGGCGTCGGCGCGGCGTACTACTTGCCACCTGCCTTGGACGGCAGCCGCCCCGGCACCTACTTCGCCAACACCTACAAGGCTGACGAGCGCGACCGCTACAGCGCCGAGGCCATCGCCTTCCACGAGGCCGTCCCCGGCCACCACTTCCAGCTCACCCTCGCACTCGACCGCGACGACCTGCCGCTGTTGCGCCGCAACGCCCAGATCAACGCCTACGTGGAGGGTTGGGGCCTGTACGCCGAACGGCTGGCCGACGAGATGGGGCTGTACTCGGGCGACGTCGCCCGGCTCGGCATGCTGAGCGAGGACTCGCTGCGGGCGTCCAGACTGGTGGTCGACACCGGCCTGCATGCGATGGGTTGGAGTCGCCAGCAGGCGGTGGACTTCATGGTGGCGCACACCGCCACCAGCCGGGTCGAGATCGAGACCGAGGTCGATCGCTACATCGCGGCCCCGGGCCAGGCGCTGTCGTACATGGTCGGGCGGCTGGAGATCCAGCGCATCCGGGCCGAGGCGGCGAAGGCGCTGGGGGACCGGTTCGACACCGGCGCCTTTCACGACGTCGTCCTGCTCAACGGGTTGCTGCCGCTGAACGTGCTCGACGAGGTCGTCCGCGACTGGGTCGACGAGCAGGCCGGCGAAGCGCAGCGTGGTTGACCGGGTGGCTGAACTCGCGGCAGTGGCCTTCGACCTCGATGACACGCTGTTCGACCACTCCGGCGCCTCGCGCCGGGCGGTGAGCGCCTGGCTACCGACGCTGGGCGGGCAGTACTCACCGGAGATGGTGGACGCGTGGTTCGTCGCCGAGCGCACACATCTCCCCGCCTGGCGCGACGGGCACGCGAGCTTCGCCGAGCAGCGCCGCCGCCGGTTGCGCGACATGCTCGACCTGCTCGGCCTGCCCTCGCGTCCCGACGATGCCCTCGACGCGCTGTTCGCCGATTACCTCGACGTCTATCGGCAGCTGTGGACCGCGTTCGACGACGTCGAGGCGGCCATCGAGGTCGTGGCCGCACAGGGGTTGCGCATCGGCGTACTGACCAACGGACCCGACGATCTCCAGCGGGCCAAGATCGCTGCGATCGGCCTGACGGACCGGCTCGGGCCGGTCCTGGCTGCCGACGTTCTCGGGGTGGCCAAACCGCACCCGGGGGCGTATGCCGGTTTGTGTGCCGCCCTCGGCCTCGGGCCGGCGAGCGTGCTCTATGTCGGTGATGATCACGAGCTGGATGTCGTTGCTGCACGGTCGGCTGGACTTCATGCGGTCCACCTCGACCGTCGCGGCGTCGGACTCGAGCCTGAGCGAACCCGGATCACCAGCCTGCGCGAGCTCGCCCCGCATCTGACGCTGCGCGCGTCCCCTGCAGGGACGACGGATCGAGGCCCGTCAGCGTAGGTCGAGCCAGCCGCGCTCACCGAGTCCGTCCAGGTCGTTCGCTTGCAGGCCGTCCTCCCAGCGGGTGTACAGCGTGTCGCCGATCACCAGTGACCGCGACACCATGGCGTAGGGCGCCTGCGGGGCGTTTTCGCTGCGCGTGATGACGCCGTGCTCGGTGATCGAATCGCCGCCGACGTCGAGCACCAAGGCGCCGCCAGCGTCGTTGTTGTGCATCGGAACGACCAGAGCGCCAGTGTCGGCCCAGTACAGGAATGCGTGCGGATCCCATTCCGCCTGAGTCCACGCATCCGGGACGACGTGACCGTCGATCTTCGTCGGCACCGCCGGGTCGCTCACGTCGAACAACGACACCTGAGCTCCGATCCTGCGGCCCTCGGTGGTCGCCTCTTGGCCGACGCCGATGAGCCGGCCGTCCCCGAGGTGGTGCAGGTAAGCCGAGTAGCCGGTGATCTTCAGCTCGCCGCTGACCGTCGGTGCCGTCGGATCGGACAGGTCGAGGACGTAGAGCGGGTCGACCTGGCGGAACGTCACGACGTACCCCGTCGTGCCGAAGTAGCGCACGGCGTAGATCTCCTCGCTCCGGCCGAGGCCGCCGACGGCGCCGATCTGGACGAGTTCGTCGCCGCGCTGTTCGAGCGTGATCAGGCTGCTCTCGGTGGTTTCACGGTCCGGGCCGACGCGCTGTGTCGTGGCCACCCGCAGGATGTCGTCGTGCTCGGACATCGCGTACGGACCGATGATCCGCCCCTTGACCTCACCGGAGGCCAGGTAGCCGGCGGCGTCGTCGCCGGAGATGTCGAAGGCGTGGATTCCCGTGGTCTGGTCCGGCGGCGGGCCGGGCGCCACGCCCGCTGCGTCGGGGGTGTCCAGCGGTACCGGCTCGCCCCATCGGTTCGTCGCGACATAGAGGCGGTCCGTGCTGGCGTAGACCGTGTTGGCGTCGGTCAGCACGCCCACGGCGTCGCCGTCCGACAGTCCGGCCGGGTCGAGGGTCAGCACGCTCAGCGTTGAGAACCCGGCGAAGTCGTCGGGACGGCTGAGGTCTTCGCACCCGACGAGTTGGCCGGAGCTTTCGTCGTCGTTGGTGGTGAGGTGGTACGAGGGCAACCAGTCCTCGATCGTGGAATCCTGGATGACCTCGCGGTTCATCTCGGTCAGCTCGTCCAGGTCGTGCCGGTTGATGCCGTCGGGGTACTCGAATGGGAGGTCGGGCTCGGACCGGACGACCAGGCGCACCGTGTCGTCAGTCATGCGCGCGTCGACATACTCGCCGTCCACCTTCAGGGATGACTCGACCTCCGGTCGCCTCGGATCGGACAGGTCGACGAGCAAGACCGACATCGCCGGTTGCCACCATGCCGCCGCGACCGGCGCATCACTGGCGACGCTACTGCTGCTGTTGGCCGTGTCCTCCACACCCGCGTAGGGGACCATCGATGTCCCGCGGACCAGCACGACGACATGATCGCCGGACAGCAGCAGCTCGGCGTCGACGTGCGAAACCCCGTCCTCGGCCAGCGGCAGGCGGGCGATCTCGCGCGGCGAGCCGCCGCCGGCGTCGATCACCCGCAACGAACCTGCCGCAGTCGTCACGATCAGCTCGCCGTCGGTCTTGACGACGTCGGGCTCGTCGACCCCGATCTCCTGCACGTTCGTGGTGGAATGCGCCGAGCCGGCAGCCTCCGAGGGGGCGGCGTCGGACTCGGCCGTACCCTGCAGCGGCTCGACCAGCAGCGACCCTTGGCGCAGTCCCCACGGCCCGACTCGGTCCAACGCCTCGGACTTGAGGTGATCGAGCACCTCGTCGCAGGCGTCGAAGGACGACAGACCCATGGTGACCACAGGCGGGTCAGCGTCGTCATCTGCATCAGAAGAACAGCCGGTGATGAGGCCAACTGCGACAAGACCGGCAAACCACCGTCTCATGCACCTGAGACGCCGCTGCCGCCGTCGCGGTTCCGTGCCCTGCGCACATCGCCGGTGGCTCACCCCACGAGGTGGTCGACGAACGCGTTGCCGAACACCCCGTCGGGGTCCATGTCGCGGCGCAGCGAACGGAAATCGGCGAGGCGGGGGAACAGCGCCGGCATCGTCTCGGCCGGCAGCGTGAACAGCTTGCCCCAGTGCGGGCGGGCGTCGAACGGCTCCAGCTGTCGTTCGATCGAACGGACCACGGGCAGTACGGCGGCGGTGTCGTTCACCCAGGTGAAGTGCAGCCCGACGACGTCGCAGGCGAAGGCAGGACTGAGCCACAGGTCGTCGGCGGCGACCGTGCGGATCTCGCAGATCTGCAGCACCGGAGCGATCCGCTCACGGATGCTGTCCAAAGCGCGCAGCGCGTCCACGGCGGCAGCGCGCGGAACCAGGAACTCCGACTGCACTTCGTCGCCGTTGCTGGGCGTGAAACCGGCGCGGAAATGTGGGAGCCGATCGAACCAGGGCCCGGCGACTCCGAGCTGTTCGGTGCAATTGGCGGCGGGCATGCCCGGCACCGGATGGTGCGGCGTGTCGGCGCGGGTCGCGCCCATCCACGTCACCGGGGCCCGGACGTCCGGCTCGTCCACGCGACGTTTGAGCCACCCGGTGAGGCTCGGCGCCGACCAGTCGGTGAACACACTCACGCTGTACGCACTGGCGAAGATCTCGTCGAAATTCTGCTCGAGAGTGGCGCGGTCGAGGCCTTCGTACACGTCCTGACGGATGTCGAACGACGGCACGAGATCAAGGGTCACGGCCACGACGATGCCCAGCGCCCCCAGCGCCACGACCATGCCGGGGAACCGGGCCGGATCGGATTCCCGGCTCACGGTGATCAGCTCGCCGTCGGCGGTGACCAGCTGCAGTGCGGACACCGATGCGGCCAGGTTGCGGTTTGCATCGCCCGACCCGTGCGTCGCGGTGGCGACAGCGCCGGCGATCGAGATGTGCGGTAGCGAGCCCAGGTTGTGCACGGCATAGCCGTGTTCGTGAACCTGCTGGGACACCTCGCCGTAGGTCATTCCGGCCGGCACGGTCACGGCTGGGCGAGCGTGGTCGAACGTGACGGTCTTCGGTAGGCCGTCCAGCCGGACGAGGTCGCCGTCGGTGTCGGCCACCCTGCTGAACGAGTGTCGACTACCCAGCGCGCGCAGGCGTGTGCCGGCACGGACGAGTTCACGCACCTCGTCGACGCTGGCCGGACGGTGGATCTGGCGAGCGGCGTAGGTGAGGGAACCGGCCCAGTTGCTGTGTTCTGCATGCACGAGCAGGAGGATATTTCGTCGCCGGCCGAACTCTCGGGACCGTACCGTCGACGGCATGGGTATCGAGACGGTTCACACCGGTGACGGCAGATCGCGACTGCGGTCGTACCTCCCGTTGGGAGCGGCCCTCGTCACGGTCGTGCTCTGGGCGTCGGCGTTCGTGGCGATCCGGCATCTCGGGTCGGACGTGTCACCGGGTGCGCTCACGCTGGGGCGGCTGCTGGTGGGCAGCGCGGTGCTCGGCGCGTTGCTGATCTCGCGGCCCCGGCGGTGGCCGACACGACGCGACTGGCCACCGCTGCTGGTCGTCGGGCTGCTGTGGTTCGGCGTCTACAACGTCGCGCTGAACGCCGGTGAGCAGCGCGTGGATGCGGGCACGGCTTCCATGCTGGTCAACGTGGGCCCGATCATCGTCGCCGTGCTGGCGGCGATCTTTCTCGGTGAGGGCTTCCCGCGACGGGTGCTCGGCGGGACGGTTGTCGGTTTCGCCGGGGTCGTGATCATCGCGTTGTCGACGTCGCCGAGCGGGCAGAACGACATGTGGGGCGTGGTGCTGTGCGTCGTGGCCGCGGCCTCCGCAGCGGTCAGCATGATCGCGCAGAAGCCGCTCGTGGGTCGGCTGCCGGCGTTGGAGGTGACGTGGCTGGCCTGCACCATCGGCGCGGTGGCGTGTCTGCCGTTCGCGCCCGAGCTGATCCGTGATGTCGACGCGGCCGGCGGATCAGCGATCGTCTGGATCGTCTACCTGGGCGCCTTCCCCACCGCGGTGGCCTTCACGACGTGGGCCTACGCGCTGGCCCGCAGTACCGCCGGACGGCTGGCCTCGACCATCTATCTGGTGCCGCCCATCACGATCGTCCTGGGCTGGGCGCTGCTCGATGAGATTCCACCGGTGGTCGCGCTCGGCGGCGGCGCGCTGTGCCTGCTGGGTGTGGCAGTGTCCCGAACGCAGGGGCGACGACGCGAGCCGCGGGCGCGTCCAGCAGGATGAAGGGATGAGACCGTGGCTGCGCCAGTGGAGTGCCGACCTGGTGAAGGAACGCTACGTCGATGCCGACGAGGACGTCCATTTCACCCGAAGCCTCGCCCGCACCGTCATCGAAGAGTTCACGACACCCGGACAGACGGTGCTC
>JAJYTA010000213.1 GCA_021793295.1 Actinomycetes bacterium
GCTGACCACTATGAGGCGGCGGAACATGTTCGGCTCTTCTTAATCGCACGTGTCACCTGAGGAGGCAGTTCGTGGCGAAGGGTCCGAAGTCGGGCCGACCGCGTGTGGCCGAGCGGTGAGGAGAAACCTGCCTCGCTTCTACGATACGCCCGAGTTCTGACGTCTTGAAGGGCTCACAGTCGCGGGCCGATCGGCTGATCTGCGATTGGACGCCGTCCCGGTCCGTCCTGTTGAGGCTTGGTGAAGGCCTGTGCGCGGAGGAGAGCGGCATCGGCGCGGGCATGGTCAATCTTCTGCGCCGCGCTCTCTGGTTCGGGACCGAGAGCGCGGCTGCTGGTGACCTGATAGCGGTCGCGGTAGGTCGCCACCACTCTGGCATCGCGCCGCCACGCCTTCGCTTCTTTCTCGCCCTCGGGCACCGGGCCGAGCGCGGCAGTCCAGGGCTCTTGGTCAGTGAGGGCGCTATCCAGGACGGTGCTGGTGCGCTGCTCGATGAGCTGGCGACGTTCATCGAGCGCCTTGCGCATCTCGCCTGCCATCGGACCATCCACGGATGGGATCAGTCCGGCGATGAGCCGTGGCGTCTTGCGGGTGCGGCCTGAGCCGGCCGGGTGGGCGGTGGCGCGGGCTACGCGGTAGTGCAGGACGGAGGCGATGTCGTCAGCATCGGCGAACCCGCGCGCGGCGACCAGGCGCGGGAACAAGCGGTCTACGTCGTGGTGGTTGGCCTCAGCCCGGCGCAGCTCGGCGGTGAGCGCCCCGAACGCGTCAGACTCGATCGCGGCGTCGGCTTGTTCGGCGGTGAGTCCGGAGGACCGGATGAGGGTGGCCCAGCGGTCGTGTTGGGCTGCGGCGGCGATGGTCTCGTACTCGGCGGCAAGTTGGGCGATCGAGCCCCAGTGCTCCTGTTCGGCGGTGATGGTCTCGTGCGCGGACAGCTCGGCCCCAACGTGTTGCAGGACGCCATACAGCACGGACCGGCCGGTCGCGTCGGGGTTGGCACCGGGATGCGGGCTAGCGTGCTCGTCGGCCCTGTCGAGGACCACGTAGGCGCGGTTGGCGTCCTTGCCGCGGGTCATCGCGACGTAGAAGTTCTCCCGCGTCGTGGTCGGTTCAACCAGGACGTGTGAGGTGTCGACGGTGACGCCCTGCGCCCTGTGGGTGGTGACCGCGTAGCCGAGGTGCCCCAAACACACTCACCTGTGATCGCGCGCATGTGCGCGGTTTCAGCCTACCGTGGAGTCCTCCGCAGCGTGGGAGTTGAACTGACCTCGGCCCCCTCGCGCCGCGAATCTCGTAGAGGGTTCTGCCGCATGAAACCGACGATCTACGACATCTGACCTGTGGATAACTCCATCTCGATACCCCGACCTACAGGTTGTTTAGCACTTTCGTTAGCACTTCTTGCGGCTTGGAGAACCGTGGAACCTCGGTTCGGGCTACACCCTTGGCCGACCTGCTACGAGGCTTCAACTCGCTAGTTCGTATCAGAGCACTCATCATTTGTCTGGTTGACTAGAGCAGACCGGCTTGATGGGCGAGTACGGCGGCCTGTACTCGACGCTCTACGCCGAGGCGTTGAAGCACTTCGCTGACATAGCCTTTAACTGTTGCTTCGGAGAGATACAAGCTGCTGGCGATTCGGGCGTTGTCCTCTCCTCGTGCGATCCCGAGGAGGACTTCGTGTTGACGCGGGGTGAGTCGTGAGACAAGCTCGTGGGCGTCGGCTTGCCTCGTCATCGGACCGGCAGCGTTCTCCAGTAACCAGCGGGCCACGACGGGCGATAATGCCGCACCGCCAGCTTGGACGGTGTGCACCGCGTTGACCAGGTCTTCCGGGGCGCTGGCTTTCGTCACATATCCGTCTACCGACACTTCTACAGCTCGTCGCAGATACTCAGTGTCGGCGAACGTCGTCAACACGACCAGTCGCGCAGGTACCCCTGCCGCGCGCAGGTCTGCGATCGCATCGAGCCCCGATCGGCCCGGCATCCTCACGTCCATCAACACAACGTCACACTGAGCCTTTCGTACCGCGGGAACGATGCCGAGACCGTCTCCGTGTTCGAGGACGACACGGATGCGTGGATCGTTTTCGAGGATCGTGCGCAGGCCCGCTCGGATGAGCGGTTCGTCGTCGATCAGTGCGACACGGATCGCCTGGGAACCGTCGTTGACATTCGGTGCCGGGGTCATGGTGCTGGGATAATCGTCGTCGAGTTCACTTGCCCGTTCGTAAAACAGACTTCGTAGACCTCGGTTCGCTCGAAGGGACTGAAAGTCGACTCGTAGTGGCGGCAGTCCCCTGATCCCACTTGCTGCGGCGGTGCTTCCATCTCCACAATCGGAAGCCGGGAGCGGGCGCTGCTCTCAGATTCCCCGACGGTGATGGCGGCGAAATCTGTGGCGGAAAGGCGGGAGAGCGCAGCCTGACCGAGCACCATGCCCACGGGAATCGCGATCATGAGCGCGGCAGTCGCCACGGGAAGAGCGATGAGCATCCGCCGCGTTCGGCGGCGCCGATGCGCGAGCGCATGTCGAGCTTCGTTCACTCCGGTGGTGGCCTGTAGCGGCAGACTCGCTCGGATATGCCAACCGTCACCACTGGGTCCGGTTTTCAGTGAACCGCCCAACTCTTCGACCTGGGTGCGAAGCCCTCGCAGTCCGCGTCCGCCTGTGGGTGCGATGGTCGGCCCGACCGCGGTATCGGCTGCATCGTTCTCCACACCGATGACGACCTCGCCACGGTCGCTTCGGATACGGATGCGGATCGGTGCTCCGGGTGCGTGGCGCAGCGCGTTCGTGCATCCCTCTCGCACCACCGAAATCGCGGTGCTGGTCGTGGTCGACGACGGCGTCGATCCAGCCAGGTTCCTCGCGACCTGAATATCGACCTGCACCGGGGTCTCAGTTTGACGGACAGTATCGGCGATGTGTTCGATGCTTTCCTCCAATCCCGAGCCTTCTGCCTCCAGGCTGAGACCGCTGACTGACCGATTCAGCGCCTCGACGCACTCTGCGATGGAAGCCCGCAACCGTTCGAGATCGGGTGCGAGATCCGTGCCTGCGCGCGTGCGTAGAGCGGCGGCCTCGATCGAAGCGAGCGTGAGGCGATGACCGAGGTCATCGTGGATCGTCCGCGAAAGCTCGGCGGCATGCTCCGAACGGATACGCTGCTCGGTCTCGACGGCGCGCGATTCTTTCTGCGCTGCGAGTTCCCAACCAAGTTCTGCCTCCTGACGGCGCAACAGCAGCAGACGCCCCGTAAGCACAGCCGCGACGGACACTGGCAGCGAGATCGCGACCCAAACCAAGACATCGGACATGCTTCATATTCTCCCGGCCTTTCCTTTCTGCATACACCCCGCCGTTCGGGGGTACTTTGCTATGCGAGGAGGGGCCGGACGGCCCTGCCGCCGCGCGTTCACCAGTTTCTACCGTGAGATGCATGAGCAGAACGGTAACAATAGCAACGACGACGCACTCCCGATTCACGCGCACTCGTGTGGCCGCCGCCATTGGCGTGGCCCTCGCGCTCATGCCGCAGATCATGCCTATCCAGGCCGCCTCGGCTGCACCGCAGGAGGACGTCCAGGGATGGCTGGATGAGGTGGTCGCGAGCGGAGTTCCGGCGATCGCCGTCGTCGTCACACACGGGAACGAGATCGCGGTGGAAGCTGGCGCAGGGCAGGTCGACGGTCGCCCGGTCGATGAGCACACATCATTCCGCATCGAGTCGCTCTCGAAATCGTTTACCGCGACCGCGGTCATGCAACTCGTCGAGGAGAAACGGGTTGACCTCGATGTGCCGGTAACGCAGTATCTGCCGGATCTGCGACTCGATGACGAGCGTGCCGAGAGCATCACTGTGCGACAACTCCTGAATCAATCGAGCGGAATCAGCGACGCGACGCTCGGGTTCGACCAATACGCTGCCGGACCGCAGACTCCGCGAGAAGCAGGCGAACTGCTGTCGCGCAGTCGACTTGCCTTCGACCCCGGAACGGATTGGGCCTACTCGAATCCCAACTACTGGATCTGCGCCCAGCTCATCGAAAAAGTCTCCGGCCAAGATCTGGATACCTATCTGCAACAGAACATCCTTAACCCGCTAGGAATGGATGAGACTACGAGTGCGTCCACCAGCGGTCAGGTTCAGGGTGCTCCGGGGCATGCGCAGGCGTTTGGGGCACCGGTTCGAGTCACCGGTCCCGACAGTTGGGTCGCTGGGGCTGGTGGCGTGACATCCACGGCTCACGACCTGGGCATCTGGCTCCGCTTCCAGCACGGTGTGCTGCCCGGTGGTGGGGAGGTGCTGTCCACGGCAATGCGCGACGAGATGCACCGCCGCCAAGCACCGGAAGGGGGCCTGTATGCGCTGGGCTGGTACAGCGGCCCACCAGCTGATGGCGGCGTCGAGCGGGTCTCACACTCCGGTGTCGGCGCCGGGACCGGTGCCTACCAAGGGCTGTTCCCGGGCGAGACCGGCATAGCAGTCCTGCAGGCGAGTTCGGCACCGGATCCCTACGAGATAGCCGCCTCGCTGTATGAAGCGTCGTCGACCGGGGAACTCCAGGGCCCGCCATCAGCACCGGGGCCGGGCCGCGACATCGTGATCACCCTCGTCACCATTGCGCTTCTCAGCCTTTGCACGCGAGGGATTGTGCGGAGCGCGCGTTGGGCAAGGCGTCTCGGGAAGATCCGCGCCGCCATCACGGTCGGGATCGGCGCTGTCGTGGCAGCGGTGCTGTTCACAGTTCCCGTATGGGGCTCCGCTATCTTGGGGCGCGCCGCTACCTGGCCCATCCTGTTCGCTGCAGCACCGATCCCCGTCATCGCGGTCCTAGCAGTAGCGGTCGGAGTTGGCCTGCTCACCATCGCGCGACTCGCTCACCTCATCGCCTGTGTTGCGACAGATCAGCATGGTCAGTAAACGGAAAACGTAGAACCCTGCTGTCGATCGCGGCGCAGTCACTCTCCCGTCGATGGCAGCCAAGCCTTGCCTCGTCGATAAGCGCTGAATACTCGCCCAACGCAGCAACGCTTCGCTTTCCCTCCTCCGCCCCGCGCAGGCTCCTAGCGGGAATAGAGCGCCATCCGCGGGACCTGCGCCACCATCCAGGGGCTGAACACGAACGGTGTGGCCTCGACCGCGACGCGCACATCCTCGGGCCGTGCCCAGTGGTGGGCGCACACCTCGTCGGCGCGCGGGTGCAGGTCGGCACGGATGCGGGCGGTGAAGACCGGGCAGATCTCGTTCTCCACCACGCCGGTGTCGTCGACGGCGCGGTAGCGGAAGTCCGGGATCGCGGGTTCGATCGAGTCGACGACAGTGCCCAGCTCCTGCTCGGCCCGCCGGACGATCGCGTCGGCCGGGGCCTCGCCGGGACCGGGGTGGCCGCAGAACGAGTTGGTCCAGATCCCGGCCCAGGTCAGCTTGCCCAGTGCGCGTCGGGTGAGCAGCACACGCCCGTCGTCGTCGACCAGGTGGCACGAGAAGGCCAGATGCAGCGGGGTGTCGGCGGTGTGGATGACCGCCTTGTCGGCCGACCCGATGGGGGTGCCGTCCTCGTCGAGCAGAACGACGTACTCGGCGGGGGAGGGGGAGTCAGAGTGCGGGGCCATGCGGCCCACCATAGGCGCAGGGCTCAGTTGGACAGGCCTCGTGCGATCACCAGGCGCTGGATCTGGTTGGTGCCCTCGAAGATCTGGGTGATCTTGGCCTCGCGCATGTAGCGCTCGGCCGGGAACTCACGGGTGTCGCCGACGCCGCCGAGCACCTGCACGGCGTCGGTGGTGACCTTCATGGCCGCATCCGTGGCGGTGAGCTTGGCGATCGACGCCTCCCGCGAGTACGGGCGGCCGGCATCTTTGCGTCGGGCGGCGTCCAGGTAGGTGGCGCGGGCGGAGCCGACGGCCGCGGCCATGTCGGCGAGCAGGAAGCCCAGTCCCTGGTGGCCGATGATGGTCTTGCCGAACGTCTCGCGCTCGTTGGCGTAGGCCACGGCGTCGTCGAGGGCGCGCTGGGCGATACCGGTCGCGACGGCGGCGATCCCGAGGCGGCCCGAGTCGAGCGCGGAGAACGCGATCCGCAGCCCGTCGCCCTCGGCGCCGATCAGCCGGTCGGCGTCGACCCGGGCGCCCTCGTAGGACGCGGTGGTGGTGGGCACGCCGTTGAGGCCCATCTTGTCCTCGGGCTTGCCGAAGTGCAGGTTCTCGGTGTCACGCGGCACGAGCAGGCAGGAGATGCCGCGCGAGCCCTC
>JAJYTA010000214.1 GCA_021793295.1 Actinomycetes bacterium
TCGGCGACCGCGGCCAGCAACTGCTCGTAATCCGGGTGGCAGCACACGACGCGGTGCAGCACGGCGATGTTCGCCGGCTCGACTCCGCGCGCGGATCGCAGCAGCTCCCCACGCCACCAGTATGCCGTGTGGCTCAAGGTGCGTGTTCGAGCACGAACCAGATGCCCACCGCCGGCTCGATGCCGTCGTTGCGGTATCCGTGCGGAGTCGCCGAATCGAACGACACGGCGTCACCCGGACCGAGCCGATGCTCGTCGAAACCGAGGGTGACGACCAGCTCGCCGCTGACGACATACCCATACTCGATGCCTGGATGGCGCATCAGCAACCCGAGACCTGCCGACGTCCCGCCCGGCTCGTAGGTGATGCGCAGGAAGTCGACGTGGGCACCGGGAACCTGGCCGAGGCGTTCCCAGGTCACTCCGGAGTCGAGGGTCAGGACCTCCCGCTCCCCCGGCTCGACGACCGGACCCACCTGGCGCGCGCGGTCGGGACCGAGCACCCGCCGGCCCTCCGCGCGGTCGAATGCGCCACCCGACGCCGCTGCGACGGGCTGATCGGCGGCCTCCGCGGCCTCGAACAGGTCCTCGACCGTGACACCCAGCGCGTTGGTGATCGCGTAGAGGGTACTCACGGACGGCCGGCTCTTTCCGGTCTCGATCTGGGAGATCAGACTCGGCGAGACACCGATCTCGCGGGCGAGCCCGCGGGCGCTGATCCCCTTCCGCTGCCGTTCCGCCCGCAGTCGACGGCCGATCTCGGGGACCGGACCGGGAGCCATGTTCAGCCGTCCTTTCGTCGCCCTCATGATGATCAGTGACACTCAACATTATCGCGCGGAGGCCCCGGCGACGAAAGCGTTACGCGCCGGTCCTGATTTGCCAGGACCACTCACATTGTCTGACTAGCCGGGTGGCATCACCTCTTGACGCCGCGATCGTGCCGCTTAATGATGATTAGTGATGTTGAACATGCGTCGGTGGGACCGCATCCCGGAAGGGAGTGGCCACGATGGCGATCCGCACCTTCGGCCCCAACGCAGTCGATTGGGAAGAGCGCGTCGACCTCGACCGCCTCCGCCGCGAACGGCTCGCTCGGCTGAAAGCCACGCTGGACCGGTCGGAGTTGGGCAGCCTGCTCACGTTCGACTTCTCGAACATCCGCTACATGACGTCCACCCACATCGGCACCTGGGCGATGGACAAGCTCATCCGGTTCGCCCTGCTGCCGCGCGGCGGCGAGCCGGTGGTGTGGGACTTCGGCTCGGCGGCCCGCCACCACCAGCTGGACAACCCGTGGCTCGACGGCACCAAGCGAGCCCGCGCGGGCATCTCGACCCTGCGCGGCGCGTTTCACCCCGACGCGGGCATCGCCGCCGACGTCGCGCGCAAGGTCGCCGACGAACTGCGCGAGCACGGACTCGCCGACGCGCCGGTCGGTGTCGACATCGCCGAGATGCCGGTCCTGGCAGCGCTGCGGGCCGAGGGCCTGGACGTCGTCGACGGCCAGCAGGTGTTCCTCGAATCCCGGCGGATCAAGACGCCGGACGAGATCACCCTGCTCACCCAGGCCTGCGCCATGGTCGACGCCGCCTACGAGGAGCTCTACGCCTACTTGCGCCCGGGCGTGCGAGAGAACGAGTGCGTCGGGCTGGTCAGCAAGGTTCTCTACGACTTGGGCAGCGAGTACGTCGAGGGAGTCAATGCCATCTCCGGGGAGCGCTGCTCCCCGCACCCGCACGTGTACAGCGACCGCGTCGTGCGTCCCGGCGACCCCGCGTTCTTCGACATCCTGCACAGCTACCTCGGTTACCGCACCTGCTACTACCGGACGTTCGCAGTCGGCAGCGCGTCGATGGCCCAGCGCGACGCCTACACCCGGTGCCGGGAGTACATGGACCGCGCGATCGCGCTGGTGAAGCCGGGTGCGACGACAGCCGACATCGTCACTGTCTGGCCGCGGGCCGAGGAGTTCGGCTTCGCTGACGAGACCGCCGCGTTCGCGCTGCAGTACGGCCACGGCGTCGGGCTGTCCATCTGGGAGAAACCGATCTTCAGCCGGCTGGTCTCCCTCGAGCATCCGGAGACCCTCGAAGAAGGGATGGTCTTCGCCCTGGAGACGTACTGGCCGGCCGCCGACGGCTGGTCCGCGGCCCGGATCGAGGAGGAAGTGGTCGTTACGTCCGACGGCTGCGAGGTCATCACCAAGTTCCCCGCCGAGGACCTGCTCGTCGCGGGCCGCAAGTACTGGACCGCCGGCGGCGCGCTGAACACCTTGCGCGAAGCACAGTCGCACCTCAACACGGCGGCGTCCAGTGCGGCGAACGGAGCCCGGCCATGACCGAGACCACGGTTCGTCCCGCTTCGGAGCTCGACGCGCACGACGTCCTCGCGCTGTACGAGCAGATGCAGCTCATCCGCCGTACCGAACGCGCCGCCCACGATCTCTTCATGTCCGGCCTCGTCAAAGGCACGACGCATCTCGCTGCCGGTCAGGAGGCGGTGGCGGTGGGGGCCAGCGCGGCGCTGCGGCCCGACGACTACGTCTTCGCCACCTACCGCGGCCACCACCACGCCATGGCTCGCGGCGCGACGCCTGAGGAGTGCCTCGCCGAACTCATGAGCAGGGCAACCGGGCTGTGCCGGGCGAAGGGCGGATCGATGCACCTCACGAAGGCGTCGTCGGGCATGCTCGGGTCCTACGCCATCGTCGGCTCACACCTGCCGATGGCGGTGGGGGCTGCCTGGTCGGCGCGGCTGCGCGGCACCGAGCAGGTCGCGGTGGCGTTCTTCGGCGACGGGACGACCAACATCGGAGCGTTCCACGAGTCGCTCAACCTCGCCGCCGTGTGGCGGCTGCCGGTGCTGTTCGTCTGCGAGAACAACTTCTACATGGAGTACACGCCGATCGGGGCCGTGACGGCTGTCCCCCATCCCGCCGCCGACCGCGCCGGTGCGCACGCATTGCCCAGCGAGGTCATCGACGGCAACGACGTGCTCGTCGTCTACGACGCCGTCCGGCGCGCGGCCGAGCGGGCGCGCGCGGGCGACGGCCCGACGGTGATCGAAGCGGAGACCTACCGGCACTTCGGCCACAGCCGAGCCGATCCCGCGACGTACCGGCCCGCCGACGAGGTCGAACGGTGGCTCGACCACGATCCACTCGACATCGCCCGCGACCGGCTCGGTGCGCTGAACGTGTCGGACGACGCGGTCGAGCAGGCCGACGCGCGGGCACGCCGCGTTGTCGACGACGCGATCGAGGCCGCGAAGAACGCACCCGACGCCGACCCGGCGGAGGCGTTCACCGACGTTTGGGCCGATGGAGGCAACGCATGGCGGACGTGATCACTTACCGCGACGCCGTCGCCGAAGGCATCGCCCGCGAGATGCGCCGCGACCCCAGCGTGGTGTGCCTCGGCGAGGACATCGGCGCCGCCGAAGGCGTGTTCAAGACCACCGTCGGACTGCTGAAGGAGTTCGGCCCGGACCGGGTGTGGGACACGCCGATCTCCGAGCAGGCCATCGTGGGGGCTGCGATGGGTGCGGCGATGACCGGGATGCGTCCGGTCGCCGAGATCATGTTCAGCGACTTCCTGGCCTGCTGTTACGACTACATCGCCAACGAGATCCCCAAGGTCCGGTACATGACCGGTGGGCAGGTGACGGTGCCGCTGGTCGTCCGCACGGCCAACGGCGGCGGGCTCGGATTCGGCGCGCAACATTCCCAGGCGGTCGAGAACTGGGTCTTCGCGGTCCCCGGGCTGAAGATCGCCGCACCGTCCACCTCCGACGACGTCGTCGGGCTGATGGCCGCAGCGATCCGCAGCGACGACCCCGTGGTGTTCTTCGAGCACAAGGGGCTGCTGGCGACCAAAGGACCGCCGGCAGCCGAGGGACACGTCGTCGAGCTCGGCCGCGCCCGCACCATGCGTGACGGTGACGACGTCACCTTGGTGGCACTGGCCTCGACGGTGCCGGTGGCGCTTGACGCCGCCGAGCGCCTCGCCGGCGAAGGCGTGTCCGCCGAGGTGATCGACCTGCGCTGTCTGGTCCCACTCGACGTCGCCGCGGTGCTGGCGTCGTTGGAGAAGACGTCGCGCCTGGTCGTGATCGAGGAGAACCCGTACCAGGGCGGGTGGGGCGGCACGCTCGTGTCCGTCGTCGCCGACGAGGGATTCGACCTGCTGGACGCGCCCATCAAGCGGATCGCGGCGGCGTGCGTGCCGCTCCCCTTCGCCGACGCCCTCGAGGCCCAGGTGATCCCCGGCGTCGACGCCGTGACCGAGCGGGTCCTCGAACTCGCCGCCTACTGACTCACAGAATCCCACAACGACGCAGGAAGGGACCGCAGATGACCGACCGGATGCTTCTCCGAGGCGGCACCGTCCTCACCATGGACCCACAACTCGGCGATCTGCCACAAGCCGACGTTCTCATCGAGGACGGAACGATCGCCGCCGTCGATCACCATATCGACGCCGACGCCGAGGTCGTCGACACCAGCGGGCGGATCGTCATCCCCGGATTCATCGACACTCACCGCCACACCTGGGAGGCCGCGATCCGCGGCAGCGCGCCCAATGCGACCCTCGACGACTACTTCGTCGAGATCCTCGACACGTTCGCTCCCCGCTACCAGCCGGACGACGTCTACGCCAGCAACCTGGCCGGCGCGCTGGAGTGCCTGAACGCCGGCATCACGACACTCGTCGACTGGTCGCACATCAACAACACACCCGAACACCCCGACGCCGCCATCACCGCGCTGAAGGAGACCGGAATCCGAGGCCAGTACGCCTACGGCTCGGCGAACACGTCGCTGGCGAAGTACTGGTTCAACAGCTCCGAGGCCATCCCGGCCGCGGATGTCCGGCGGGTCCGGGACACCTACTTCTCCGGTGACGACGCCTTGCTCACCCTCGCCCTCGCCACCCGCGGGCCCGGCTTCTGCCAGGACGACGTCGTCACCGCCGAGTGGCGCCTGGCGCGCGAGCTCGGCATCCCCATCACCGTGCACGTCGCGATGGGCCGGCTGGCCGGACGGTACGCGATGGTCGAGCAGCTCGACCGGCTCGGTCTGCTCGGCCCGGACACGACTTACGTCCACTCCTGCTACTTCAGTGATCACGAATGGCAGCGGGTCGCCGACACCGGCGGCACGATCTCGATCGCGGCCCAGGTCGAGATGCAGATGGGGCACGGCTGGCCGCCCGTCGGCAAGTCGTTCCAGTTCGGACTGCGCCCCAGCCTGTCGATCGACGTCGTGACGACCGTGCCGGGCGACATGTTCACCCAGATGCGGGCCGCCTTCGCCGGTGAACGAGCACGCGTCAACGCCACCTGCTGGGAACAGAACATCGCCGTGCCCGAGACGATGGCCACCGCCCGCCAGATGCTGGAGATGGCGACCATCCACGGTGCTCACGTCGCCGGGGTCGAGGACCGCACCGGCTCCCTGACTCCGGGCAAGCGGGCCGACGTCGTCGTGATCGACGCGCGTGACATCAACGTCACACCGGTGATCGACCCCGTCGCCGCCGTCGTCCTGTGCGCGGACGTCAGCAACATCGAGACGGTGATCGTCGACGGCGTGGTCAAGAAGCGCGACGGTCGCATGGTCGCCGACGTCGACCGCGCTCGCGGCCTGGTCGAGACGGCGCGCGACCGGCTCGTCGAGGCCGCCGCCAAGGCGAAGGTCCCGGCAGCGTGACGAGCCGGCACCTGGTGGCCCGGGCAGCCGAGGCCGCATTCACCGAACCGGGCGGCTGGGCCGCCCAGGCGGCCGGATTCCGGCGATGGCCGGTCGTGGACGAGTGGGCCGCCGTCCACACCGGCTTCGCCGTCTGCGAGCTCGAGCCCGGCGGATCGGTGCCGGCCCACGTCCACTCGTTCGAAGAGACCTTCCACGTGCTCGACGGCGTCGCGGTCGTCGACACGGCCGAGGGCTCGTTCCGGGTCGGCCCGGGCGACTACGGCCTGGTGCCGGTCGGCGTGTCGCATGCCTGGCGGGCCGACGGCGACACCACGTTCCGATGGGCGGAGATGCAGGGACCGCAACCCAGGACGCGCTACGACGACGACACCGTCCTAGTCCCCGCGCTGCCCAAGAGCCACCCGCTCCCGATCGACGTCCGCGACCCGCGCACCAGGGCGTTCGGGACCATCACGCCCGCGCACATGGACGCAGGAAAGCAGAGTCAGCAGCTGCTGGCGGTGTCGGCCAGCATGCGCACCGCCC
>JAJYTA010000033.1 GCA_021793295.1 Actinomycetes bacterium
GGACACCGTGACCTCGAGCGAGTCGCGGGCCGCACGCCGCAGCAGCTCGCGGCGCATTCTCTCCGGCCCCGCACCGCGCCCCCGCCCAGGCGGCAGCTGCCCGGACCGAGCCCGCGCGAGCAGCGCGAACCGGCTCAAGGACTGCGAGATCGGGATCCCGATGTTCCAGCCCGAGTAGGAGTCCAGCTCGCCGCGCTGGATGTGCTCGTCGAGCAGCGGGAGCAGCCGAGGGTCGCTGCGCCCGGCGATGGCGTCGTCCCCCAGCGCCACGGTTCGCCCGTCGCGGACGTACTGCACGAGTCGATCCGCGAAGGGCACGACAGACGCCGAGCTGCCGCCGGTGTTGGCCATCAACACGATGTCCGCGTCGTCGAGGTGATCGACCACGCGCCCGCCGATGATCTCGACGTAGCCCTTGATCAGCTCGGCGTAGGGGATGTTCTGGTATGGCGCTGTCCACTCGTCGCCGTGCACCCGCGAGTACTCGACGTAGACCTGCGGGCGCACCGCCGCGTCTTCGACGGCGATCTTGGCCAGCAGGACCGACGCGACGACGTCCGCGCCCGGGTAGAGCTTGACCCGGTCGCCGACGCCGAGCGCCTCGATGTGCGCGAGCAGCGCCTGCGCCTCGGGGCGGTGCAACCCGGTGCCCGAAGCGTCGTCCTGGCCCATGACGAGAAAGTCGATCACGCCCTCGGCGGCCCAGCTGATCATGCGCAGGTTGATCTCGTGGTTGCGCGCCCTGGTGGCCAGATAGTCCTCGCGGACCTCGAGCGGGATCTCGGCTTCGAGCGCCTCGAGCTCGGCTCGTTTGTCTTCCATGCCGAGGTTCTCCACCTCGTCGACCAAGGTCGCCCAGATCCGCAGTTGGGTGCGCCACGGGCCTTCCGGCGTCAGCCGCATGATGGTGTCGAAGGCGTACAGGCGCTTGCGCGGATTCTGCCGCTTCACGGTGCGTACGGCTTCGAGTTGACGCTCGGCATCTGCGCGGCTCACGCTGCTGTTGCGGGAGTTCAGCAGGCCTCCGTACGCGAGCATCGGCAGCGCGACTACGACGGCGTCGGCGCGGTGCGCCGCCCGGACGAGCCAATGCCCCGCCGCCCGGCCGTCACCGGGCGTGAAGTGCCGGCCGAGGACGTGATGCTCCGGCGTGACCATGGCATAGCCCGCCGCGCCGGCCAGTTTTTGCGGCGCGTACCACGTGTAGGGGCGGTCATCCAGCGGGACCAGGGCGATCGTCCCCAGATCGACCTCGGCCGCGGCATTCGCCCGGCCGGCTGCGCCCAGCCAGGGCACGACGGCGAGGCCGGCGCCCGCGGCAGCGCCCTTCACGAGCGAACGACGACTCAACACGAACTCGGACACTGCCCACTCCTCAAGCTCCGGGGGTCGGTCGAGCAAGACTCTGGGCGGTCACCGAACCGTTCGTCAAGAGTTTCCGCCGTGATAATTCGGATTATCCGTCGACCACCGGCTTGACAGGACCGTCCGCGACCCTGCAGTGTTCGTCATGCCTCGCCGCTGCCAATACGCATTATCGAGAGGAGCCGAACGATGCCCAGCCGCTCTGGCCGGATCACCCAGCGCGACATCGCCCGGCTCGCACAGGTGAGTCAAACCACCGTGTCGATGGTGCTCAACGACCGCCACGTCCCCGGCGTTCGGATCGCTCCGGCCACCCGTGAGCGTGTCCTGCAGGTCATCCGCGAAACCGGGTACGTCGCCGACCCGGTCGCGCGGCGCATGCAGGCCGGGCGCAACCAGATCATCGGCGTGTTCACCTACGAGCGGGTGTTCCCCAGCACCAGTGCGGACTTCTTCCACCCGTTCCTGGTCGGCATCGAGGAGCACTCCGAACGGCTCGGCTGCGACCTTCTGTTGTTCACCAGCGCACCGACCGGCGCAGGGCGGCGCATCTTCCACGAGAACACCCGGCTCCGCCTGGCCGATGGCTGCCTGTTGCTCGGGCGGGAGATCCCGGCCGACGAGCTCGGCCGGCTCAACGCCGAGGCCTACCCGTTCGTCGCCATCGGCCGTCGCGACGACGCCAACGGCCCGGTCCCCTACGTCGGAGCCGCCTACGCCGATGCCACCGCCGAGCTCGTCGAACGAGCTCGCGCGCTCGGCCACCGCGAGTTCGCCTACGTCGGGGACGGCGCGAGCCCGGAGTCGGCCGTGGATCGCTGGCAAGGTTTCACCCGGGCGGGTGGGCAGCGACACGAGCCGACCACCGGACGCGACATCGGCGACATCCTCGACACGCTGCTCGCCGCGGGCGTGACCGCCGCCTTGGCCGAGGGATCCGACGACGCAGTCAACCTCGCCGCCGCTGCCGAAGCCCGCGGCCTGGCAGTACCCGGCGACCTGTCGATCCTCGCGCTCGGCGACCCCATCGACGTCGTCCCGGACCGCCAGTTCAGTGGATTCCATCTCCCGCGCCGCGACATGGGCACCCAGGCGGTGGAGGTGCTGACCGCGATCCTCTCCGGCGACGACGTCGAATCTCAGCGGCTGCTGCCGTGCCAGTTCGTCGAGGGCGAGACCCTCGGCCCACCTCATGAACGCGACCCGAAAGGAAGATAGTGCGTACAGACGTCCTCGTCGTCGGCGGAGGGATGGGCGGCGTTGCCGCTGCGCTCGCGGCATTGCGAGCCGGGCGGTCGGTCATCCTCACCGAGGAGTTCCCCTGGCTCGGGGGCCAGCTCACGAGCCAGGCGGTGCCGCCCGACGAGCACTCGTGGGTCGAGGAGTTCGGCATCACCGCCTCGTACCGCCGGCTCCGCGAGAGCATCCGCGATTTCTACCGCGCGCATTACCCGCTGACCGACGCCGCCCGCGCGCAGCCCGACCTCAATCCCGGCGCCGGGTACGTGTCCCGGCTGTGTCATGAACCGCGAGTAGCCGCCGCGGTGATCGAGACGATGTTGCTTCCCTACCGCTCATCCGGGCGGCTCACCGTCCTGCAACCGGTACGCCCGGTCGGCGCGGACGTGGACGGCGACGTGGTGCGGGCGGTGACGGTCGAGAACCTGCACGACCACGCGACGACGACGATCGAAGCTCCGTACGTGGTCGACGCCACCGAGACCGGCGAGTTGCTGCCGCTGACCGGCACCGAGTACGTCACGGGCTTCGAGTCGCAGGCCGACACCGGGGAGCCCAGTGCGCCCCAGCACGCTCAGCCGATGAACATGCAGGCGGTGTCGTTCTGCTTCGCGATCGACCATGTCGACGGCGATCACACGATCGACCGGCCGGCCAGCTACGACTTCTGGCGCGCTTACCAGCCGCCGTACTGGGGTGCCCCCTTTCTGTCCTGGACCGGGCCGGATCCCCGGACGTTGGACACCGTGCAGCGAGCATTCACCCCCAACCCCGATGACGACCCGCAGGCCGTGCTCGCCGATCAGCGGGTCAACCCCGGTGGCGACGATCTGTGGACGTTCCGCCGGATCGCCGCGCGGCGCAATTTCGCCGACGGCTTCTACGCCAGCGACATCACCCTGGTCAACTGGCCGATGATCGATTACCTCGAAGGCCCCGTCATCGACGTGCCCGACGCCGACGACCACCTGGCCCACGCCCGGGAGCTGTCGTACTCGGTCCTGTACTGGATGCAGACCGAGGCGCCTCGTCCCGACGGCGGCACCGGGTTCCCGGGCCTGCGGCTGCGCGGCGACGTCACCGGCGACCCCAGCGGGTTGGCGCAGGCGCCGTACATCCGCGAGGCACGCCGGATCCGAGCCGAATACACCGTCGTCGAGCAGGACCTGGCCAGCGCCGTACGCGGCGACAAAGGAGCGGTGTCGTACCACGACTCCGTCGGCGTCGGGATGTATCGGATCGACCTGCACCCGTCGACCGGAGGCGACAACTACATCGACGTCGCCGCCGAGCCGTTCGAGATCCCACTGGGAGCGCTCCTCCCCCGCCGGATGCGCAACCTGCTGCCGGCGGGCAAGAACATCGGCACGACCCACATCACCAACGGCTGTTACCGCCTGCATCCGGTCGAATGGAACATCGGCGAGGTCGCGGGCCGGTTGGCGGCGTACTGCCTGGAGCATCGGACCGCTCCGACGGCGGTGCGCAACGACCCGCGTAGCTTGGCCGACTTCCAATCCGTGTTGACCGCCGAAGGCATCGAGCTGCGCTGGCCGGAGGGCGTCTCCGGCTACTGACCCCGGGGCGCTCGCCGCCGGCGGCTATCGCCCCTGACGAAGGAGTACTGATGAGAACTGTCCGTACCGGTCGCGGCTGGCTGGCCGTGACCGCGCTCGCGGCGATCACGCTGGCCGCGTGTGGTGCCGACTCGTCTGACGACGGGGGTACCGCCGACGGGCCCGTAGAGCTGCGTATGACCGTGTGGACCGCTGACGAGGCGCAGCTGGCGATGTTCCAGGAGATCGGTGACGCCTATGTCGCCGAACACGGCGACACCGTGTCGGACGTGTCGTTCGAGACGCTGCCGTTCGAGGAATACACCACGGGCCTCACCACTCAGATCGCCGGCGGCAATCCGCCGGATCTGGCCTGGATCTTCGAGAACTCCGCTCCGGAGTTCGTCGACAGCGGCGCCCTGCTCGACCTGCGCCCGGTGCTCGAGCAGGCCGAGGGATACGAGTTCGATGACCTCGAACCCGACGCGCTGAACCTGTGGAGCTCTGGCGACGGCCTGTTCGCCTACCCGTTCTCCAACAGCCCGTTCGGGATCTTCGTCAATCTCGACCACCTCGCCGCCGCCGGGCAACCGACCCCCGCCGAGCTCATCGCCAACGGCGAGTGGACCTGGGACAAGGCCGCCGAGATCGCAGCGGCAGCCGCGCAGGCCAGCGGAAAGTCGGGATTGGTCGTCCGCGACTTCGAGTTCTCCGCGTGGGACAACCTCGCCACGATCTGGAACGGCTGGGACGCCCGGCCCTGGTCCGACGACGGCACGACGTGCGAGTTCGATGCACCGGAGATGGTCGACGCGCTCACCTGGTTCCACGACCAGGTGTTCGTCGAGCAAGCGATCCCGGGGCCGGGCACCACGGCCGACTTCTTCGCCGGCGATGCCGCCTTGACCATCACCCAGATCAGCCGTGCCTCGGCTTTGGACGACAGCTTCGCGTGGGATCTCGTGCCGCTACCGGCAGGCCCGGCCGAGCAGGTCAGCGTCATCGGCCAGGCCGGCATCGGGGTCTTCGCCGACGGCCCGAACGCCGAAGCTGCCGCCGATTTCTTGGCCTACTTCACCAACCCGGAGAACGCCGAGAAGCTCTCGACCTACTTCCCGCCGCCGCGCACGTCGCTGCTCAACGCTGACACGTTGAAGGCGGCGAACCCGAAGTTGACCGCCGAACAGCTGCAGTCCGTGGTCGTCGACGGCATCAAGGGGGCGCAGACCAAGCCGGCGCACGCCAAGTTCTCGCAACTGCAGCAGACGGTGCGAGCCGAGCTGGACGCACTGTGGGAGCCCGGTGCTGACGTCGAAGCCGTCGCAGCGTCGGTGTGCACCGCGATCGACCCGCTGCTGGGCGGCTGACCTCCACCATGAGTGCCACGCTCGACCGATCGACGCGTCGCCGGGCCACATCGGCCCGGCGGCGCTCCACCGCTCGCCGTGCGGACGTCCTGACCGGCTACGCCTTCGTGACACCGCAGCTGGTCGGCAGTGCAGTGTTCGTCATCGGGCCGCTGATCGCGGTCGGGTGGTACAGCCTGCACGACTGGAACGTGCTGGCGAACAGCTTCACGTTCACCGGCGCGGCGAACTACCAGCGCTTGATCGACGACCCGAGTTTCGTCGACTCGCTCAAGGCCAGCGGGATCTTCTCCGCCGGGCTGGTCGTGCTCAACGTCGGGCTGGCGCTGCTCTTGGCGGTCATGCTCAATCAACGCATGCGCGGCACCACGACGTTTCGCACGTTCTTCTTCTCCCCGGTCGTGGTCTCGCTGGTCGCGTGGACCATCGTGTGGGGTTTCCTGCTGCAGGCCGACGGCGGCATCAACGGCTTCTTGTCCCAGATCGGTGTGGACGGGCCGAACTGGCTGCGCCGGGAGGACACGGCCATGCTGTCGGTCATCGTGGTGCAGGTGTTCAAGAACGTCGGGTTGAACATGGTGCTCTTCCTTGCCGCGTTGCAGGGCGTGCCCGGTGAGATCAGAGAGGCGGCCAGGGTCGACGGAGCTTCGGCGTGGCGTTCGTTCCGCTCGATCACCATTCCGCTCATCAGCCCGACGATCCTGTTGGTCTCGATCCTGACCATCGTCGGGTCGCTGCAGGTGTTCGCCCAGATCGCCGTGCTCACCCAGGGCGGGCCGGGCACGTCCACCACGGTGCTGGTCTATTACCTGTACCAGCAGGCGTTCCAGTTCAACGAGTTCGGCTACGCCAGCACGGTCTCGGTGGTGTTGTTCCTCATCGTCGCCGTCCTGACGCTGGTGCAGTGGCAGACCCGGAAGCGGTGGGTGTTCCATGAAGTCTGAGGTCGTCGACACCCGCGAGCCGAGTGCTGCCGCCGTCGCTGCCGCACCGCCGACCAAGCGCACCCGCCCGCGCCGGCCGGTCAAGCGCATCGCCTTGATGGTGGCGCTCATCGTTCTGGCCGTCCCGTTCGTCTTCCCCACCTGGTGGATGGTGACGTCGAGCTTCAAGCCGATGAGCGAGATCCTGCGGATCCCGCCGACGCTGTGGCCGGCCGCACCGACCACCGAGGCGTACGGCCAGGTCTTCGACCTGCAGCCGTTCGCGCAGCAGTACTGGAACAGTCTCTACATCGCCGCTGTGGTGACGATCGGGACGATCCTGGTCTCGTCCATGGCCGGCTACGCCTTCGCGCGCATCGCGTTCCCCGGCGCGAACGTGTTGTTCGTGGTCGTGCTCGTGGGCTTGCTGGTACCGGCTGAGGTGACGATCGTCCCGCTGTTCCGCCTGGTGAACGCCGTCGGCATGATCGATACGCACTGGCCGCTGGTGGTCATCCCCATCATCGGGGCGCCCAGCGTGCTCGCGACGTTCATCATGCGCCAGTTCTTCCTCACCTTGCCCGGTGAGCTGGAGGACGCCGGCCGGGTGGACGGGCTCAGCCGCGCGGGCATCTTCCGGCGGATCGCCTTCCCGCTGGCCCGCCCGGCCATCGCCGCGGTGGCGATCTTCACGTTCATGCACTCGTGGAACCTGTTCCTCGAACCGCTCGTGTTCTTGTCGAGCAAGGAGAGCTTCACGTTGCCGCTGGCGCTCACCCAGTACGTCGACGCTTACGGCGGGCCGATCTGGAACGTCCAACTGGCGGCGACGACGCTCACCGTGCTGCCAGTGCTCGCCGTGTTCATCTTCGCCCAACGCCAGTTCGTCGAGGGGCTCGCGCACACCGGACTCAAAGGATGACCGCGATCGGAGTCGACATCGGCGGCACCAAGACGCTGGCCGGGCTGGTGAACGCCGAGGGGAAGGTGGTGTCGAGCAGAGAGGCGCCAACGCCGTCGGCCGCCGGTCCGGACGCGGTGCTGGCCACCGCAGCCGAGTTGGTCACCGCACTGGACACCGACGCCGACGTACCGGTGGGCGTGGGCGCGGCCGGGACGATCGACCACGTCACCGGGACCGTCCGCTTCGCCACCGACCACCTACCGAAGTGGACGGGGACGGCGGTCGCCGACGAGCTGCACCGGCGGACCGGGCGCACGGTCGTCGTCGACAACGACGTCAACGCCGCTGCGCTGGCTGAAGCCCGCTACGGCGTCGGTCGCGACCACGACCACCTGCTGCTCGTCGCCGTGGGAACCGGCCTGGGTGGCGGCTTGATCAGTGGTGGGCGTGTCTACCGGGGACGACGAAACGCCGCGCTGGAGATCGCGCATCTGTATGTGGGTGCCACCGGGGACGACGTGTGCGGCTGCGGGCGTACCGGCCATCTGGAGGCTGTCGCCTCCGGTACCGGCATCGCTCAGGCCTACGCCCGCGCATCCGGCGAGCAGACCAGCACGCGCGAGGTGGCCGAGCGCGCCCGTGCCGGAGAACCGACGGCGACCGAAGTGCTCGACCATGCCGGCGACACGCTGGGACGGGCGCTGGCCGGGTGCGTCGCCCTGTTCGACGTCGACGTCGTGGCGCTGGGGGGTAGTGTCGGCCCGGCGCTGCTCGCCCGGGCGACGGCGGCGTTCGAGGACGACCTGTTCGTGGCCCAGACCGACGTGGACCTGCTGCCGGTCGCTCTCGGCGCGAACGCGGTCGTGGTCGGGGCGGCGCTGATGGCCGTGGAGGGGCTGACATGACCGTTCTCGACGACTTGCGCGGGGGCGTCGTCATCTCGTGCCAGCCGCTGCCCGACGAGCCCGCCGATCCGATGCGGGACTCGTACGTGCAGGCGAAGGTGGCCGCCAGCGCGGTGCTCGGCGGTGCCGTCGGAGTGCGGATCAACGGTGTGGACGACATCGCCGCGGTACGTCAGGTGGTGTCGGTGCCGATCATCGGGCTGGTCAAGCACGGCCCCGGCCCGGTCGTCATCACCCCGACCGCCGGCTTGGCCATCGACGCTGCGACGGCCGGCGCGGACATCGTGGCCGTCGATGCGACCGACCGGCCCCGCCCGGACGACCAGCCGTTCGCGCAGACGGTCGCGGCGATTCACGAGAAGACCACGGCCTTGATCCTCGCCGACGTGTCGACGCTCGACGAAGGCCTGGCCGCGGCCGAGGCCGGCGCGGACGCCGTCGCGACGACACTGGCCGGCTACACCTCGCCGGGCCCGGGCCCGGACGAACCCGACCTGGCCCTGCTCGCGGCGTTGACCGCCCGGCTCGACGTCCCCGTCATCGCCGAGGGCCGCTACCGCAGCGGACCCGACGTCCAGCGGGCGTTCGACCACGGTGCGCACGCCGTCGTGGTCGGCAATGCGATCACCTCGCCGCTGTGGCTGACTCGGCGCCTGCTCGCCGAGAGCGGGCACCGCCCGCGGTGAACCGGCGTAGCCGGAGGCTGTTGGCGACCACACTCACGCTGGACAATGCCATCGCCGCGCCGGCGACCATCGGGTTGAGCAGACCAGCCGCCGCAACCGGGATCGCCAGGACGTTGTAGCCGAACGCCCAGACCAGGTTGGCCTTGATGGTCGTCAGCGTGCGTCGCGCCAGCCGGATCGCGTCGGCCGCCGCGCGCAGGTCCCCGCGGATCAGCGTGATGTCGCTCGCCTCGATGGCGGCGTCGGTGCCGGTACCCATGGCCAGCCCCAGGTCGGCTTGCGCCAGTGCCGCGGCGTCGTTCACGCCGTCACCCACCATGGCCACGACCTTGCCGTCACGCTGCAGTCCGGCGATGACGTCGACCTTCTCCTTGGGCAGCACCCCGGCGACGACCTCGTCGATGCCGACCTCGGCGGCGACCGTACGAGCCACGGCGTCGTTGTCGCCGGTGAGCAGGATCGGCGTCAGACCGAGCGCGCGCAGTTCGCTCACCGCCTGGCCGCTGGTGGGTTTGACCTGGTCGGCGACCACGAGCAGCGCCCTGGCCTGCCCGTTCCAGCCGACTGCGACCACAGTGTGCCCAGCCTGTTCGGCCCGCTGCCGGGACCGGGCGAGTTCGGGGCTGAGCGGCAGGCCGTGCTCGGCGAGCAGTGACTCGCGCCCGACGACGACGGTACGGCCCTCGACGACGCCCACGACCCCCTGGCCTTCGACACTGTCGAAGAACTTCACCGCAGGTAGCTCCCCGACCCGCTGCGTCGCAGCTCGCGCGACGGCTTGAGCGATCGGATGCTCCGACGCGTCTTCGAGTGCCCCTGCCAGGCGCACGACGTCGTCGGCGTCCACCCCCTTGCCGGGGACGACGTCGACCACGCTCATCTGCCCCGTCGTGACAGTGCCGGTCTTGTCCAGGACGACGGTGTCGACGCGGCGCGTGGATTCGAGGACCTCCGGGCCCTTGATCAGCACGCCGAGCTGAGCACCGCGACCGGTACCCACCATCAGGGCCAGCGGCGTCGCCAGCCCGAGCGCGCACGGGCAGGCGATGATCAACACCGCGACTGCGGCGGTGAACGCTGTGGCCGGGGCCTCGCCCGTACCCAGCCAGAACCCGAGCGTCGCCACCGCGACCACGATGACGATCGGGACGAACACGCCGGCGATGCGGTCGGCCAGCCGCTGTACTGCGGCTTTCCCCGCTTGGGCGTCCTCGACCAGCTTGGCCATCTGCGCCAACTGGGTGGCCGAACCGACCCTGGTGGCGCGCACCATCAGCCGGCCACCGGCGTTGACGGTGGCGCCGACCACCTCGTCGCCGATGGTGACTTCGACGGGCATCGATTCGCCGGTGAGCATGCTCATGTCGACCGCGGACGATCCCTCGACGATCACGCCGTCGGTGGCGATCTTCTCCCCCGGGCGCACGACGAAGACGTCGCCGACGGCCAGTTCCTCGGCCGGAACGCGTACCTGGGTACCCGAGCGCAGGACCGAGACCTCCTTGGCGCCGAGCTCCAGCAGCGCCCGCAGTGCCGAGCCCGCGCGCCGCTTGGACCGGGCCTCGAACCAGCGCCCGAGCAGGACGAACGTCGTCACACCCGCGGCGACCTCGAGATAGATGTTCGACGAGCCGCTGCCCCGCGAGATGGTCAGCTCGAACGGGTGCGTCATGCCCGGCATACCGGCGTCGCCGAGGAACAGCGCGTACAGCGACCACAGCAGCGCTGCGCTGGTGCCCATGGTGATCAGCGTGTCCATGGTCGCCGTGCCGTGCCTGAGGTTGGTCCAGGCGGCTCGATGGAACTCGAACCCGCCCCACACCACGACAGGTGCGGCCAGCGTCAGCGACAGCCACTGCCAATAGTCGAACTGCCAGGCCGGCACCATCGCCAGGGCGACGACCGGGACCGAAAGCACAGCGCTGACGATGACCCGGTCGCGAAGCGTGCGCAGTTCACGGTCGCGCTCGTCGTCGCCGCGCGAGCTGTCCGTGCCACCCGGCGCCGAGCCCGCCGCGTGCGGCGTCGTGGGCTGAGGCAGGTGTGCTCGGTACCCGGCGTTCTCGACCGCCGCGACGAGATCGTCGGTCGTCACGTCGCCGGAGTAGTGCACCTTGGCCTTCTCCGTCGCGTAGTTCACCGACGCGCTGACCCCGTCGATCTTGTTGAGCTTGCGTTCGATCCTGGCCGCGCACGACGCGCACGTCATGCCGCCGACGTCGATCTCGACGTGTGAGGTGGCTGTGGGCAGCGCAGCCGCCTGGTGGCCGGCAGCGTCCGTCGTCACGAGTGCTCCCCCTGGTCGTGGCCGCTGCCGGCACCGTGGCCGTCCGGTGCGTGTGCGTCACGCTCGACGGTCACCGTCATCGGCGAGCTTTCGAGATCTTTCATCACGAGGACGCTGCGTCACCGGTGAGCTGGTACCCGGCCTCCTCGACCGCGGCCCGCACCGCTTCGTCGGAGATCGCCGCCTCGCCGGTGACCTGTAGCCGGCCCGACGAGAGTTCGACGTCGACCCCGGTGACCCCGGCGATCTCGCCGACCTCTTCGCGAACCGAGGCGGCGCAGTGGTCGCAGGTCATTCCGGCGACGGTGTACGTGGCGGTGGAGGACATGACCGAACCTTCCTATCGAGAGGTGCTGACTGACGTGACGCATACATTACCCCCCTAGGGTATGCCTGCACCACGCCACCCCCACCTCAATCCACGACCCACGGTGTTGAAATGATCATGTTCACTTGGCAATCCCCTGCCACACCACCCATACACGCCTCGTGAAGCGACACAACGCCTCGTGGTCCAGCTGCAGGCGCTGCGCAAGCCCTGCACCCAATCGGCACGGCTCCGCGTTTCGCGAGGGCTCGGGCTGTTCGTGAGGCGTCTACGGCGCTATGCGGCCGCAGGTGCCTCATGATCGTCGCCCAGCGGCGATCGACCTCAGCGTCGCCCGACTGCGCACCGACGGCCGCGCCCGAACCGAACCCGAACCCGAACCCTCATCCTCCCCGCGGCGCGTACATGATGACGGCGACACCGAGCAAGCAGATCGCCGCACCGATGACGTCGAACCGGTCCGGCCGGAACCCGTCGAATGCCATCCCCCACGCCAGCGAACCGGCCACGAAGACGCCGCCGTAGGCCGCCAGGATCCGGCCGAAGTGCGGGTCGGGCTGCAGCGTGGCAACGAACCCGTAGAGCCCGAGTCCGACGACGCCGGCGCCGATCCACAGCAGCCCCCGCTGCTCACGGACCCCCTGCCACACCAGCCAAGCCCCGCCGATCTCGGTGACAGCGGCCAGGACGAACAGCGCGATCGAACGGGCGACGGTCATGTCGCTCATGCTAGGTGTGCCGGCTGAGCTGGGAGAACGGGATCGGGCAACCGGGGCTGCGCGCGCACGTCTGCAGGTCGTGACAGCCGGCATCGAGTGCAGCGCGCAGAGTGTCCCTGATGACGACCAGATCGGCGATGCGTTCCTCGACTTCGGCCATCTTGGCCGCCGCACGTGCGTGTAGGTCCCGGTCGGATGCGGCATGGCGGCGCCCGGTGGCGATGAGCTCGGCGATCTCGTCCAGCGTGAACCCGAGTCGTTGTGCTGCTTTGACGATCTTGATCGTCGAGACCGCACTCGGTGGATACGCCCGATGGCCGCCGAGGGTTCGGTGCGGCGTCTCGATCAGCCCGCGGCGTTCGTAGTAGCGCAACGTCTGCCGGTTCACTCCGGCCGCGGCAGCCACCTCTCCGCTGCGCAGGCCGGTGGCCGCTGGGTCCGGCGCGCCCGTCACACCCACCGCCGATCGTGCGCCGCCGTCACGGCCAGCGCCTGCAAGCCGTCGAGCACGCCGACGTGGGCGCTCGGCACCTCGACGCGCAGCCGGCCGCCACCGACGGCCTCGTCGACGGTGAAGTCGAAGAACGAACAGCACTCGACTTCTCGAGCCGCGAGATCGCGGGCGTGCGCCAGCATCGTGTGGTCGCCGTCCAGCGCCAGCCGAAGCACGGTCGCCGACTCACGCGTCACCGCCGACACCGTCGCGGCGAAGAACTGCGCGAACTCCACCACCCGCAGCGGTTGCTCGCCGGTCGGCAGCGTGCAGGCCGGCGGCACGAACGAGAGGTTCGGACGGTCAGGCTCGATGAGGTTCATACCTGCGACGGTAAACCTGTACCCAGGTACCGGATGCAAGCCTCGAGCTCAGCCGCCCACTGGTCGGGCAGCCTGCGGCAACGAGCGCCGGTCCACCGCGCCCCACTGGGCTGGGTCGTCGGGCCACTGGGCGAGCTCACGCACCTGCTCGACACACCAGGGCGACACGGAGCGACGGCCGGCCAACACGTCGGAGCGGAACTGCGCCCATGGAACCCAGTACGCCTCGGCGACCTCGCTCGCGCTCGCGGCCACCTCGTCGGTCGTGCCGGCGGCGAAGACCGGGCACAGCTCGTTCTCCACCATCCCGCTGACCATCTGCGCGCGGTAGCGGAAGGCGGGCAGGATCAGCCGGAGGCCGCTGAGGCTGATACCGAGCTCGTCACGCGCCCGGCGGTGCACCGCCTGCTCGATGGCCTCGCCCGGGCCGGGATGGCCGCAGACCGAGTTGGTCCACACGCCGGGCCAGGTCAGCTTCGACTCGGCTCGCCTGGTGACCAGCAACGCGCCCGACGCGTCGAAGACATAGCACGAGAACGCCAGATGCAACGGCGTGGCGTCGTGATGCACTTCGCTCTTCAACGCCGCGCCGACCGCGCCACCCTTCTCGTCGACCAGGACGACCTGCTCGCCCGCCCCGTTCATGCCCGGCTCCCTCCACTCGATGAGTCCATCATGCCCATACGAGGCAACCGGCGGGGCGCCGCGGCCGCGTGGCGAGACTCAGCCGCAGTGGATACGCGTCAGAGTCCGCTGCGCCCAGTCGATGACGCCGGTGACATCGAGGCACCGGTTGGACATGTTCACCCCGGCTGGGGTGTACACCGGGCCTGCGTAGTAGCTGAAATGGCCCGCGTCGCACCCGGTGCTGCTGGGGCACTTCGGCCAACTGGAACCACTGGGCCGGATCGTGGCCTGGGTGTAGAGCGAGACACCGTACGTCGAGCCGGCATGGTTGGTGACCAGGCAGTTGCGTTTGGCGCTGCTGGACCAGTAGACGTCGAGATAGGCGAGCGTGCGCCCGGATGCGTTGATCGGGTAGTGCCCGACGTGGGAGTAGGACGACCCGCAGGGCCCGGCCATCGTGGTGATCTCACCCGGCGGCAAGGACGAATCACCGCCCGCAGACGCGGGTGCGGCGATACCCAGGGCGAGGAGGATGGCGGCGGCTACGACACACAGTGCACGTTTCATACGGGATCGTCCTCCTTGCCCCGAACGAGCGATCTTGTCCATGACTGTGTCGGAGATTCGCTCATTGCGCAAGATCATTCAGGGCTTCGCCTCGGGAAAACTCGTCGACTGCACCGCCTGCGGCATCGTAACGTCACAGGCATGGTTGCCTCGGCCGGCCCGGTTGCCGACCTACTCGTTCGTCACCGCCCGCAGACTCCGGACGAAGCTGCGGACACGTCCCGCGTGCGCGAGTTGATCGACATCGCCGCCGACCCGTGGTCGCGCTCGCTCCCCCTGCACATCACCGCCTCCGCGCTGGTCGCGCATCCGCCAAGCCGTCGAGTCCTGCTGCGCTGGCATCAGCGGCAGGGCGCGTGGCTGCAGGTGGGCGGGCACGGCGACCCGGGCGAGGCCGAACCCTTGGCCGTCGCGCTGCGGGAAGGGCGCGAAGAGACCGGGCTCACCGATCTCACGCCGTGGCCGGATGCGCGGCTGCTGCACGCAGTCGTGGTCCCGGTGGCTGCCGCGGGCGACGAACCGGCGCACGAGCACGCCGACCTGCGGTTCGTACTGGCCACCCAGCTTCCGGACGACGCCCGGCCGGAAAAGCCCGACGCGCCGGTGCGCTGGTTCAGCCTGGCCGAAGCCCGGGCGGCCACCACCGAAGCGAACGTTCACGAGACCCTCCGGCGGGTGGAACTGCTGATGTTGTCCTGATCTGTTGGTCCGGCTCGTTCAGCGGCCACGCGCCGCCGTGGACGCCGCCATCTACTGGCCGCAGGTGGCGGTGCTGCACCATCTCCGCTGCCCACTACGGTCGATGAACAGCCAGCCGCAGGTCGGACTCGGACACCGGCGCACGGTCAGCCGCCGCGGATCGGCCAGCAGGTCGGCTGCCGCGCGCGCGGTGGCGTGGACGGGTGTGAGCAATCCGGCGCCGTGGCCGAGGCGCCAGCGACCGAGCCCGTCATCGTCGACGTCGAACACCGAGGCCCGGGCGGCAGCCTCGGCGTAGGCGGCCACAGCGCGGAAGGCGGCGTGATCGTCGGCGTTGGTCAGGTGCGCGTACAGGTGCCCGCGCAGGGCACGCGCCTCAGCGAGCACAGCCTCGGCCGCCGCGGGACGCCGCTGCGCCTGTTGCACCAGGGCTTCGGTGGTGCGCTCGTCGACGAGATCCATATAGCCCGCCCACACGGCCAACGTCGCATAGCTGCCCAGCCACTCCGAACGGGGCAACGGCGGATCGTGCCCCCAGCCGGCGAAGGTGTTGCAGAAATCCAGCGCCGGGTGGCCGCCGACGCTCCACGGCAGGACCTGACCGCCGACCCGGACGACGTAGTGCGGCACTTCGGGGACGCTGAGGGCGCGGTCGTTGTGCAGCACCTGATGGTGCAGCGTCTGCAGGTCCGGTCCGGGCTCCAGGCCGAGTTCGTCGACCAGCAGCTGGCGGGTCGCGCGGTACAGCTCCAGCGCATCGGCCTGTCGACCGCTGCGGTACAGCGCCGTCATCAGGTGCCCGACCAGCCGCTCACGGGTGGGCGTGGCCTGGACCGCCGGCGCCAGCTCGTTCGCCACGCGGTCGTGCAGTCCGAGACGCAGTTGCGATTCCGCGCGCAGTTCCAGGCTCGTCAAGCGCTGTTCGTCCAGGTCGGCTCCCAGGCGCCGGCGCAACGCGTCGTCGGCGACGTCGGCGAGCAGCGGCCCGCGCCACAGCTGTACGGCGCGGTCGAGGATCGCCAGGCGCCGAGTCGGCTCGCGCACCTCCAGCGCCTCGCCGGCCAGCCGGCGAAACGTCGTCACGTCGACGGTGAACTCGCCGGGTTCGATCAGGTAGCCGTCGTGGCCGGTGCCGATGCGCACGCCATACGGAGCGAGGCTGCGCCGCAGCCGGGCGATGTAGGTCTGGACGGTGCCCCGTGCCGAGCCAGGCGGGTCGCCATCCCAGAGCAGGTCGACGAGCTTGGCCATCGCGATGCTGCGGCCCGCGTGGAGGAGCAGCACGCCCAGCAGGCATCGCTCCTGCCGACGCTTCCCGACGTCGACGACAGCGCCGTCATGCCGGGCCTCGAACGGTCCCAGAAGTCCGAACTCCACCGTCGGGCGAGCGTACCAGCGTGCCGGTAGCCGTCGCGGCGGGCGGCGGCATGGTGATCCGATGGTGACCGAGACGCGCGAAGCTGGCGGCGCCCGACCCTGAAAGTCCTGAGCTGAAGGAGTTTTTGTGCGTCGTCTCGTGATCACCCTCGTGGCGATCGGTTCGCTCGCCTGCACCACCGCACCCGCGTCCGCCGCCGACGTCAGCGCCGGCACCGCCAGCGCCACATCCACCACGAACACCGGCGGCTGGCAACCGGCGCCGTCCGAGCCGTGGGAAGTGCCCGCCGGCGAACGGTGCGACTTCGCCATCAGCGGCGTACCCGTGGTCGACGAGGTGCGCAAGCTGACGCTGCAGACCCATCCCGACGGCACCGCCAAGCGCGAGCTCTACACCGGCGACCTCGTCGTGCGGATCACCAACCTCGAGACCGGTGCCTACACCGACGCCGACGCTGGTGGGGACGCGGTCATGGAGTTCCGCGCCGACGGTTCGCCGGCGCGGTGGTACGTACGCGGGCCGGTCCTGGTGGGTATGGGCGCCGACGGCGGCAACCTGCCTCGCGGCATGTGGATCGTCGACGGCGTGTTCACCATCGACTTCACCACGGACGGTAAGAAGAACATCACCATGGTGCACGGCGACCAGCGCGAGTTGTGCGCCACGATCGCCTGACTCCAGCCGTTGGCGGGTCGACCTCGGGCGCTAACGAACCTGAGATCGACCCGCCGTCAGCGCGTCATCGCCGCGGCGCCGCCTCGAGCGTCACGTCGATCGGATACACCAAGTAGGGCGTGTCCTCCTTGATCCACAAGCCGCCCGCGTGAACACCGCCGTCGGTCAAACCTTCGCCGAGGAACACGCGGACGTTGACGCTCTCGCCGGGCTCGAGGGTCACCGTCGTGGTGTCCGCCGACAGCCACGGCACGTCGCTCGGTGTGCAGTCGCCGTAGGTCGGCAGCATCGCCACCGTGTTCACCGGGACCCAGCCGCCCAGCTCCGAACCACCGACCCGGATGAGGCCGCAAGCGCTGCCGGCGCGGTAGACGGCGTCGGCCGCGGGCGGCAGGCTCTGCCACGAGTCCGAGGCGGCGTCGTAGATGTACCCCTCGTTGGTGACGCCATCCGGCGTCACACCGCCGGAGACCAGCAAGCGGTCCGACGACACGGTGGAGGCTGCCCCCCACGCCCGGTACGGCATGTCCGCCTTCCGCGTCCACGTGTCGGTAGCCGGATCGTAGGCGTACGTCATGTTCCAGATCTCGCCGCCCTGCCGGATGCCGCCGGCGCAGTACACCTGCCCGTCGATGGCGCCGCACGCCGCATGGCCGACCAACTCCGGATAGTCCGCGAGTTGCTCCCAGGTGTCGGTGGCCGGGTCGTAGCGCTGGAGGTCGTCGCGGTTGCAGGCGTTGGTGCACCCGCCCACCAGGTACAGCTGACCGTCCAGGACGACGGCCTCGGCACCGGCGGTCCCGACCGGGGTTTCGGCGGCCGAGGTCCACGTGTCGCTCGCCGGGTCGTAGATGAACGTCGTCTTCGACTGGCGCACGTTGTGGTCCCACCCGCCGACGACGTACAACTTCCCGTCGATGACGGCGCTGGCGCCGGCCTGCCGTGGTTCGGGCAACGTCGCGACGGACGACCACGTCTGTTCGGTCGGGTCGTAGGCAACGGTGTCGGCCACGATGGCGAAGCCGTCGACGCCGCCGGCGGAATAGATCGTCCCGTCGATCTCGGCGACAGCACTGTCCATCATCGGCCTGGGCAACCGCGGCAGGTTCACCCACGGCGCCGAGGCCGTCGAGTTCGCCATGCTCACCGTGCTCGCCTCACCAGCACCTTCGAAGCCCAGCGGCGAGTGGTCCCCCGCGATGTGGACGGTGTGAGCGGCGCGCTCGTCGTCGGTTTCGGGACCGGCGACCGGGATCTCGTACTGCCCGTCCCGTTCGCGGAGCTCCACCTGCGCGGGTGCGGTACCGGTGTTGGTCAGCACGACCGATCGCCGCGTCTCCACGCCGGCACGCACCTGGGCCTCGATGTCCGCGGGCTCGATCGACAACTGCCCGGCGGGAAGGTCGAAGCCGACCGCCGTGACGGCGCTGGGTTGCACGTCGACGTCGACCCCGTGCTCGCTGTACTCGTCGGCGACCGCGGTGAACCGCTGCTCGCCGACGGGCGAGAACGTCCAGAAGAAGCCGTCGCCGAGGTCCGGATCCTCAGGGGTCGTCGCCACGCGGACGACGGCGTCGGAGCCGTCCCGGGTGACCGAGGCGCCGCCGACGGCCGTGCCGGTGTTGGCGTCGTGCACGTGCCCCACGACCAGGCCACCATCGACCGGGTCACAACTGCGGGTGCCGACGAAGACGTCGTCGACCTGCCAGAAGCGCTCGGTGTGTTGGGCGTCGCTGAGGTGGAAGCGCACCCGCACATCGGGTTCACCCGCGGCCTGCGGGATCGGCACGACCTGCTCGTTGGGGCCACGCACGTCGTCGGGCTGGTCGACGACGGTCTCCCAGCTGCTGCCGCCGTCGATACTGAGGTCAGCCTGCGCGAGGCCGAAGATGGTGTCGAAGTCCTGCCGGAACCGCAGGATCGGATCGGCGTGGCCGGTCAAGTCGATCACCGGCGATACCAGCGACGAGTCCAACACCGGGATGTCACGGCCGGGACCCTCCGCGATGGCGAAGCCGCCCTCGCCTCCTGTCTCGTTCTGGAAGTCACCAGGCTGCTCGAACCGCCAGGTGTGGCCGGACCCGCTGTGGTCGACCACCGACCAGCCGTCGGGCATCCCGTCCGCGAAGTCCGTGGACGTGCCGTCGTAGCCGTAGGTGTAACCGGTCGCTTCGCAGCTTTCGGCGTCCACGGGCACGACGATGTCGTGGCGCATGTCGTCGGCGCCGACCGTGATCTCCTCGGCGACATTCGGATAGCCGGGGTAGTCCGAGCGGACGGTGAGCGAGTACGTCGCGTTGGTGGGCAGCGTCACGCTGTAGCTGCCGTCCACCGGATCGGTGTACACCGTCCCGTCCGGCATACCCCGGACGATGACCTCGGCATACAACGGCCAGCCGTGCCCGGACCCGTCGGTGACCCGGCCGCTGACCGTGACCGACGGCTGAGCTTGCAGCTCGAACGTGGCCGCGGTGGTCTCGTCGGTTTCGACGACGAACTCCTGCGTCACGTCGCCGTACCCGAACGCCGACACCGCCACGGTGTAGTCGCCGGGCGCCAGCGGCAGTTCATAGGTGCCGTCCGCACCGGTGACCCGCTCGCGGTCGAGGCCGCTCACGGTGATGGCGGCGCCGTCAACAGGCTCCCCGGTCGCGGCGTCGGTCACGGCGATGGCCAGTGTCCCGGTGTCGGCGACGTCGGCCGCGTCGAGCATCGCCAGCGCGTCCAGCCGGCCCTCGCCGTACACGTTGTTGTCCTCGGCGCTGCCGCCGCAGCTGTCGTCGGCCACGTCGGTAGCGCTGCCGTCGAGCAGGTCTCGTGTCCGGTCGGCATCACCGATCAGCCCCGGCGCTCCCGACCACAGCAGCGCGACCGCGCCGGCGACGTGCGGAGCGGCCATCGACGTGCCACTGGCGACGTCGTAGCCGCCGGGGATCGCCGAGCGCACGTTCACCCCCGGCGCCGAGATGTTCGGCTTGATCTCACCGTCTTGCCCAGTACCCCGGCTGGACAGCCGCGCGATCTCACCGGTGACGTCGAACGCGCCGACGGAGTAGTTCGAGGCCAGGCTTCCCGGCGACCCGCTGGTCATACAGGCCGGACCGTTGTTGCCGTTGGACCACACGCCGAAGATCCCCGAGGCGTCCCAGGCCAGGGTGAGGTCCTCGATGAATGGATCGTTCGACGGCAGCTCGCTACCCCACGAGTTGTTGATGATGTGCGGGCGCTTGCTGGCATCCGCGTTGCGCCCGTCGAGGTCCGTGGGCTCGAGCATCCACTGCGCCGAGTTGATCAGGCCCGCATCGCTCGCGCAGCAGCCGTTCGCCGCGATCCAGGTGACCTGCGGAGCCACCCCGATCTGGTTGCTGCCGCCGTCGTCACCGGCCATCGTGCCCATCGTGTGGGTTCCGTGCCCATCCCGGTCGCACGGCGCACCGTCGCACGTCCCGTAGGCGTCGAACCAGTTGTAGTCGTGGTCGAACGTGCCGTTGCCGGTGTTGCCCCGGTACTGCCGGACCAGGGCCGGGTGGTCGAACTGCACGCCGGTGTCGATGTTCGCAACGGTGATGCCTTGGCCCTCGATGCCGTACTCGCGCCACACGTCGTCGGCGTTGATCGCCTCGATGCCCCACTCCACCGCGGCGAGCGGTCGAACCGCATCGCCGTCGGCCGGGTTCGGGACCTCATACGTCGTGGGCTCGTGTAGCGATTCGACCTCCGGGGCCGCGGCGAGCTGCATCGCGAGGTCGGACGAGCCGTCGCTGACTCGGATCGCGTTGGTGGCCCAAAACGCCTCGTAGTCCACGCCTTGGTCGTCGAGGAGCTCACGCACGTCCGCCTGGCTGGAGGCGGCGGTCTCCCGCAAGGCTCGGGCCACGGCCGCGCCGCGCTCGTCCCAGTCGGCGATCTCGCGCTGCTGCGTCAGGTCGGCGTGTTCGTCGAACCGGACCCAGAAGTCGGCGGTGCCGGCCTTGTCGAGTTGCTGTTGTAATTGCGGCTGGATCGTGGCGGCGTCGGGCTGCGACGGCGGCTGCGCCGGCGTTGCGCCGGCTGGAGCGAGAACGGCCAGGCTCACAGCCAGGGCCGCGCCGGCGGCGGACGTCCGAAGCGTGCGGGTCGAACGGGTGCGTGGTGGCACGTTCATCCTCCCAGGGACGTGTTCGCGAGCCGGGAGCGATCCCGGGCGTGCGGGCACGATCGGCGCCCGTTTCACCGGGATCACCCGAATCCGGTGTCCGTATGCTCCGCGATCAGCCGGACGGAGGTCCAGGCATTACGCTGGCCAACTATGGCCATGGACAGAACTGTCCCTGATTCGTCGTCCGAGACGGATGGATTCGTCTCGCTCGACGTCCTCGGGATCGGGGCGCTCGAGGAACGCATCTACCGCGCACTGTTACGCCGGCCCGGCAGCACGGCGGCCGAGCTCGCCGACGACCTGGACCTCAATCGCGCGCGATTACGCCGCGCGCTGGCCTTCCTGGAGCATGCGGGCCTGGTCAGCCACGCGCCCGGCGCCGTCACGCGCTACCTGCCCGCAGCCCCGGACGTCGGGCTCGAGGCGCTGGTCCGCGACAAGGAAGCCGAGCTCGGACGGATCCGCACCATGGGTGCCTTGCTCATGGACGACTACCGCGAAGGGCAGCGCAACGAGCATTCGGAGCTGTGTGAGATCGTCACCGGCGCCGAGGCCGTGCTGCGCCGGTTCGACCAACTGCAGCGCTCGGCGACCACCGAGATCCAAGTGCTGGACACCCCGCCCTACGCCGGACCTGCCGGACCGCAGACGAACGACATCGAGTTCGACCTACTCGCCCGCGGCGTCACCTGCAAGGCCATCTACGACCGTGCCGCCCTGGAACGTTCACCGCAGGCCACCGACGCGATCCTGCGCTACGTCGCCGCCGGCGAGCAGGCTCGCGTCATCTCACGCCTGCCGCTCAAGCTCGCCACGTTCGACCGGAAACTGGCGTTCGTGCCGCAATCGCTGAACCAGCGCGACGTCTCCGGCGCCATCGTCGTCCATCCGTGTTCACTGCTCGACGTGCTGCTCTACGTCTTCGACGAGATGTGGGAGCGAGCCACACCGCTGACCGTCGACGATCCACGTGCCGAGGCCGAACGCCAGCGCATCGACGACCCCACTCCCGACGATCGTCGCCTGCTGACGTTGCTGGCCAGCGGGATGAAAGATCAGGCGATCGCCAACCACCTCGGGTGGAGCTACCGCACCACGCGTCGGCGTATCGCCACCCTGATGGAATCGCTGGATGCCGAGACCCGGTTCCAGGCCGGCCTAGGTGCCGCCCGCCGCGGCTGGCTGTGACGGTGCGGACGGCCGGTCAGTGCACGGCCGGGCGGTGCCGATCGGGGCTACGGCCCAACATGTGCCGCAACGCCGAATCGACATCGGGATGCCGGAACAGATGCCCGCGGTGGTGCAGCCGGTGCGGCACGGCGCGCTGATCGGTCTGCGCCAGTTCTCGCGATCCGCGGGCGCCCAGCGCCAGCCGGGTCGCGAACTCGGGTGCGGTGAACACGGCCGGGCGGCGCAACACGCGCGCGAGCGTGGCGGCGAACTCCGCGTTTCGTACCGGCTCCGGTGCGACGGCGTTCACCGGTCCGTGCAGCTCGCGATCGGCCAGCGCTCGCAGGTAGATGTCAAGCAGATCGTCGAGGCTGATCCACGAGAGCCATTGCCGGCCAGGAGCGAGCTTGCCGCCCAGCCCGGCGAAGAACAACGGGTACAGCAGCTGCAACGGGCCACCCCGCGGCGACAGGACGACCCCGGTACGCACCTGCACGACCCGCACGCCACCCGCGCGAGCCGGCGCCGAAGCACGCTCCCACTCCCCCACCATGCCGGCCAGGAAGCCCTGGCCGTGCGAGCTGGACTCGGTGAGGAACTCCTCGCCGCGATCCGGCCCGTAGTAGCCGATGGCCGAGGCCGTCACCAGGCACTCGACGCCGGGGGTGGCCGCAGCGAGCTCGGCCAGCCGCCGGGTGGGGCCGAGCCGGCTGTCTCGCAGAGCTCGGCGATGCCGCTCGGACAGTCGGCCCATGATGTTCGCCCCCGCCAGGTGGACGACGGCGTCCACGCCGGTGAGCAGGTCAGGGTCAGGCCGGGCGGGATCCCAATGCCGCTCGTCGTCGGCCTGGGGCTGGTGCCGGACCAGCCGGATCACTCGATGGCCTCCCGTGGACAGGAACGCGACGAGCGCGGTGCCGACCAAGCCACTGGAACCGGTCACGGCGATCGTCGACGATCCCCGGCCGAACCGGCGCGCCACCCACCGGTGCGCGGTCAGGTCGTCGGCGAGCTGACGCTGGCGGTAGTCGAACATCGGGCGCAGTACGGACTCCGGGACGACGGTGTCGACCCGGTCGGTCACCCGAGTGGCCTCGCCCACCGGCTCGAACTCGTGGACGTGGCGCCACGGCACGACCCGGCGCAGCGGGACCGAGGTCAGCTCGTCGACGAAGCGGCGCTGCGGCCGGTACTCCTCAGCGCGGTGCGAAGCGACCCACCGCAGGCCCGGTGGGATGGACAGTTCGGCCTGCCCGTCGCGCAGCGAACGTGCCTCAGCACGCACGCGCACCGGCTGCCAGGGCGGGGTCAGGCGGTGCACCGCGCCCGGACGCTCGTGCCACGCGAACACCTCGTCGAGCGGAGCGTCGACGATCGCGGAGGTCACGATGCTCACCAGCGGTCACCGCGCATCCGTGTCGACATGACGCACCCCCACCCGGCCAGTCCGCACCAGTCCACACCCCCGACAGGTTTCGACCTTACGTTCGCCGGCCGGCGACGGTCGAGCACCTCACGTCATCCGCTCGGCCGCCAGCGTCAGAGCCCCGACCAACGGGGCGTCCTGGGCGAAGCGAGACACCGTGAATTCCGGCGGGAACGGCAGCCGGCGGGTCAGCTGCGCGGCCAGCCGGTCCACGATCCGGCTGCTGCGGGTCATCCCGCCGAACACGACGACTCGCTGTGGATCGACCAGCAAGCACATGCTGATCATCGCGCGGGCCACCGCATCGATCCGGCGGTCGAGCTCGGCGGACAGCGCCGGCGAGCCCGACCCGGTCAGGCCGGCGGCGCCGTCGGGCAAACCGTTGGCCGCGGCGAGCTCGTCCAGGGCGCGCCCGGCGGCCTCCAGCTCCAGCGAGGGTTCGCTCGCAGTCAGCTCACCTGAGCCCACGGGGGTGTAACCGATCTCGCCGGCGGCACCGCGGTACCCGTGGACGATCGTTCCGCCGATGGTCATCGCCGCCGCGACGCCGGTGCCGAGCCCGACGACCAGGCCTGGATCGGCACCGCGCAAGGCACCATGGCGCATTTCGGCGAGTGCGGCGGCGTTGAGGTCGTTCCACACCGTGACCGGCAGGTCACCGATCCGGTCGGTCAGGGCGCGGGCCAGGCGCAGGTCCTCCCAGCCGGGCACGTTGGGCGCCAGGTCGATGCCGTCGTCACGCACGACCCCGGGCGTTGCCACCCCGGCCGACAGAATCGACCGGCCCGATTCCGAGACGAGCTTCTCGACGACGTCCATGGCCCGCCCGAGTGCGCGCTCGGCACCGTCCGCGGCGTTCGTCGGCAACCGTCGCTGTTCGACGATGGTCCCGTCCGGCCGCGCGAGGGCCACCGCCATCTTCGTTCCGCCGAAGTCGATACCCAACAGGTGCCCGTCATGACCCACGCTCACGCGGTGATCCACTTTCGCACGGCGGCGTCGAGGCTGCCCGCGGCGGTGGCCAACCGGGCACGCAGCCCCGACACGTGCTCTTCGGTTCGGCCCAGCGACGCACGCAGTTGGTTCACTTGATGCCGCACCTGCTCGGCGCCAGGGCCGTCCGGCTGCTGCCGTCGAGCCACCCGGTGTGGGTCGGTGGCCGCCGCGATCAGTTCCGCAGCTGCCTGCTCGCTCACCCCGGGCTGCCCGATCGCCGCAGCAGTGTCTAGGACCATCGCGACGTCCCACTCGGCTGGGTCGGCCGCACGCACCAGGCGACCCACGATCGAGTGGGCCGCGCGGAACGGCACGCCGAAGGCGGTCAGCGCATCGGCCGCGGCGGTCGTCGTCGCGCCCGTGGCCACGATCTGCTCGGCGCCCGGTGGAGCCAACGGCTCGATCTGGGCGATGAATCCCCCGACCAGGCGGAAGAAGCGCTCCGCGCGGTCGTTGCTGTCCCACAGCCGGGCCTGGACGTCGGTGGTCGCATTGTTGGAGTCTTCCCACCACGCGGCGCCGACGTTGTTGAGCACCGAAGCCGCGTCGGCCGCGGTGGCGCCGGCCATGGACACCAGGTGCTCGAGGACGACCGGATTGCGCTTTTGCGGCATGATGCTGCTGCCTTGGGTGAACTCCTGCGGCGTGGTGACCCACTGCCAGCTCAGCCAGTCCATCAAGGTCCGCGCCAAGCGCGCGCCGGTGGCCAGGGCCTGCGCGTTGAGCGTGCCCACCCGCACCAGGTGATCGGCGCCGGCCACCGCCTCGTACGAGTTCAGCACGACGCCGTCGAAGCCGAGCAGTTCGGCCACCCGGGTCGAGTCGATGTCCAGGTCGGTGCCGGCGAAGGCGCACGCGCCCAGCGGCGAGACGTTGATCTGGTCGAGCAGCGCGGTGTACGCCTGTGCCTGGCCGACCAGGGCTTCGGCGTAGCCGGCCAGGACGTGCCCGATGGTGGTCGGCTGCGCAGGCCGGCGATGGGTGTAGCCGACGATGACGACGTCCGCGTCGCGTTCTGCCGCGTCGAGGACCGCGGTGCAGGCGGCCAGTGCCGCGGAGTGGACGGCGATCAGCTGATCGCGCAGGATCATCCGGAAGATCCCCTGGTCGAGGTCGTTGCGGCTGCGGGCCATCTGCACGTCGAGCTCGGCCGGAGCGATCTCGCACGCCTCGGCGAGACGGTGCTCCATGGTGAAGTAGACGTCCTCCACCGAGCCGTCGTACGTGAGCGTCGCCGGATCGTCCGTGGCCAGATTCTCCAGTCCGCGCAGCAGCGTGGCCGCTCGATCGCCCGGTACCAGGCCCTGTTCGGCGAGCATCACCACATGGGCGCGGCTGGCCTGCACCATCGGGCCGTAGAAGGCCGCGGCATGGTGCTCGAAGGCCACTCGCAGATGGTTGTCCTGATAGACGGTCAGGCTCCGGTCGGTCATCCAGCAGTCCTCGCATCGGGTTCGTCAGGCAACGGCGCGGCGATCCACGCCGAGATCAGGTCGTGCAGGCGCTCAGCGGCGAGCTCACGCACGCGGGTACCAGTGGTATCGGTGACCAGGGAGATGTGGCCGGACCAGCCCTCCCACGGCGTGGGGCGCGATTCGACGAGCACGTACGGACTGGAGGTGTCCAGCCGCGGCCGGGGCGGTACGTCGGGTGCCGCGCCGAGGTCGACGCTGTCCGGCGCGAAGCCGAGCACCGCGCTGGTCTCGTAGGCTCCCCCGTGTCCACGCGACGGCTGCGGGCCGAAGATCTGCGTGGTCTCCTCCGGCGTGACCAGCTGGAACCAGTTCGCCAGCAGCAGGCTGGCGCGGCGCCGGCCCGAGACCCACTCCATCGCGGCGCGCACCATCGACATGTTGGCATCGTGCCCGTTGACCACGAGCACCCTGGTGAAGCCCGCAGCCACGACACCCTCGATGACGTCGCACAGGTAGGCCAGCATCACGTCCGGGCGGATCGCGATCGTGCCGGGCCAGGGGCGGGTCTGGCCGGGGCAGGCGGTATAGGCCACGGGCGGGTACAGCACCGCGCGCACCGGCGCCTCTGCGCCGTCCGGGTCGCGGACGTGCGCCCACTCCCGCGCGAACCCCTCGGCCAGGATGGTGTCGGTACCCAGCGGCAGGTGCGGGCCGTGCCATTCGAACGCGCCGACCGGCACCACGGCGATGTCGGACTCGGCCACCGTCGCCGGCCACGCGCCACCGGTGACACGCGTGGCCTCGATCAGTTCGCCCATGCTGCAGCCTCCTTCGCGTTGCCCGAGGACCGGCCGCGCTCGAGGCGGCCGCTGACCAACATGACGATGAAGATCAGCACGATCTGCAGCAGACCGTAAGCCGACGCCGTGCCGATCTCGAACCGGTACATGCTGTTGTTGATCGCCACCGAGATCGGTTCGGTGCGGGAGGTGTAGATGAGCACCGAGGCCACGAACTCCCCGACGCCGTGGACGAAGGCCAACAGGGCACCGGCGATGACGCCGGGCAGAACCAAGCGCACGGTGATGGTGAGGAAGGAGCGTGCCCAGGACGCGCCCAGGTTGCGTGCGGCTTCCTCCAGCGCCGGGTCGGTCTGGGCCAAGGCTGCCGACGTCGAGCGGAACACCATCGGCAGGAACCGGACGAAGTAGGCCAACGGCATGATCCAGAAGGTCGCCACCAACACTTTGCCGAAGCTGAACACGTTGCCGGTGCTGAACGCCGCGATGAGGTTGATGGCCACGACCGTCCCCGGCAGCGCCCAGGCGAGCATGACCCCGATGTCCAGCAGCGACCGGCCGACGAACTGCAAGCGCCGCACGGCGTAGGCGATCAGCACGCCGACGACGATGATCGCCGCCGTCGCGACCGCGCTGATGGTCAGCGAGTTGAGAATCGGTTCGAAAGCCTTCGGTTCGGACACGATCGCCGTGAAGTTCTCCAGCGTGTACTCCTCCGGGAGCACCTGGGTGGTCCACGAGCCGTCGCGAGAGAACGCCACGAGCGCGATCGTCGCCGCTGGAGCCAGCAGGACCGCCACCGCCACGAGTGAGCCGGCCATGGCCAGCCACCGTGCCACCGGATTGGTCACCTCACGCCGATGTGCAGCGATGCCCTTGGACTGCGACCGGTAGCTACGCCGGCCCTCGTACCACCGCATCACCAGCAGGAAGAGGATGGACACCACACCGAGCACCGAGGCGTACGTGGAGGCCAGCGGCATGTCTCCGTTGGTGCGGTTGATGTAGATCTGCATCGTCATGGTCTGGTCCACGCCGAACAACAGCGGCGCGGTGTACGAGGCCAACGATGTCATGAACACCAGCAACGCACCGGACACCAAGGCGGGGGTGAGCATGGGCAGCAACACCGTGCGCCACACCCGCACCCGGCTCGCGCCGAGGTTGTACGCAGCCTCCTCGACCGACGGGTCCATGCCCTTCAGCGCGGCCGAAGCGGCCAGGTAGAAGAACGGGTACATGGTGAACGTGTGCACGACCAGCACACCGGCGATCCCGCTGACCGACAGCACCGGCTCCTCGGTACCGAGCAACCGCTGCAGTGCCCGCGGCACGATGCCGGTCTCGCTGTACAGCAGCTGGAACGAGATCGCGCCGATGAGCGGCGGCAAGGCGGCCGGGACGAGGATGATCGCCTCGATGACGCTTCGCCCGGGAAACTGGAACCGGCGCAGCAAGAACGCCATCGACACGCCGACCGCTGCGCACAACACGACGCTGACCAGCGAGATGACCACGGAGTTGATCAACGACTGCCGGGCGACGCCGCCACCGCTCAAGAAGGCGGAGTAGTTGGCACCGGAGCCGTCGCCCACGCTCTCGGCGAAGGTCGCGAGCATGGGCTGGACGATGTAGCCCCACAGCACCAGCGCGAGCGGCAGCACCAGCACGTACGGAAACCACCGCGAACCGGTCACCGACCCGCTCGATCGCCGGCGCGGTCCGGGTGGCGTCGCCGCGGCCGTCTCGGAAGACACGGGTCGCACAGTGTCGTCGGCTGTGGCGGCACGGCGCATGCTCACGGCCGGACCACCCACACATGCTCGGGCGGCAGGACGACGCCGACGGTGGATCCGACCGTGAGACGGGTCGGCACCTCGACGGAGGCTGCCTGCAGGACGGCTTCGCCGGTGTCCACCGTGACGTTGGTCGACATGCCCGTGAACTCGGTCTCGGTCACCTTGCCGGGAATGGCGCCCGGCTCCTCGGCTGAGGTGAGGCGGATGTGTTCCGGGCGGACCGAGATCAAGGCGTCGGCTGTCTCGTGCAGCCCGTGGTCGACCGGTGCGGCCGCCCGCAACGTCGCTCCCGCCGGCCCGCGTACCTCGACGTAGTCTCGCCCGGCCCCGGTCACCGGCATCGACATGACGTTGCTGCGGCCGATGAACGTGGCCACGAACCGATTGGCCGGGCGGCGATAGATCTCCTCCGGCGTGCCCACCTGTTGGACGGTGCCGTTGTGCATGACCGCCACCCGGTCGGACATCGCCATGGCTTCGGCTTGGTCGTGCGTGACGTAAATCGACGTCGTGCTGGCTTCGCGCTGGATGCGGCGGATCTCCAGCCGGGTCTCCTCCCGCAGTTTGGCGTCCAGGTTCGACAGCGGCTCGTCCAGCAGCAACGTGCGCGGCCTGATGACCAACGCCCGCGCCAGGGCGACCCGCTGTTGCTGACCACCGGAGAGCTGGTCGATGCGCCGGCTCCCGAACCCGCCCAAGTGGACTTGCTCGAGCGCCTCCTCGATCCGCTTGCTCGCCTCAGCGCCGCGGACCTTACGGATCCGCAACCCGTACCCGACGTTCTGGGCGACGGTCATGTGCGGGAACAGCGCGTAGTTCTGGAACACCATGCCCGTGTCGCGTTTGTTCGGCGCCTGCCGGGTGACGTCGTCGTCGCCGAAGTAGATACGCCCGGCCGACGGAAAGTAGAACCCGGCGACCATCCGCAGCGTCGTCGTCTTCCCGCAGCCGCTGGGCCCCAACAGGGTGAAGAACTCCCCGTCTCCGATCGTCAGATCGACGTCGTCGACGGCGGGCTCGCCACCCGATCGCGGGAACACCTTGCGCACGGCGTCGAGGCGGACCTGGACCATGTTTCACCTTCCGCGGCTCGCGGGCCGGGTCGGCGCCCGCCGCTGGGCAGGACACCGACCCGGCCGTCGAGTCAGCCCTTGTTCTTGATGTTCTCGTTCCAGTGGTTGATCCACTCGGTCTCGTGCTCACCGACGAGGGACCAGTCGACGTCCATCGGCTGCAGGTCGAGCTCGGCCAGCCAGTCCGGCTCCTCGGAGATCTCCACGGTCGGGATCTGGAAATACTCCGCGGCGAGCTCGTTGCGCAGCCCGTCTTCGAAGATGAACTCCAGGAACTGCGTGGCCGCCTCGCTGTCGCCGCCGGCGATCGCGGCGACCCCGTCGACCAGCACCGGCGCACCCGACTCGGGCATCACGTAGCCGAAGGGCATGTTCTGCTGCTCGGCCTGGATCAAGATGTCTTGCAGGTTCCACGCGCTGACGGTGCCCTGTTCCCGCGACATCTTGAGATAGAGGTCTGACGGGTTGGCGGCGTACTCGCCGGTGTTGGCATCCAGCTTGGCCAGCCAGTCGTAGCCGGCCTGCGGGTCGGAGCCGTCCGGAGACTGCTGCAGGATCATCGACGCGTAGATCGAGCGCATCGTGCCCGAGGCCGCGACATCGCGAATGATGATCTCGCCCTCCCACGTCGGGTCGAGCAGATCGTCCCAGTCCTGCGGTGCTTCCTCCGGCGAGAGCGCCGCGTTGTTGTACATGATCACCTCGGGCAGCAGGATCTCGCCGAACCAGCGGCCCTCGGGGTCCTTGTACATCTCGTCGATGTCCGCGGCGAACGCGGGCTCGATGGGTTCCAGCAGGTCTTCCTCCGCAGCCGCGTCGAGGCCCTGCTGGGTGCCACCCCACCAGACGTCGGCCTGCGGATTGGCGCTCTCGGCCCGGACGCGCTCGAGGACTTCCTGAGCGCCGAGGTTCAAGACCTCGACGTTGCCGGCGTACTCGGGGTACTCCTGCTCGAACTGCTCGATGACGTAGTCGGTGATGTTGGAGTCTCTGGCGCTGTAGATCGTCAGGCTCGCCGACTCGCCGTCGCCCGCGGTCTCGGCGTCACCGCCACAGCCGGTGAGGACGATGCCCAGGGCGATCATGGCGCCGAGCACCGTGGTGGGGCGTGTCATGCATACCTCCAAGTTGAATGCGGACAAGTCGAAAGCGGATCGGTCGGGCCGCGTGCGGGTGGCCCTAGGTGAGTACGTGGGTCATCAGTCCCGCGGCGGTCAGCGCCGAGCTGACGGCGCCGTGGAGGACGGCACGTTCTCCGAGCACGCTGCGGCGGATCTCGGTTCGCGCCGGGGCCGTGCCGTCGACGAGGTCTTGCAACGTGCTCATGGCGTCGTCATCCAGTTCCGCGGCCGCGCCGCTGAGCAGGATGCGCCCTGGATCGACGACGCAGGCGCAGGAGATGATCAACCGCGACCACGCCTTGAGCACCTGGTCGAGGTAGTCGCGCGCGACGGGGTCACCGCCGGCCGCGCGAACCAGGCTGGTGACCGGTGGCGCCTCGGCCGAGTCGACACCGATCTGTTCGAGGTGGGCGGCGATCGCGGTTTCCGACCAGCGCGCTTCGAACGCTCCGACGCCGTCGTTCCCGTACGTGTCGGGTTCCAACGGGACGAATCCGACCTCGCCTGCCGCGCTCGAGGCGCCTCGGCGGACCTGGCCGTCCAGGATCAGGCCCGCGCCGACGCCGTCGGCCACGTGCAGCAGCAGGACGTCACGCACGTCGGCCCCCGCACCGGCGGCATGCTCGCCGACGACCATGAGGTTCACGTCGTTGTCCACCACGACCGGAACACCGAGCCGGGCCTGAATGCCCTCACCGATCGAGCTGGTCTCGACCATCCCGACCGAAGGCGCCAGCCGGACTTCGCCACCGGTGGTGACGCCGGGGACGGCGACAGCCACGCCGCGCAGCTCCGAGATCCCGGTGCCGACCAGGCGGACCACGACGTCGCAGATGGTGGTGATGATGTCGGCGCCGAGTGGCATGTCGGCGTGCGCGATGACCGTGCCGTCGCTGTCGGCGATCTCGCAATGCGCCTGATGCGGGTGAAGTGCGACCGCCGCGACGAGCTCGGCGCGCGGGTTGAACTCCAGCATCTCGCGCGGGCGGCCGGGCTTGGACGCCTCGGCGCCGCGTTCCAGCAGGTATCCCTCCGCGATCAACTCGCGCACCAGCGGCGTGAGGGTGGCCGCGCTCAGACCGGTCAGCCTGGTCAGCTGCGAGCGGGACAGCAGGCGGGTCTGCCGCGCCGCGGAGATCACCGCAGAGCGTTTGATCTCTCGCGATCGCTCCCGTCGCACGGGGCTCGCTGGAGGTTCGGCACGGGCCGGCATGGGTTATTTTCTACGGCGAAAGAAAATTCTCGTCAAGTCGATCGCTGTCGCCTCCGCTGCCGCACACCACCAACGATCATGAGTCACCCACGGCGCGCCAACGCCGCCAACACCTCATGATCACCCCACCAACGCCACCACCACCTCATGATCACCGCCCCCACGCGATCATGAGCCACCAACAGCCCAAACCCACCCCCACCACCAACGATCATGAGACACCCACGGCGCGCCAACGCCGCCAACACCTCATGATCGCCCCGCCTGATCACCAGTGAAGGGCGACGGCGGCAACGAGGGCGTGGGACCGGCGGCTTCCAGGTAGCCGAC
>JAJYTA010000034.1 GCA_021793295.1 Actinomycetes bacterium
TTCGTCCTGGATCGGGTCGGCGACGGCCAGCGACAACACGTCTTCGAGTCCGAGCAGGCGCCGCACGATCACCACCCGACTGGCCCACGGACAAGCCAGACTCACCACCAGGCGGTATCGGCCCGGCTCCACCGGCCAGCCGGAACTACCGTCAGCAGTGATCCGCGCATCGAACCGGCTCGGCGCCCGCTGGAACTCACCTGATTCGTCGATGGTCAACTTCGTCATACGACGACGCTACCCACAGGTCGCGCGGCGCAGTACCGCCCGGGCGACCCTCAGGCGCCGGCGGCGCGCGCCTTGCGGCGGGCGGCGAGTTGATCGCCGGGATGCTCGGCCGGCGGCTCGCCCGGACGCTCGGCCGGCAGTTCGTGCAGGCTGCCTTGGATCTCGCGCCACACCCGGCCGACGGCGATACCGAACACGCCCTGACCGCCCTGGACGAGATCGACGACCTCGTCGGCCGAGGTGCATTCGTACACACTGGCGCCGTCGCTCATCAGGGTGATACCGGCCAGTTCCTCCACCCCGCGATCGCGCAGATGCTGCACCGCCTGGCGGATCTGCTGGAGCGAGACGCCGGTGTCGAGCAGGCGCTTCACGATCTTCAACACCAGGATGTCGCGGAAGGAGTACAGTCGCTGGCTGCCCGACCCCGACGCATTACGCACGGTCGGCTCGACCAGGCCGGTCCTGGCCCAGTAATCGAGCTGACGGTAGGTGATGCCGGCGGCATTGCACGCGGTCGGGCCGCGGTATCCCACGTCTTCGGGGACGGTGTCGACGACCCCTTCGAACAAGAGGCCTTGCCGGGCCAGGCGATCGGCGGCGCCACTGCCGGCACGAGCCGAGTGACCGGAACCGCCCGCCGTACCTGTCCCGGATGTACTGTCTGCGCTCACGCCGACCCCTTCATCGTCGATCTCTGGCGTCCCGCCGTGGCGGCGTACGTGCCTCGATAACCACGAGTGTGACAACAGTGACGTTAGGCCCACCCCCGTCGGGGGTCAACGCAACACGCGGCAAGTCTCAAGCTCGACTTCAGCTCTAGACGATCACGCCGCGGTGATCAGCTGAAATCCTCCGGCGTCACCTGTTCGAGGAACTCGCGGAACCGAGCCACTTCGTCCTCGTCCTCCTCCTCTTCGGTGTCGAACTCGGCCATCACCACTCCGGCCTCGTCGAGCAACGGATCGGAGGCGAAGATGGGCGTGCCGGTCCGCAGCGCCAAGGCAATGGAGTCCGACGGGCGCGAGCTCACTTCGAGTCCACCGGACAGCACCAACTCGGCGTAGTAGGTGTTGTCGCGAACCTCGGTGATGCGGACCTGCTCGATGGTGACGCCGATGGCGTCAAGGACATCCTTGAACAGGTCATGCGTCATCGGACGCGGCGGCACGACGCCCTGCTGAGCGAAGGCGATGGCGGTGGCTTCGACCGCGCCGATGTAGATGGGCAGGTAGCGCTGCCCGCCCACCTCGCGCAGGAGGACGATCGGCTGGTTGGAGGGCATCTCTACTCGTACACCCACGACGTCAAGCTCATGCACGTGTTCCACACTACCCCCGCGTGCGCCTGTGAACGAGAGACTCGGGCGGGGTCGATTCGGCGAAACTGCTCAGCCGACGGCGCGGCGGCGCGTCAATGGGACGGTCTCAGGGTGAGCCGATACGCCGAACGCCGGCCTCGACCAGGGCCGCGTGCAACCGCATCGTCAGCCGCGCCACCTGCCCGGCAGTCTCCTCGGCACGGGCCCGCGAATCGGTGCCGCGCTGTTTCAACAGCGGCGCGACGACCTGCCCGACGAGGTCGACTTCGCGTTCGGCAGCGGTACGCACCGCTCGCAAGTGCCGCGGTTGCAGGCCGTACTCCGCCAGTTCGCCCACGGTGCGCGCCACGAACAGAGCCTCGGCGTCGTAGGTGTTCTTGCGCAGCGGCGTGACCAGCCCGTAGGACTCGAGCTCGTCGAGCAACTCCGCGCTGATCGCAGCCGCTTCGATCAACGACGCGCGCGACAGCAGCACCTCGTTCGCGTCGGCCTTCTTCGGTGCGGCCACCGTGTACGGCGTGACCGTGCCGCCATCGGTCACCAGCTCCATGCCGCGGTCGAGCTGCTCGAGCTGTTCCTTGATCACGCGCAGCGGCAGATAGTGGTCGCGCTGCACCGTGAGGATGTAGCGCAGCCGCGCGACGTCGTCGTCGGTGAACCGCCGATACCCCGACGGCGACCGCTGCGGCTCCACCAGCCCCTCGGTCTCGAGGAAGCGGATCTTGGAGATGCTGACGTCGGGGAAATCGGGACGCAGCTGGCCCAGCACCTCGCCGATACTCATCGTCTGCGGTGCCCGCAGCCCGGTGGCTGCGGGCTCGCCGGAGGCGCGAGCGTCAGGCAATCCCATTCTCGGCCTCAGCGTTGGAGCGTGCTTCGGGCACGCTTGTCCCGCCCTCAGCGTTGGAGCGTGCTTCGGGCGGCCTCACCTCGGCCCGCCCCCGAATCCCAGCTGGCTTGAGTAGTAGACCAGTCGGTACTTGCCGATCTGGACTTCGTCGCCGTTGTTGAGCGCGACTTCGTCGATCCGGTCGCGGTTGACGTAGGTGCCGTTCAAGCTGCCGACATCGGCCACGACGAATCCGTTGGCCTGCCTGCGGAACTCCGCGTGGCGGCGCGAGACGGTCACGTCGTCGAGGAAGATGTCGGACTCGGGGTGTCGCCCAGCGCTCACCACGTCGGTGTCCAGCAGGAAGCGACTACCGGCGTTGGGGCCACGCAGCACCACGAGCAGGGCACTGCCGGCGGGCAGCGCGTCGACGGCAGCCTGATCGGCGGTCGCGAGATCGCCGCCGTCTTCGCGCTCGGCGCGTTCGGGCTCTTCGCGGACCATCGCCATGGTGCTCGTCGCGTCGCCAGCGGGTTCCGCGGGCGCGGCGGCGGTGACCAGCGCTGTTCCGCATTGGGAGCAGAATTTCGCATCGGTCGGGTTGTGGTGACCGCACTGAGTGCAGAACGGCATCGGCATGGCCTCCCGCCACGGCTGCCCGTGGCTCGAGTCGTCGGCGTTCTCGAGAGTCGTGGCGACCCTCGACCTTCGCCTGAGAGTTTACGGATGCTGGCAACCTAGGGCCGGTGCGGTAGCGGGTCAACCGCGTCAAATCACCGGCACGACCGACCGTTTACACGGCACTCACCCCTCGACCTGGGACCGGTACTCGTCGGCGGTCAGGAGCTGCTCCAGAGCGGACTCGTCAGCGGGAACCACCTCGAACATCCAGCCGGCGCCGTACGGGTCGGCGTTGACCTGCTCCGGCGCGGCATCGAGCTCGTCGTTGCGAGCGACCACGGACCCGGTGACGGGCGCGTAGAGCTCACTGACGCTCTTGGTGGATTCGAGCTCGCCGCAGACGTCGCCGGCGGTGAGCTCGTCACCGACGGCCGGAAGCTGCACATACACGATGTCGCCCAACTGCTCCTGAGCGAAGTTCGTGATGCCGATGCGGACGCTGCCTTCCTCCTCGCCGGGGTTGCGCACCCACTCGTGTTCCGGGGTGTACCTCAGGTCGTCGGGATACAACGGATCTGCCTCCTCCACGGCGCGCGTGGCCGGTCCGGGTGAATCAGGTGAGATTCAGCTCGTTCGGGTGGATTGCCGGTCAATCGTCCTCGTCCTCCGGCGCCGGGTGAGCGTACTGAGGCTCCTCCGGCTCATGCAACACGTCGATGGTCAGCTCGTTGTACTCGGTGACCGTCGCGTCAGCGTTTTGATCCTCGATACTCGCCACCACCCCCTGGGTGAACGACATGGCGCCGGACAGCACGCCGGGGTCACCGATGGCCACGATGGTGTACGGCGGCTCCACTTTCTCACCGCCGATGATCATCGCGCCGTCCTCAGGTCCGAGGAAATATGTGTCAAGAACCACACGAACCGCGGAGTCGTTGCCCTCTCCGGTGATCTGGATGGCTTCGGCGCCCGCGTCGCGCAGCTCCAAGATCGCCCGGTACATGAGCACCGAACTCACCCGTCGATCGGGATCGGTGATGGTCATGATGATACCGGGGCCGGTCGCCGGGGCGGTTCCGGCCAGGATGCCGGTGGTGCGGGCACGTTCCTGGGCCTGCGCCAGCGCCTCGGCCTCGGTGTTGGCGCCACTGACGAGGTCGCGTCGGTCGGCTTCGAGCTCGGCGACCTGGTCGTCCAACCGCTCGGACTGGCGCCGCAGCCCGTCGAGGATCTGAACGAGATCGTCACGACGCGCATTGGCCAGGGCGTCGTCCTGGTCGACGCGGACCTGCACCACAGCCGCGAACCCCAGCAGCCCCACCAACAGGCCGACGCCGATGTGCCCGGCGTCAGGTCGTTTGCTCAGCGCCCGCCACAGCCGCCGCAACCCCGAGGGCGCAGCCGGAGTGAAGCGGCGCGACTGACCACCCGACGTGGTGTCGGCCCGGGGCTCGCTCGGTTCAGGCATGGAACACGTGCCGCCTGATGGTCGCGACGTTGGTGAAGATGCGGATGCCGAGCACGACGATGACCGCGGTGGACAGCTGCGAGCCGACGCCGAGCTGGTCGCCCAGGAACACGATGAACGCGGCGATGAGGACGTTGGCGATGAAGGACACCACGAAGACCTTGTCGTTGAAGATGCCCTCCATGACCGCGCGCACCCCACCGAAGACGGCGTCGAGCGCCGCGACGATGGCGATGGGTAGGTACGGCTGAAGCTCGAGCGGGACAGACACGTCGAAGATGAAGCCCGCCAGCACGCCCAGCACCAGCCCGAGGAGCGGAATCACCTGGCCTCCCCCGGCTGTGCGTGGAGCAGTGACGTATTACCTGCTGGGATTTCCAACGACTCCTCGGAACGGACGTCGAACTGCAAATCGAAGTGGCGGAGCCACTGCCCACCGGGACCGTCACCGAACTCGCTGGGCAACGACCGTGTGTCGCCGATCGCGGTGACCTCGAAGGGTGATTGAGTCGGACGGTAGTTGATCTTCACGATGTTGTCGACCTGTCGAATGGCGGTCAGGCTGGTGATGCGCTGACCATTGATACTGATGGCTTCGGCCCCGGCCGCCCACAGCCCGTTGACGACCTGCTGGAGATCGATGTCTTGGACGGCGGCGAGTTCCGGATTGTCGAAGCTCTCGGGGTCGGCGTCGTCGATGGTGATGACGACCCCCGGTCCGGTCACCGCGATGCTGCCGGCCCGGGCCTGGAGTTGCTCCACCTCGGCGCGCAATTGTCGGCCTGCCGCGGAGTTCTCCAGCAGCGACGCCTCGAGCCCGCTGATCTCGGACTCCAAAGTCTCGACGTTGTCCTGCAACCGGCTGACCCGCTCGTCCTCGGCCCGGATCCGGTCGATCAGGCCCTGCCGCTCCGACGACACCACAGCGGCGTTGTTCTGCACTTGCAAGGCGGCGATCGTCAGCAGCAGACCAAGCGCGGCAGCGCCGACGATGAGAATCGGCGAGAAGCGCCGCCGGCCCGCGGCTGACGTGTCGACTCCAGCCGCCCGCTCGCGAGCGGCGACTTCCTCGTAACCCGGTTCCAAGGGCTTGGCGAACAAGTCATTGAGCAGCGACATCGACTCGTCCGGCCGCTGCGGCGGACGAGCTCGAGGATGCTGCAGAGTCACCACAACCCTATGCTCGCACGACCGATCGGCTCGGCGGTGCAGACCACTCCCACTGTGGCCACGTTGTCATCCGCTCGTCCCAGCAAGGCGCCGCGCCTGCATCACGTAGAGTGCAGCGGCCCACCAGTACAACGTCACGCCCCAGATGGCGAAGGCCCAGCCGAACACGCGAGCCAGCATCGCCACGGTGCCGTCGGCATCGCCCCACAGCAGCAGCGGGAACGCATAGAGCAAGCAGAACGTCGCGGACTTGCCCAGGAAATGCACCGGGAGCCCGGTGATGCCGTGGCGGGCCTTCACCACCGCGACGACGCCCAGCATGACGACGTCTCGGGCGACCAGCAAGATCGCGAACCACAGCGGGATGATCTCGCGCAGTGTCAGCGCGACGATCGTGGTGAGGATGTAGAGCCGGTCGGCGAGTGGGTCGAGCAACTGGCCCACCCGGCTGATCTGGTTCCAACGCCGGGCGAGCTTGCCGTCGAGGTAGTCGGTGAAGCCCGACACGGCCAGGACCACGATCGCCAACGTGTCAGCTTCCCGGACGAGCACGAGCCACAGGAACAGCGGCACGCCCAGCAGCCGGAGGAACGACAAGATGTTCGGGACGGTGAATACCCGGTCGGTCTGCACCGCCGTCTCTTCTACGTCCACAACCCGCCCTCCGGTGATTCCGCTGTTCGCCCCCGCATGTTCGAACCAAGGTACCCGGTTCACACTCCGGCTCCGTGCCGGAGTACGCCGTCCGCGGGCTGAGAAACCACGAAGAAAGTGCGGAGCAAGGACCTCCGGTCAGGATCGGCCACGCGATCCACACGAGCGGATCGCCGCACTGGTTGACGCACTACGGGGGTAAGCGACGGTGCCAGTATCGAATGAATGGCTGATCTTTCTCGGAACGGCCACGGTGTTCGCCTTCACTCCGGGGCCGGCGATGATGTACGTCCTTGCACGAAGTGTGCACGATGGACGGCGGGTCGGCATCGAGTCAGCTCTGGGTAACGCGATCGGAACCCTCGCCCATGTCCTTGCCGCGGCGGTGGGGTTGTCGACCCTGCTGGCAACATCGCCGGTCGCGTTCGCCGCGCTCACCTACGCCGGGGCGGCGTATCTGGTCGTCCTGGGCGTGCAGGCGCTCCGGACCTGCCGTGGAGTCGAGCAGGCGCTCACCGGGGGCACCGCGAGCGCGCCGAGCGGCTTCGCTGGATCCCCGTTGGTTCAGGGCATCATGGTGGAGACACTCAACCCGAAGACGGCGCTGTACTTCATGGCGCTGCTGCCCCACTTCGTCCACCCTGATCGCGCCGCTCCCGCGGCGGTACTCAGCATGCTCGGCCTGGTGGTCGTCGTCGTAGCGCTCACCGCGGACGTGATCGTGGCGCTGGCCGCGTCCCGGTTCCGCGTCCGGCTCGCGACGAATGTTCGCTGGCAGGTCGGTCAACGTGCCGGCAGCGGCCTCGTACTGATCGGTTTGGGCACGTTCGTGGCGGTGGCATGAACGCGGGGTCCGGGCTCGGAATGCGACTGCTGCGCACGTGGTTGGCTCTGGCATGCCGTTACACGGAGATTACGAACCCAGCCCGTCCGAATGGGCCCGCAACCAGGCCGAGACCTACGAAACCTCCGGAGGCTCACGCGCGACGACACTACGCGACCGTCCGGTCGTCGTGCTGACGTCGGTCGGCGCCAGGACCGGCAAGGTGCGCAAGACTCCGCTGATGCGGGTGGAGCACGACGGGGAGTACGCCGTCGTGGCCTCCTTGGGCGGCGCCCCGAAGCACCCCGCCTGGTACCACAACCTCGTCGCCAACCCGCGCGTCGCGTTGCAGGACGGGCCGGAGAAGAAGGAGTACATCGCGCGCGAGGTCCACGGGGACGAGCGTGCGCTGTGGTGGGAGCGCGCCGTGGCCACCTGGCCGGACTATGACGCGTACCAGCGAAAGACCTCGCGCTCGATCCCGGTCTTCGTCCTCACCCCGGCCCCGCCCGCCTGAGTGCCCACCTCGCGGCAGGGCCGCTCAGCCGGTCGACGCCAACGCCTCCTCATCCTGCGACGACAAAGCCGTGGACGCAACGTCCGGTGCCGCAGCGGTTTCCGCGGCCACCATCTCGGCCTCAGTCTGTCGAACCCGGGGTGGCGCAGCGGACCAGGCCTTGAGATTCTGCAGCACCTCGGCGTAGAACTCATCCGTCGCGTTCAGGATCGAGTCGATGAACGCGCCACGCCCCCGGCCCCGCTTTCCACCGACGGCGGACGTACAAGCGACCCTGAACGATCGGATCTCCTTCGACCGGTCCGCGACCAGGACCGAAGCGTCCTCCCGGATGTCGCGCAGAAGTCCGGCCGTACTGGCTCCCCGGCCACGGGCCACGAACGCTTCGACGCGCAGCCCATCCGGTGCGTTCTTCAGCTGTCGAACGAGCCAGTTGACGCGTGTGGTGGCCCTGCCCTCCCGTGGGGCGTCAACGTCGACGAAACATGTGACGTCCTTTGCGCGCAGGTCAACCAGCACGTTGAGGTGGCCGACCGTGTCGGGAACCCGAATGGCGCCAGCAAGCCGTCCGTCCTCGACGAGGCTCGATATCAACGTCTGCGTTCGCGTGTGGGGTTCGGTGAGTTCACGGCGCGACAGAAACGGCGTCACCTCAGTTCCCAGTTGTCGCCCCAGGCGCAGGCTCGCGAATCGCAATAACGCATCGAAGCGCGAGGCGACCTCCGCGACCCCAGGGTCAGTAGCTCGCAGCGTTCCTGCTCTGACGGCATCACGCACGTCAACCCAACTGTCGCTCATGTCGTCGAACTCCATCGCGCCAGACTTGGGGTGTTCCAGATAACGGATCAACTCGCCAAGGATCCAAGCCTGATCAGGATCCGCGACTCCGCGAAACTCCTTCTGCATGACCGCCTCGGTCAGAACCCTGGTCCACGACAGATGATGGAGCGCCACCTTGCGAAGCTTTCGCCGGTCGACGGCGGTGGGGTGCTGCCCGGCGATCGCGGGTATCTCGTTGGAGACCGTGATCACTGCGTCGAAGCGCTGATCACGAGCGATATCGAGATAGTTCTCCAGCTGGTCGCTCTTCAGCGGATTAGAGCCGGTCTTGACTTCGATCAATGCCGTCCAAACGGTCCGCCCTCGACACACCCGGATCAGCCCGTCCGGGTAGAGCCTCGTATCACCGACGGTGAATGGAACCTCGATATAGGTCTCGATCTTGCCGGCCGGCGCTCCGTACGGTTTCGTCAGGGCGCGCCCGAACTCGCGGACGGCCGACATGACAGCCAGCAGTGCTGACGTCGCTCGACGTTCTTGTTCTTCAGCCCCGTTGATTCCTGACGTGGGAATCAACCTCGCTTCGTGCCACGATTCTTCACTCATCTCGCCCCCCGGACGCTCGGGTCACCTCGGGCAGCACACGATACGGCGGGGGCCGGACACACCATGACTGGCGGGTTTTGGGCGTCATAGCGCCCAAAATCGACCAGCCATAGAGCTGCACCGGGGTTTCCTGCCGCCGCGGAGCGGACACGGAGAGGTCATCTCGGCCCGGGCGGGCGGACGGCGGCGTAGCCTGCCAGAGTGGATGACGAAGATCGCATCGCGCTGTTCCTGGACTACGAGAACCTCGCCATCGGTGCTCGCGAGCACCTCGGTGGCATCGACTTCGATGTGCGCCCGATCGGCGATGCCCTGGCCGAACGCGGCCGCGTCGTCGTTCGGCGAGCCTATGCCGATTGGTCGTATTTCGACGAGGACCGCCGCATGCTCACCCGGTCGCATGTCGAACTGATCGAGATGCCGCAGCGGATGGGCGCCTCGCGCAAGAATGCCGCGGACATCAAGATGGCCGTGGACGCCGTGGAGCTCGCCTTCGTCCGCGACTACGTGTCGATCTTCGTCATCTGCACCGGCGACAGCGATTTCACCCCGCTGGTCTACAAGCTGCGCGAGTTGAACAAAAGCGTGATCGGAGTGGGAATCCGGGACTCGACGTCGGCCATGCTCCCGCCGGCATGCGACGAGTTCCTCTACTACGACGACCTCGAAGGCATCGAACCGGGACGGCCGAAGAACCGGGCTCGGCAGCGTCGGCCGGCCGCACCACCGCGACCGGCCGAGCCGGACGTTGCGGTGCCGGCCGACGACGACGCCGCAGACACCCAGCAATCCCTGGATCTCGACGACCTGGCTGTCCTCGTCGCGCAGACCGTCTCCGGACTCCAGCGCACGGGGGGCCAGGTCACCGCGTCCACGCTGAAACGCACCCTGCTGCGGAAGGACCCGACGTTCAACGAAGCCGATTACGGCTTCCGTGCCTTCGGTGAGCTACTGCGTCATCTGGCCGAACGTCGTGTCGTCGAGCTCGCCGAAGGCCCCACCAAAGGCGACCCCGAAGTGCTGCTGCCTGAGCTCGGGGGGCAGGAGGACGCCTTCAACCTGCTCCGCTCGGTCGTCGCGGACCTGATCGACAAGAACGGCCGCGCGGCTCTGTCCGGGCTCAAGAACCAGATCCGGCGCGTACGGCCCGGCTTCAGCGAGAAAACCCTCGGGTATCGAAGCTTCCTGCAGTTCTGCCGCGCCGCCGACACCACCGGTGTCATTCGCCTCGAATGGTCCGACGACGCTGACGACTACCTGCTGACGGTCCCATCCACGCGCTGAAGCGCCCTCCGGCCGCACGTCGTCAGCCGGTCGCGGCACCGAACCACCTCGACATGTGAGACACGAGATCCGCCTGATCATCACCGGCCCAGACGACGTGGCCGTCCGGGCGTATCAGTACGGCGGGTACATCCAGCTCCGCGCTGGAGTCGACGACGTGGTCGACGCGTTGCGCCCAGCCTGTCACCGACAGTGCGCCGGTTTGGTCCAGCAGGAGCCCGCGCCCGCCGTGCATCAGTTCGTACAGTCGGCCACGGGTCAGCTTCACGTCCCGCAAGCGCCGGCCGAGCAGGTCGTGTCCGCCTCCGACGTCGTATCGGATCGCGATGGCGACGATCTTCTCGATCACGTGCCGAGTCACGTCATCGAAGTCCATCAACTCGGCCAGCAGACGGCGCACGGCCCGAGGTCCGGGCTCGTTGGACAGCAGCTCGCTCTGAGCACGGGTGTTGTTCAGCACATCAGCGCCCACCGGGTGTCGTTCGGCGTGGTAGCTGTCCAGTAGCCCGTCCGGCGCCCAGCCGCCGACCGCGGCGCTCAATTTCCAGCCGAGGTTGAAAGCGTCTTGGATGCCGAGATTGAGACCTTGTCCACCCAGCGGCGCATGAACGTGGGCGGCATCGCCGGCCAGCAGCACCCGGCCCACGCGATAGCGCTCGGCTTGCCTCGTGGCGTCGCCGAAACGCGACAGCCAGCGCGGTGAGTGCACACCGAAGTCGGTGCCCGCGAACACCTTCAGTTGCTGTTTCAGTTCGTCGAGACTCGGTGGAGCCGAGCCGTCCTCGGCCACGCCGGCCGCCGGGACGACGACCCGATACAGCCCGTCCCCCGACGGCCCGGCGCCGAACCCCTGGTGGGTCTGCCGGACTTCGGCCGTCACAGCGGCCAGCGTTTCCGGCGACGCCGTGGCCTCCATCTCCCCGAGGAGCCACTCGGTGCCGGCCGGCTCGCCCGGAAACTCGACGCCGAGCAGTTTGCGCACCGTGCTGCGTCCGCCGTCACAGCCGACGAGGTAGCGCGAACGTAGCCGTGCACCATCAGCCAGGTGGGTGGTCACGCCGTGCTCGTCCTGGCTCAGCCCGACCACCTCGCGGCCGCGCCGGATGTCGGCGCCGAGTTCGACCGCGCGCTGGGTCAGCAGTCGCTCAGTGGTGGTCTGCGGAATGCCGAGGATGTACGGGTGTGACGTGTCCAGCCGGTCCGGCATCGGTTTCGTGATGCCGGCGAAGTGACTGGTGAGTGGGTACTGCTGGCCGTGCGCGAGGAAGTGCTCCAGCATTCCGCGCTGGTCCATCACCTCGATGCTGCGTACGTGCAAGCCCAGCGATCGGACCTGCTTGGTCGGTTCCGGCTCCTTCTCCAGTACGAGCACGTTCACGCCGTGCAAGCGCAACTCGCTGGCGAGCATCGTGCCGGTCGGCCCGCCGCCGGCGACGACAACGTCGATCATGAATCCCCATTCACGTGGCGTACCGGTCCCGTCCCCGGGCACCGGTTCAGCTGCCCGACCGCGTTGATTCCGCAGGTGGTAGCCGTGTCGGACAACTGTGCGCCATTGGGGGGGCCTTGCCGCAAGGCCCCCCGTCCGCGGTAGGTTGAAAGTGGCGACGAATGAGTGCCAATGAGTGGCTGCACGCATCCTTGCCGTTCTCCATGCCTGACCAGGCGCCCGCCGCAAAGCCTCGAGCTACGACCTGTAGCCAATTAATACAAGTCATACTTGTGTAAACTGCGCCGGTTCCGAGCCGAGAGGAGAACGTGACCGTGTCCGCTACAGCTGAGGCAATGGTGCTGGCTGTGTTCATCGTGGCCACGAGCATCTGGGTGGGTGGCTACAGCGCGATCGTCGTCGTCGCCCGGACCGCCTCGGCAACTCTCGACCCGGCCGTACGGGTTGCGTTCTTTCGCTCCCTGGGTCGCGCCTACTTCTGGGTCGGCCTGCCCGCTCTGATCATCGCCTTGGTGACCGGTGGGGTGCTGGCTCGTGACCTGCCGTGGGACGGCCTACTCATCGCGACGGTGACCATCGCCGTGGTGTTGCTGGTGAGCTTCGCCGTCGCGGTGGTCCAGGCCCGACGGATGACGCGACTGCGCCGGCGGCTACTGGAGTCACCCGACGACGAAGAGGTGGCAGAGCAGGTGCGACGAGGCTCGCGAGCTGCCGCCGGCTTGCGTGCGCTACTCGGCCTGCTCAGCCTCGCACTGGTGGTACTCGGCGCCTTCCTCGCTGTCTGAACCGGCCAGGCCTGATGATCGCGGACGCAGCGCGGCATCGCGTCGAGGAGCTGCGCTCAGGTGGACCCGGCACAGGTCGGGTTCGGCAAACGCCTCGAGCCGGTCCACCGTGACCGTCGAACCCCAAGCCTCCATCGCCCCCCGCATCAAGCCCAGATGGACGGGACACACGACGTCGGCGTGGTCTGCTGCGAGCTCGAGGAAAGGGCAGTTCCGAAGCCCGATCTCCCGACGCCGAGGGTCGTCGCTCTCGTCGGGAGCGAACCCCAGCTCGTCGAGCATCCCGATCAGCAGCTGCACCGATCGGTCGTCGCCGCCGTCGCTGTCGACGACGTCGGCCGAAGCTTGCAGCCGTCCCCAGCCGCGCCCGGCCTCGGTGGCCCGCTCGCTCGGATCAGGATCGTCGGCCAAGGTGCTGGTGAGGATCTCGGCCAACACGCGATAGTGCCGAGGCCCCATCGGGTCCATCCGGCGCGCGGCCCTGAACAACTGCGGAGGACGGCCCGGCGCACCGCGCTCGACCGTCATGCTTTCGACTTGGCCGTTGTCGACGAGCGTCTGAAGATGAAAGCGAGCCGTGTTGGCGTGGATGCCGAGTCGCTCGGCGATCTCGGTGATGCCCAACGGCTGGTTCGCCGCACGGAGAAGTCGGAGCACTTGGGTACGACGTGCTGCCGGGCGTCGGGGCGTCGCACGTTTGGTCATCCGGTTCTCTCCCGAAGGCTCGCCGTCCAGTCACGACGTCCGGGGTGTCGACGACGTGCCGGGCCGAGCATGGACGCCATGGCCTAGAGTTTACATGAATCCAAGTTGTGAAAACTCGAGAGGCGGGAGCATCGTGATGCCACCGGAGACCGCGAACACTCAGGAAGTTCACGAACTGGATGTGCGCGGTATGCGCAAGCCGGACAAGCACCCCACGATCTTCGCGACCTATGCCGCCCTGCCGGTCAATGGTGCGTTCGTGCTCGTCAACGACCACGACCCGCAGCATCTGCGTGAAGAGTTCGAAGCCGATCACCCCGCCAGCTACGGCTGGGAGTATCTCACCCGTGAACCGCGCAACTGGCGGATCAAGATCACGAAGCTGGCCAGCACTCCCCTGCCGCGCGTCCTGGTCGACACCACGACGATCACCGCTGACCCGGCGACCGCCGACGTGACCGGTGCGGCGTGGAAACTGCAGATCCGCGAGCGCGATCTGGACTCCAACATCATCGCGCTGCCACCGGGCGGAACCATCGACTCTCACGCCGGACCCGACCTGGACGTGCTCGTTCATGTCCTGGCCGGCAGTGGCCGGCTGGTCACCGAACTCCACACGATCGACCTCACCCCCGGCGTGCTGCTGTGGCTGCCGCGCCGTTCTCGGCGCCAGGTCAGCGCCGGGGACCACGGCCTGCGCTACCTCACCGTCCACCAACGCCGCGAGGCACTCGTCCTGGACACCAGCAGAGCTCGAGAGCCCCGGTGAGCTGACACACCGCACAAGATCACGAGCGCTTGGCTTTGCGCAGCGCACGGCGCCGACGCCAGCCGGGCGCGTCGGCGGCCACCTTGCTCCAGTGGAGCCGGCCGGTCAAGACGACGACGGCACGAGGCGATGTACCGCGAGCCGCTTCCACACCCACTGTCGACCCGTGCTGCTCGAGGCCGGTGGTCTCGAGCTGGATGTCGTCTGGGACGATCAGGCGAAAGCGGCTGTGCGTGAGATCGACATCGATGCGGATCGCCGGTCCCGGCAGGTCCGCCTCCATCAAGTCGAGCACCAGCGACGAGTGCCGCAACGTGACGACGAGGTGGTCCGGTACGGCCCATCGGCCGGCCCGCTCGATCTTCGTGTGTGCGCCGGTGATCGTCACCGGCTCACCGGGGCGGATGGTCGCTGGCACGGGCGGAGACGGAGCCAGGACGGCGGCGGCCCCGGGCAGGTGGATCAACGCCGCTTCGAGATCGCCGCGGGTCCGCGCCGCCATGACCGCACCGAGGCGTTCGTCGATCTCGTCGAGGCCGATCTGCCCATGGCTCAGCGCAGCCTGGACGAACTCCGTGGCACGCTCGCGATCGGCGTCAGATATCCGTTCCAACGCCCGCGACGCGGCCGGATCATCATGTCGAGCCGGTTCATCGCCCATGGCGCAGAACTTTACGCGCGGATCGGGCGCGCAAGGACGCGCGAACATCGACAGCGTCACCCGCAAGAGTCACACGTCGACGGTGATGGAGCATCGCCAGCCATCTGGGCCTGCATCGATCAGCAGCTCGTGCAACGACACCGCTTTGGGGATCGCCCCGATCTGCGGAACCTCCGCCGCGTTGCACATCGTCATCCGAGCGTCGAGCCCCGCGTCCGTCGGGGTCAGGTCGACGGCGATTGGTGCTTCGTTGTCGGTGTCGAGACGGAAGATGACCTCGTCGACCACAGCGACGAGGAGGTCTTCATCGGTGTCCCCGCGCAGTTGGCAGTGGTGGGTACGCACGGGGCGAGCCGCGGAGGTGTCCAGAAAACCGTTCACAGCGCCCAGCACCGCCTGAGCGATGCACTCTTCCCGCGACGGTGCCCACGCCTCCACCCGGACATCGGCGGTGTGCGGCACGGTTCGATAACCAGCGGATCGCTCGGCCACGATCGGTCTCCCTCGCCCTCCACGCTGCGCATGCGCGACCAGCACTTCTCCAGCCTCGCACAACGAGGCTTCCGACTCGGCGAAGATGGGGCACGCGCGGTACATGCCGACGCGGTTGGGTATACGGGTGTGAGCAGGAGATGGCGAGCAGCGAGTCGAGAAATCCATGAAGATCGTCGAAGAGGCTCCGAACAGATATCGGATTCCCCGAGAAGGTGCGATGAGGGTGCCGGGGATCGTCTTCGCATCCCCGTCGTTGCTGCCCGGAGAGGCTGACGACGCAGCGCTGGTCCAGGTCGCGAACGTCGCAGAACTGCCGGGCATCGTGCGGGCTTCCTTCGCGATGCCCGACGTGCACTGGGGCTACGGCTTCCCCATCGGCGGAGTGGCCGCCACCGACGTCGACGATGCCGGCGTCATCTCCCCCGGAGGCGTCGGCTTCGACATCTCGTGCGGCGTACGCCTGCTGGTGGCCCGTGACCTCGACCGGACAGAGTTCTCCGGCCGGCGCGGCGCCGTGATGGATCGGCTGGACACGGCCATTCCACGCGGCATGGGCACCAAAGGGATCTGGCCCCTGCCGGATCGAGCCACGCTGCGTCGCGTGCTCGAAGCCGGTTCACGTTATGCGGTGGAACAAGGACACGGCGTCCCACGCGACTTGGACCGGTGCGAGGACCGTGGCGAGTTGGCCGGCGCCGACTGGTCGGCGGTGAGTGATCGTGCGATCGAACGTGGACTCGATCAGGTCGGCAGCCTGGGCTCGGGGAACCACTTTCTGGAGATCCAGGCCGTCGACGAGATCTTCGATGCGCAAGCCGCTGCGGCCATGGGCCTCGATCACGGCGCGGTCTGCGTGATGATCCACAGTGGTTCGCGCGGCCTGGGGCACCAGGTGTGCAGTGACCACGTCCGCAAGATGGACAAGGCCATGGCGCAGTACGGCATCGTCGTCCCGGACCGGCAACTCGCCTGCACCCCGGTTCGTTCGCCCGAAGGCGAGGCGTACTTGGCGGCGATGTACGCAGCCGCCAATTTCGCACGGGCGAACCGCCAGCTGCTGGCCCAGGCCGCGCGCGAGGTTTTCGAAGCCGAGGCGGCCACGACCTTGGACCTGGTCTACGACGTCTCGCACAACCTCGCCAAGGTCGAGGTCCACGACGTCGACGGGCACGAACGGACGCTGTGTGTGCACCGCAAAGGCGCCACTCGGTCGTTGCCGCCACACCACCCGGATCTGCCCGATGATCTCGCCCCCGTGGGCCAGCCGGTGCTGATCCCGGGCACGATGGGGACCGCGTCCTACGTACTCGCCGGCGTGCCCGACAACCCGGCGTTCGGCTCCGCCGCCCATGGAGCCGGACGGGTGCAAAGCCGCCAACAGGCGGCCCGGGGCACCAGCGGACGCTCTCTGCAAACTGAGCTCGAGGCTCAGGGCATCGAAGTACGAGGGACCTCATGGCGGGGACTCGCCGAGGAGAAACCCGACGCCTACAAGGACATCGACGCAGTCATCGACGTCACAGAACGGACCGGGCTCGCTCGCAAGGTGGCCCGGCTGGTTCCGCTCGGCGTGGTCAAAGGCTGAGCCGGCTGCGCCTCAACCGCGTCGTGCGGCCTGACGGTTCACCATCTCGGTGATCCACGTGGGCGCGTACGGCGACGTGCAGTTCGGGGGCGTCGGGTAATCCTTGAGCACTTCCAGCCGTTCGCCGATGTCGATGGCGCGAGCTCGGTGCTCGGCGTGCTCGATGCCGATGTGGCCCAAGCATTCGTTCATCGCCCACTGCAAGCGATCCGGCGCGTCCTTCATCTCTGCTTCGATGCGGTCGAGCAGCCCGGCGAGGTCGAGGTCGGCGGGATTCTTGACCACGCGCTCGGTCGTCAAGGCCCAGCCGGCGCTGGCCACAACGGGGTCGGGGTCGGCGAGCCAGGCTAAGCGCAGCCCTTCGGCGTGCGAGCTCTTCTTCACCACGTAGTTGACCAGCCAGTCGTGCACCTTGGGGGTTCGGGCCTGACGCAGCATGGCGTCCAGCTCCTCCGCCTCGAACGCCTTGGGCCGACAGATCAGGATGGCCAGGAGCCGCGCGGCGGAATCGCCGGTCTCCCAAAGCCGACGGCCGAGTTCGTGCTGCGTCTTCAGCTCTTTCGCCAGGGCACGCAGCTTGCCGAGGTTCACCGCGTGATCGTCGCCATGCTTCTGGTTGACCGCAAACACCTTCGGCTCGGCGAGCGCGTTCAATTCGGCCAGCACCTTGTCCGGTGTCATCGCGGTCATTTCAGCTCCCTCGTTCACACTGCGCACTCGACCATGTCATAAGGGCAGGACCGGATCAGCCGGTTGGCTCCCTGCGGTAGGCGCGAAGGAAGACCTTGCTGCCGGCGGCGATGGACTCGGCAAGCTCTGTTTCGTCCAGCGGCATCGACACAGCGAACATCGTCTGGTTGCTGGGAATCCACAGCAGCATCCCGGCGAAGTGTCGGGCCGCCAGTCGAGCGTCCGGGATGTCCAGCAGCGCTCGTTCATCGAGGATGGACAGGCAACGCGCAACCGAGTCCAGGACCGGCAAAAAGCCACTTTCCCAGTACAGGAGCCCGAGGGGCGGGAACCGGACGGCCTCGGCGATCACCAGCCGCCGCAGCTGCTGCACGCGCGGCGACATGATGGACCTCGTGAACTGCGTCGCCAGCAGATCGAGCGCCTCCTCGGCCGAGGAGATGCTGTGCATCTGCTCGGTCAGCGGCGCGAAGGGATCGCCGACGCGATCGCAGGCGAACTGGATGAGCGCCGTGAAGACACCCTCCTTGTCGCCGAACTCCTTGTACAGCGTCTGTTTCGACACTGACGCCGCTGCCGCGAGCTGATCGGTCGTGGTGCCTTTGTAACCACAGGCGACGAACACGTCGAGTGCGCGTTCGAGGATCAGTTCACGCTTCTGCGCCGATCTTGCCGCGCTCATCCAGCTCCTCAGTCAGGCGCACGCACGTGGGTACTGAACAGTACCGTACACTCGATCAAAACCGGACGAAAGGACGGCAGGATGTCGTTCCAGGCATACCTCGACGCCATCGAAGACAAGACCGGGCTCACCCCGCGCCGACTCCTCGACATCGCCAAGAGTCGAGGCTACGACTCCCCCGACGTCAAGGCCGGCGTCATCCTCGACTGGCTCAAAGAGGACTACGGGCTCGGCCGCGGGCACGGCATGGCCATGGTGCACGTGATCAAAGAAGGCCCGAAGATCGACAGTAAGCACGTCGGTACCACCGGATCGCATCGCGACGAGTCCGACACACTCTGGCTCGACGGCAAGGCGAACCGGCCACACTGAAGCATGTCTGGTGAGCCCGACCTGAACGGTTACCGGTTGTGGTCGTCATCCACGAAACCCCGTTGGCCTGCGCCAACGGGGTTTTCGATGTCGTCAGGCCCGCTTCTCAGGGCTTGGCGATCCGTGAGCGCCGCCGGAGTTCACGGGGCGTTCGGCGGATGAACACCACGTCCTCGTCGGTGAACTGACCGGCCTCGCGGGGATCCGTCAGCGCCAAGCCGAGCACTTCACGAGGCAGGATGCTGCCCTTGCGCCACATCCATACTCCGCGCATCTGCTCTCCGAACACGTCGGCGCAATGAACGGATGACCGCCGGCCGAACGCTGCGCCGAGTTCTTTCGGCACGTTCGTGCTCGACGCCTCGGCCACGGCCTCGACCCACGCGGTCGCCACGGCTCGCTGCCGCTGAAGCGTCTCGCGCGGCGCCCGCAGATCGAACATGAACTGGATGTCGTCCGGAGCGTCGTTCGGGCCGGACATCCTGTCGCCGAGCCGGATCCTCCCGACGAAAAGCCCCCAGATCGGGATGCGGTCGCCCGCCAGTTTCGTCGCCATTCGCTCCAACGTCTCCGGCCGCAACCGCCGCCAGCGAACTTCCATTCGGACGTACTGCACGATCGAGGTGAGCAAGCCCCCGACCACGATGACCGCCAGAAGCACGGCCAGGACTCGCCGGACGGGACCATAGGAACTCCAATCGAAATTCGGCCCGACGACGATGACGGCGAGGACGGCCAGGAACAACGCGACCATGACCAGAGTGGCTCGTTGCCACGACACCGGCACGATCACGTAAGCGCGGTTGAGCGCCTGCGGTGAGTCCCACCTCGGGAGATCATCGGGACTCGGGACCCAGAGGTTGGAGCCGGCATCGTCGACCTTGCTCCACGCGTGCTGGGGGTCACCGGGCCATGCGGTCTCCACCATGGTCCCCTCTCCGTTTTCGGGTCATCACATCACGTTGATGATCCAAGACTCAGTCCTGGTCGCGAAAGCTCGTAGTGAGCCAGCACGTGTCGTCGAATCCGTTCGAGGCGGTGAATCTCCGGCTGCGGAGCGACCACCGGTACCCCACCGACCTGGGGTGGCCTCGGCGCCGACGAGCCCACAATCCGCGTGATTCCGGGCCTCGGATCATGGGCTCAGTTGGCCTTGGTCACGTGCAGCGACGTGACGGCGAGCAGCGGGACGCCGTACCAATAGCTGGGCCCGAGCCGATGCACGGTGCCTTGGCCGAGGTGGGATGCGTATCGCCGATTGAACGGCCAGGGGTCGGCGATGAGTAGCTGTCCTCCGGGGCGCAGCACTCGCATCGCCTCGTCGACTGCGCGAAGGCGGAGTCCTGGCGACCGGAGGTTGTGGATCGCCGCGGCAGCGGTCACGACATCGAAGCTTTGGTCGGCAAAAGGTAGCGAGCTCAAGTCACCGGTTCGGACCTCGACCCGATCGGCGACCCCGGCCTTGGCAGCGTTGGCGAGCGTTGCCTGCGGACTGTTGCCGCTCTGGTCCACAGTCCACAGATCGATCCCGACGGCGCGACCTGATGGCAGGTGTTGCGCGGCGGCGATCAGCACCGCTCCGCGGCCACACCCCATGTCCAGCAACTGCTCGTCGCCGCGCAGGCCGAGCCGGTCCAGCTCCCGCTCCCAAACCCGGAACTTCCCCCGAAGTGTCGTGTGCAGATAGATGCCGGTCATGCTCAGAAGTGCTGCGCTGACCAAACCGAGCCGGGCCGATCGCCGCCTGACACCGCCTACCGCGGCAGCGAGGCCAGCGGCACCGAGAAGGGCGGGCAGTGGTGCCGCGTCGATGCCGTAGGTTGGCCCGCTTTTCTTGGACACGCTGTCAAAGTTATTTCAACTTTGACAGCGCGTCAAGGGTCTTGCGGGGCGGGGCGAGGCTCGGCGGTGGCGCCGAGGAGCCGCAGCGCGCTGCTCTCCAGCAGGCGCGCAGCCTCGTGGATCGCGTGACGTCCGGCGGCCGCTTGTTCCGCGGCCGTGTGGCCGAGTCCGAAGATGGCCTCGGTGAGCCAGTCCGCGGGCATGGCACGATCGAAGTCACCGGATCGCTGGCCGCGCCGGACGATTCGTTCGAGGTGATGTGCCACCATCTGATGGGCGTCGCCGCCATCGGGGCCGGGAGTCTTCGCGTACACCGGCTCGAGCGCGAGCGGGCATCGGTCGACGATCTCCCAACTGATCTGGAGAAACCGTCGCAACGCCTCAACGGGGGGCATGGCGTCGAGGCTGGCTGCCTCGACGGCCGCCAGGCCTTCGGCCCGTTCGGCGTTGACGATCTCCGCGACCAGTCGGTCGCGTGAGGAAAAGTGTGCGTAGACGGTTTGCCGCGTAACGCCAGCGGCCGCGGCGATCTCTTCGATGCTGGCGTCGGGCCGGTCGCGGAGCAGGCTGCGGGCAGCACTGACGATCGCGTCGATGCTGCGCTGGGCGTCGGAGCGACGCGGCCGCCGGGTCGCCCGAGTGTCCATGCTCGTACCGTACTAGCGAAGGGCGAAACTTGACGAGGTGTCAGAGTTTGTAATCTTTACATCATCTCAGAGACATACCGTGCGTGTCGCATCGCCAGCACCTTCGAACCGCGGGCAGACTCCCGCGCTCGATCGGGACACGCTCCGCGTCGCTGGAGTGGTGCTCCTTGGCGCCCGCTGCATGTCCTCCAAGACATCCTCGGGCACGCCTCGATGAATCCCACCGCGGCTGTCTACACCCCGCAGACCGCACCCCGCAGACCGCCACCTCGTCTCCGCCGCCGAGCAGGCCAACGCGTTCCTCTCGGCCGCCGGACAACGCAAGCAAGCCGGGCGCAGCGACCCCACCGCCAGGCGACTGTGATGCGCGCCCAGAACATGACGAAGCCCCGGTGAGATGTACCGTCTCACCAGGGCTTTTACGTCGGGCTGACAGGATTTGAACCTGCGACCCCTTGACCCCCAGTCAAGTGCGCTACCAAGCTGCGCCACAGCCCGTGCTGCCTGAGGAAGCATACACGGGCCGCCCGAGCCCAGGACAACCCGAGGGGGTGATCACTCCCAGCGGAACAGCCGGGCGGACGCAAGACCGGCAATGGCCGCGACGACGACCAAGGCGACGAGGTTCACCGTGCCCGGCCAGGCGCCGTCCCACGCATCTTGCATCGCCTCCATGCCGGCGCCCATGGGGCTGACGTCGCGGATCGGGCGAGCCCATTCGGGCATGAGGTCCCCGGGGGTCCAGACGCCGGCGAAGAACATGCTGGGGAAGAACAGCAGCATCCCGATGGAGGTCGCCGACCGGCTCGTGGGAGCGAGTGCGGCGACCAGCAGACCGATGGCGAAGATCGCCGCGGTCATCAACACGAAGGTCAGTACGAAGCCCGCCACCTGGCCGGGGGTGCCCAGGTCGTACGCGCTCGCCGCCAGCACCAGCACCACGATGGCCGCGATGGTGGCAGCCGCCAGATTGATCAGCAGCTGCGCGGACAGCACGTTCACCGGATTGACCGGCGTCACCGACAGCCGTCGCAACACGCCCTTTTCTCGATAGGCCGCCAGGACGGTCGGCAAGACGCTGAACCCCAGCATCGCCGCGGACAGCGAGAGCGCCATGACCGGCAAGAACCCGTCCGAGATCGCGTTACCGCCGGACTCGGCGTCCTCCCCCATGCCGATCGAGCCGAAGACCACGAGCAGCCCGATCGGGAGCGCGAAGGTCATGATCGCTGCCGTGGGTTCGCGGAAGAACAGCCGCGCCTCGACGGTGGTGATCTTGGTCAGTGCAGACATGAGATTCTCCTTGCGCGGATCAGGCCGCGGTGGTCGCGGAGTCGAACGCCTTGCCGGTCAGAGAGACGAAGGCGTCTTCGAGGTTGGCCCGGTCCAACCGCAGCTCGGTAGCGATCACGTCCTGGGCCGCGAGGGTGGTGACCAGCGAGTGCAGGACGTTGCCGGTCCCGGTGACGACGAGGTGCTGGCCGCTGCGGTCCACGTCGTTGACGTCGGGAAGATCAGCGAGCACGCCCACGTCGATCGGCCGGGACGGCAGGAACACGATGCGTTGCTCGTCGGTGACCCGGTCGACCAGGCCGGCCGGGCTGTCGACGGCGACCACCCGGCCGGAGTCGATCACGGCGAGGCGGTCGCACAGCCGCTCGGCTTCGTCCATGAAGTGTGTGACGAGGATGATGGTGACCCCGCGGGCTCGCACGTCCTCGACCAGTTGCCAGGTGTCGCGGCGCGCCCGCGGATCGAGGCCGGTGGTGAGCTCGTCCAGGACGGCGATCGTAGGCTTGCCGACCAGCGCCAGCGCGATCGACAGACGCTGCTTCTGCCCACCGGACAGCTTGTCGAACCGGGCGTCGGCCTTGTCGGCGATACCCAACTCGTCCAGCAACGCGCGTGGATCCGCGGGATCGGCATAGAACGACGCATACAGGTCGAGCGCTTCGGCGACGGTGATCTTCTCGGGCAGCTCGCTCTCCTGGAGTTGCACGCCCACCCGGCGGCGCAACTCGGCCCGGTCGCGTCGCGGGTCCAGGCCCAAGACGCGGATGGTCCCGCCATCTGGTTGACGCATCCCGACGATGCTCTCGACGGTGGTGGTCTTGCCCGCGCCGTTGGGGCCGAGGATGCCGAAGATCTCACCTTCCTCGACCTCGAACGACACGTCGTCGACGGCGACGACGTCGCCATAACGCTTGTGCAGGTTGGCGACCTCGATGATCGGCATGACGTGGATTCCTCTCTGCTTCCTAAGCCTGCGGATGAACTGCCGTCGTGCGGACGAGAACGTGCGTAGCTGCGAACGTCAGGGCGATCACCAGTAACGACGTCGGGATGACCAGCCACAAGGGCCGACGCTCGATGCCCCAGAGGTCGATCATCAGCCCACCCGGCCAGCCGACCGACATCAGCGCTTCGACAGCCAGCGCCGGCGCGAACGTGAGCGGCAGCGCGATCGTCGGCCACAGCCTGCCCCAGCGGTAGTAGGTGGTCCCGATCAGCAAGCCCGCGGCGACGTTGCCGGCGACGGTGATCCCGACCTCGGGGACGGAGATCCAGACCTGGGTCCCGGAATCGAACAGATGCGGTGTCGTCAGTTCCTGGGTGAGCCCCGCGAGCTGGTACAGGCCGTTCTCGAGGGCGTATCCGACTGCTTCGAACACGGCCATGATCGCGGCGATGACCACCACGGTTCCCATGGCCCCGAGACTGAACGCCCGCCGGGTCACGCCGTTGGCGACGCCGAGGGCGAGGTAGACCGGCGTGAGCATGATCCCGAGGGCCAGCGGATAGTACCGAGTCGCGTACGCGGAGTTTTCCCACACGCTTCTCGCTTCCGGGCCGTCGAAGCCGTCCATGGCGACGATGAGCAGCGCGACCAGGAGGAAGCCCACGCCCACCGCGCCGATGAAGATCACCATCGACAGCGACAGCCCGCGTGTCTGGTCGCGGGTGACGAGTCCGGCCCTGCGATAGGTCAGTGCACTCATGCCGGGCCCTCCTTGGTCAGGTGGACGAACAGGTCCTGTAGGCCGACCGGTTCCAACTCCAGCCCGTGCGCCTGCGCCACGTCACGTTGCCGCTCACCCATCTCACCCAGCACGGTGACGGATTTGGTTCCGCCGAGGCGCCGTTCGGACAGGACCGTCATGCCATCGGTGAATCGCTCGACGACGCTGGCGGGGCCGGTGACGGCGGCGCCCTTCATACGCAGCGTCTCGGTCTCTTCGTGCGCGATCAGCCGGCCTCGGTCGAGGATGACGACCTCTTCGAACAGCCGTGAGACTTCCTCGATCAGGTGCGTGGAGATGATGAACGTGCGCGGGTGCTGCATGTAGTCCTCGAGCAGGATGTCGTAGAACGCGTAGCGCGTCGGCGCGTCCATACCGAGGTAGGACTCGTCCAGCATCGTCACCGGTGCCCGCGCTGCCAGACCCAGCGTGATGCCGAGAGCCGACCGTTGCCCACGCGAGAGCCGCGAGACCGTCCGCCGATCCGGCACCTGGAACAGCTCGAGCAGCCGCTCGGCGAACTCGCCGTCCCACTGCGGCCGGAACCGTTTCGTCCGGCGCAATTGTCCGCGGACCGACTCCTGGTCGGCGAAGTCACCGCTTTCGCGGATGAGGTACACCTGCTCGGTGATGGCCGGGTTCTCATAGGGCTGTTGTCCGCCGACGAGCACCTGCCCGTGCTCCACACGCATGAAAGCCGCGATCGACGACATCAGCGTGGTCTTTCCCGAGCCGTTCCGGCCGAGCAGTCCATAGATCTTGCCGCCGGCCAGGCTCACCGAGAGATCGTCGATGGCGGTCACGTCGCCGTACCGGACGGTCAGGCCCTGGACGTCGATTCCCAGGGTCATACGTTCTCACTGCCTTTCATTGCCGTGATGCGCTCGACGACGTCGTCGAGCGGGATGCCGATGACCCGCGCCTCGGCGACCATCGGCTCGACGACGTCGGCGAAGAATCGCTGCCGACGTTGCTCGAGTAGGGCGGCGCGAGCACCGGGGCTGACGAACATGCCGATCCCCCTCTTCTTGTAGAGCACGCCTTCGTCGACGAGCTGCTGAAACCCCTTGGCCGCGGTAGCGGGGTTGATCCGGAAGTGCGCCGCGTACTGGTTGGTCGACATGACCTGATCCTCGGCCTGGAGTTCACCGCTGAGGATGTCGTTCTTGATGGCCTCGGCGATCTGGTGATAGATCGGGCTCCGCTCGTCGAACATCGGCACCCCCTTCGGCTTCTCGGTTCATTACTCAACTAATGAACCACATAGCCAGCGAACCGTCAAACCGCACGTGGAGCCCGCAGCTGCACCCCTGGTCAGGATGCGTGCACACGCACGAAGGAATCACCGCGCCGGGAACGTGCGGGCAGATGAAGCCATGCTGGCGCGACAGGTGACTGCGACCCGATGGTCGGTGTCGGCGGGCTCGTGCCCGCGCTTGCTGTCGGCGGCTCGTGCTCGTGTGCGGTGACGACGAGGCGATGACGCGATCAGCGAGAATCCAGGAGCGTGATGCTCAGGAACGCGACCGCCGCTCGCGAACCTTCATCGACACCTCGATGGGCGTGCCCACGAATCCGAACTCCTCGCGCAGCCGGCGCTCGATGAAACGGCGGTACGACGACTCGAGGAACCCGGTGGTGAACAGCACGAAGCGCGGCGGGCGGGTGTCGGCTTGAGTGGCGAACAGGATGCGTGGCTGCTTGCCGCCTCGAACAGGGTGCGGGTGGGACGCCACGAGCTGGCCGAGAAACGCGTTCAGCCGCGAGGTCGGTACCCGTGTGGACCAACCCTCGAGCGCGGCGTCCAGCGCGCGAACCAGGCGATCGACATGCCAGCCGGTCCGGGCCGACACGTTCACCCGCGGCGCCCAGGTCACCCGGACGAGTTGGCGATCGATCTCGCGCTCGAGCATCTCGCGGCGCTCGTCGTCGAGCAGGTCCCACTTGTTGTATGCCAGTACGAGAGCCCGGCCGGACTCCTCGACCATCGAGATGATGCGCAGGTCCTGTTCGGTCAGTGGCTCGCTGGCATCGATCAGGACGACGGCGACCTCGCAGCGTTCCAACGCCGCGGCCGTGCGCAGGGAGGCGAAGTACTCCGCTCCTGACGCCTCGTGCACGCGCCGGCGGATGCCCGCGGTGTCGACGAATCGCCACGGCCGGTCGTCGAGCTCGATCAACTCGTCGATCGGATCGACCGTCGTACCGGCCACGGCGTCGACGACGACCCGATTCTCACCGGCGAGTCGGTTCAGCAGGCTGGACTTACCGACGTTGGGTTTGCCCACCAGCGCCACCCGCCGGGGACCGTCGGCGTCGTCGCCGAACGATTCGGCCGGCGCGTCGGGCAGCGCCGCCACGACCGCGTCCAGCAGATCACCACTCCCCCGCCCGTGCAGGGCCGAGACCGGGTGCGGCTCGCCGAGACCCAGATTCCACAGTGCTGCGGCATCGGGCTCTCCGCTGGGGCCGTCGACCTTGTTCGCGACCAGGACGATCGGCTTGCCCGAGCGGCGCAGCACCCGCACGACGGCTTCGTCGGCATCGGTGGCGCCGACGGTCGCGTCCACCACGAAGATGACGACATCCGCCGCGGCCACGGCCACTTCGGCCTGCGCGGTGATGCTCGCCGCCATACCCTGCCCGTCCGGATCCCAGCCGCCGGTGTCGAGCAGGGTGAACGCTCGTCCGGCCCAGGCGGCGTCATAGGCGACCCGGTCGCGAGTCACCCCGGGCACGTCCTCGACGACAGCTTCGCGACGACCGAGAATCCGGTTCACCAGCGTCGATTTGCCGACGTTCGGGCGACCCACGACGGCGACCACTGGAGCGGGACCGTCGCCGACGTCGACGGACTCGCCGATGTCGGGGTCGACCTGCTCAGCAGGAACTCGATCACTCACCTGGGTACTCCTCCGGTCGGGACGCCGCGACAGCCTTCCAGTGCGCCACCAGGGCCTCGCGAAGCTGCTCGGTCGCAGCGTCCAGGGCCGCGCGAGTGCGTCCTCCACCGGCAGGGAGATACACCGGCTTCCCGAAGACCACATCCAGCCTGGACCGCAAGCCGGGCATCGCCCCCAGCGTACGTCCTCGCGCCCCCGTCCCGCTGAACACCACCGGCACCACTGGCGCCCCCGAGCGCAGCGCGAACCACGCCAGCCCGGTGCGCAACTCGCTGAAGTCGCCAGCGCCCCGGGTCCCCTCCGGGAAGACCACCAGGACTCGTCCCTCGTCGAGCACGCCGATGCCGGCCTTGATCAAGCTACGCCCCGGGTCGTCCCGGTCGAGCGGAATCTGGCCGACCGCGCGCAACAGCAGCCCCAACGGCCCCCGGAAAAGTTCGCGTTTGGCCAGCGTATGAACCGGACGTGGACTGCTCGCCATCAGCAGCGGCGCGTCGATGAATCCGGTGTGGTTCGGCGCCAGGATCACCGGGCCGTCGTCAGGGACGTTCGCAGCACCTTCGACCCGTACCGACCACAACGTTCGCAGCAACCCGATCGCGAGTATGCGCCCGGCCGCTGCACCGCGGCTGGTCGGCACCTCGGCATCGGGGGCACTCACGTCCGCGCCCCCGTGCGCCGCTCCACCACGGCCAGGACGGCGTCGACCGTCTCGTCGAGGGTCAGATCCGACGAGTCGACCACATCGACGCCATCGGCGGCCTCGGTGAACCGCGCCACCGTGGAATCGTCCGCATCGCGGCGCACCACCTGGTCACGGGTCGCCTCCACTGCGGCTGCGTCGTCGCTGCCGTGCAACTCCAGCGCGCGCCTGGCCAGCCGCGCCTGCTCGCTGGCGGTCAGGAGCACGCGCACCGGCGCGTCGGGTGCCACCACGGTGGTGATGTCGCGGCCCTCGATGACCACGCCACCGGCCCGCGCGATCTCCTGCTGGCGAGCGACCAACTCGGCGCGGACGCCGAGGTTCGTCGCCACCGCGCTGACCGCGGTGGAGATCCGGCTCTCGCGGATCACCTTCGTCACGTCGACCTCGCCGACCCGGACGTTCGGGTTCTTCGGGTCCATGCCCATGACCAGCGGCACCTGGGCCGTGCGTTCCGCGACCCGGTCGCGGTCAGCCAGATCGACGCCCTGTTCCAGTAGCCACCACGTCACGGCGCGGTACATCGCACCGGTATCGAGGTAGCGCAGCCCCAGCTTTTCGGCCACCCGGCGGGCGACCGTCGACTTGCCCGAACCGGACGGCCCATCGATGGCGATGACCATGTCACGCTGCCGGCCGGTCGCAGACGGTGCCGACGACGATGCGTGCGGCGACGGTTCGGCGGAGGGAATTGCCACGACGAGAAGGGTAGCTTCCACTCGCCGCGACGGTGAGCGTCACCCGTGGATCGTCCACCCTCGTTCGCGCAGAAACGCCGAAAGCTCGTGCTCGACGCCGACACGGACGTCGAGCTCCACCAGCCCGACCGGCTGGCCCGGGCTGTGGTCGATGCGCACGTCCTCGACGTTGAACCCGGCTCCGCTGGCATCGGCGAACAGTCGCGCCAGCTGGCCGGGCCGGTCGTCGACCACCACGACGACGGTGGCGAACTCGGTGTGCGCCCCACCGCGCTTGCCGGGCAGGCGCGCGCGTCCGTCCACACCGCTGCGCAGCACCTCGCGCAGCGCCGTCCGGCCGGTCGGCGGCGAGTCCAGCGCATCGAGCACGCGATCGAGGTCGGTGCGCAGACCGCGCAGAACATCAGCGACGGCAGCAGCATTCGCCGTGAGGATCTCCGTCCACAGCTCGGGATCACCGCTGGCGATGCGCGTGACATCGGTGACGCCAGGCCCGGCCAGGCGGACCTCGTGCGCGGGAACGTCGACGAACCGGGCAGCCACCAACGCCGCCACGAGGTGTGGCGAATGCGACACCAGCGCCACCGCGGCATCGTGATCGGCCGCCGTCATCGTCATCGGTGTCGCACCCACCAGCCGGGCCATGGCCAGGGCCCGCGTCACCGCCTGCTGGTGTGTGCCGTCGTCCGGGCACAGCACCCACGGCCTGCCCTCGAACAGGTCCGGCAACGCCGCCCCCGGTCCGGAGACCTCACGCCCGGCCATCGGGTGGCTGCCGACGTAGCGGCCGGGCTCCTTGGCGCGCTCACGTACATCGGCGGCCGGCAGGGATTTCACGCTGGCGACGTCGGTGACGTACTCGGCAGCCCCGTGGTCCAGCAGCTCCGCGACGACTTCGCCGACGGCTTCGGGCGGCACCGCAGCCACGGCCAGCGACGCCGGCGGCTCGTCGGCCACCGCCGGCCGACCGGCCCCGACTCGTACCGCCTCGTCGACCACGGCCGCGTTGGCGTCACGCAACCGGACATCGACCCCGGCGCGACGCAGCGCCAGCCCCAGCGAGGCCCCCACGAGCCCGGCTCCGACGATGAGCACACCACCGGACAGCGCCGATGCCCCCGCACCGGGGGCCGCAGCGTCCCACTCCGACATCTAGTCCTCCTCGGCGATGTCGTCGCGCAGGACGCTGGTGCCGTGCAGGTAGACGTGGCGGATCTGGCTGCGCGGGCGCGTGGTCTCCACATGGGCCATCAACCGCACCACCCGCGGCATGGCGCCGGCGACGTCGATCTCTTGCGCGCACATCATCGGGACGTCGGTGATCCCCAGGGCGCGTACCGCAGTCGCCGGAAACGCCGAGCGCAGGTCGGGCGTCGCGGTGAGCAGGATGCTGATGACGTCGTCCGGCTCGAGCTCGTTGCGCTCGAGCACGGTGCGCATCAGCTCCGCGGTGCGCTCCAACAGATGCCCGGCTTCGTCCACTTCGAGCTGCGAGGCTCCACGTACGGCACGAACAGTCACAACAGTGCACCGTACCCGCTCGGCCCACGCGGACGTCGCGATGGTGGCCCGGTCGGCTACAGCCCGACGGCGTCGTACAACTTGGCCACCTCGTCCGCGCGCAGCACCCGGGTGTTGTCCGGACGCAGATCGCCCAGGGCGACCGGACCGAACCGGGTTCGCACCAACCGCCGTACCGGATGGCCGACAGCCTCGAGGAGCCGGCGCACCACGTGTTTGCGCCCTTCGTGCAGCACGACCTCGACCATGACCCTGGTACCGACGCGTTCGACCACCCGGAACGAGTGCACCGTCACCGGGCCGTCCTCGAGTTCCACGCCGGCCCGCAGCTGCTTGCCCAGCCCCGGTGCCACCGGCCCCGGCACTTCGGCCACGTAGGTCTTGAGGACCTCGTAACTCGGGTGGGCCAGTCGATGCGCCAACTCGCCGTCATTGGTGAGCAGGATCAGCCCTTCGGTGTCGGTGTCGAGACGGCCTACGTGGAACAACCGCTGGCGCCGCCCTTCGGTGTAGCGACGAAGATCCTTGCGGCCGTGCGGGTCGTTCATGGTGCTCACCACCCCGGCGGGCTTGTTCACCGCCAGGTAGACGTTGCCGGACTCCGCCGTGGTCACTCGCATGCCGTCGACCTTGATGACGACGCTGGCAGGATCGACGCGTACGCCCTGGGTACGCACCACCTGGCCGTCCACCTCGACGCGTCCGGCCGCGATCAGCTCCTCGCAGGCTCGGCGGCTGCCCACGCCAGCAGAAGCCAGCACCTTCTGGAGCCGCACGCCGCGCTCAGGCTCGTTCACGTCACCGGTCCTCGTCATGATTCGTCCTGCGTCCTGTGCTCGGTCGGGCGCCGGCTCACCGAGCCGCCGTGTCGACATCGTCGTCGACTCCGTCGGCGTCGGGCAGGTAGGGCGCCAGCGGCGGCAGATCGTCCAGCGACGACATGCCCAGCCGCTCGAGGAAGTACGAGGTGGTGCGATACAGCGTCGCACCGGACTCGTGATCGACCCCGGCTTCTTCGACCAGGCCGCGAGTGGTCAGCGTACGCATGACGCCGTCGCAGTTCACGCCGCGCACCGCCGAGATGCGCGCCCGGCTGACCGGCTGTTTGTAGGCCACGACCGCCAGGGTCTCCAGCGCGGCTTGCGTCAACTTCGCCTGCTGCCCGTCGAGCACGAATCGCTCGACCACCGAGGCGCACTCCGGCCGGGTGTAGAACCGCCATCCGCCGGCGACGGGGCGCAGGTCGAAACCGCGTCCGGATGCGGAGTACTCGTCGGCCAATGCCTCGAGCACGTCGGCGACCTCGTGCCGCGGCCGTTCCAGCACCTGGGCCAACGTGACGTCGTCGACCGGCTCGTCGGCGACCAACAGGACCGCTTCGACGGCCGCGCGCAACGGCGGCCCCGTGTCGAACAGGGTGTCCTCGATCAAGCCTGCTCCCCCTCCGGCGTGATTTCATCGTCGAACTCGGCACCGACGTCGCCTGGCTCGCCGTCGTCGTCGCCCGTCCAGCGCACCGTCAGCTCACCCAGCGCCTGCATCTGCTCGAAGGCCACCGTCCGTTCCCGGTAGAGCTCCAGCAGCGACAAGAAGCGCGCCACCACATGCAGCGTCGACGGGCAGTCGGCGGCCAGGGCGCGAAACGTCAGCACCCCCGAGCGGCGCAATCGGTCGACCACCACCAGCGCCTGCTCTCGCACGCTCACCCGCGGTTGGTGCAGATGGTTGATGGCCACGGTCGGAACCGGCTTGGGCGCCAGGACCTTCGCGGCCAGCCGGGCCAACTCCTGCGGCCCCAGCCCCACGACGACCTCAGGCAGCAGTCCGGCGAATCGCTCCTCCAGGCCGACCGCGCGCGGGAACCGCAGCGACTCGGCGGCGAACCGCTCGGACAGCACGCCGGCGATCTCTTTGAACGCCTTGTACTGCAGCAACCGCGCGAACAGCAGGTCGCGCGCCTCGAGCAGGGCCAGGTCGTCCTCGTCCTCGACCTCGCCCCGCGGCAACAGCCGGGCTGCTTTCAAGTCGAGCAGAGTCGACGCCACGACGAGGAACTCGCTGGTCTCGTCCAGATTCCACGCCTCGCCGGAGCGGGCCCCGGCGGAGATGTAGGCGATGAACTCGTCGGTCACCTTCGACAACGCGACCTCGGTGACGTCGAGCTTGTGCTTGGCGATCAGGCTCAGCAGCAGGTCGAACGGGCCTTCGAAGTTGGCCAGGTGCACCTCGAACGCCGGAACGGACTCGTCGTCACGCTCCGCGGTGAGGACCGCCTCGGCCGGCGCCGGGTCACTCAACGCCGTGCCGGCTCCCACCGCGCCAACACCTCCCGCGCGAGCTGCCGGTACGCCGATGCCCCCCGCGAGGACGGTGCGAACGACGTGATGGGCAGCCCCGCCACCGTGGTTTCGGGGAACCGGACCGTGCGGCCCACGACCGTGTGGAAGACCCGGTCGCCGAACGCCTCGACCAGACGGGCCAGCACTTCGCGGCCGTGCACGGTCCGCGAGTCGTACATGGTGGCGAGCAGGCCCTCGATCTCGAGGCGAGGGTTGAGGCGGTCGCGCACCTTCTCGATGGTCTCTTTGAGCAGCGCCACGCCCCGCAGCGCGAAGTACTCGCACTCCAGCGGCACCACCACACCGTCGGCGGCGGTGAGCGCGTTGACCGTCAAGAGC
>JAJYTA010000035.1 GCA_021793295.1 Actinomycetes bacterium
CGATCTGCCTCGACACCGAGCTCGGCGACGGCCACCATCGGCTGGACGGGGCGCAGAGCGAGCAGCTCGCGCTGGCACGCGTCGTCCTCGCGAACCCCCACACCGTCGTCCTCGACGAGGCCACCGCGCTACTGGATCCGGCTAGGGCACGCCACACCGAGCGTGCGCTGGCCGCCGCGCTGCGCGGACGGACCGTGATCGCCATCGCCCATCGCCTGCACACCGCCCGGGACGCCGACCGGATCGCCGTACTGAACGACGGACGTCTCGACGAGCTCGGCACGCACGACGAATTGCTCGCGACCGACGGCGCCTACGCCGCGCTGTGGCGTGCCTGGCACGGAGAGAGCTGAACGCGGCCCGGGAGGTCACATTCGTTCAAGTCAAGCCCGCGTGATCCGGCCTACCGTTGCGATGAAGAAGCCCGCTCTCATCGAGGAGAGGTCAGTGATGGTCACCGCTACTCCGTATCTCTGCGTCGCCGGTGCGTCAGCGGCGCTCGACTTCTATGCCTCCGCCTTCGGGGCCGAGGAAGTGTCCCGCTGGACCGATCGCGAAACCGGCATGATCGGCCACGCTGAGTTCGTCATCGACCGCGCTCGGTTCTTCCTGGCCGACGAGTGGCCGGAAGGCGGCGTCTACAGTCCCGCGACGATCGGGCGGACTCCGGTGTCGTTCGTCCTCGAGGTGGAGGACGTCGACGCTGTATTCCAGCAGGCTGTGGCCGCCGGAGCCAAGGTCGAACGGCCGGTCGCGGACTCGCCACACGGACGCAACGGCTGGCTGTTCGACCCTTTCGGGCACCGATGGAGCATCTCGGCGCACGATCCGGCGAAGTCGGTTGAGGACCTGCAGAACGAGGTCGGCGACGAGTACGTCATCACCTGACTGCGCTCGGCCGCGTCGACGGCTGACGTGCACGTACGGTGACGTGCCGTAGGCATGATGCGGGCCGGGTACCTGTTGGTGGTCCCGGCCCGTGTTCGTCCTGGTTGTTGGCGGAGGCGGCGGGATTTGAACCCGCGAGAGGGTTTGAGCCCTCAACCCGCTTAGCAGGCGGGCGCCATAAACCAGGCTAGGCGACGCCTCCCCACCCGCTGAAAACAGCAGGCGTCGCAAGGTTACCCGGCCCCGCGTGGCGCGGCAAAGTGGCTGATCCTGACGGTTGTGAACCATGGGCTGACGGCCCCGGCGTACCATGTCGCCGGGAGTGGAATGACGTGACGGCTGCAACCATTCAGCGGTCTCGGACGTCTTCTACATGAAACGACCCGATACGGCATGGTTCCGCGTGGTGCTTATGCTGGCTCGGGCGCGCAAGCGAGCGGAGAGGTGACACCGCGTGGAGCACATGCGAGGTGGCTCCGGGACACGTCGCGCCCGCCTGAACGCCCGCCGCCGGCGCCGCAACGAGCGTTACGGGCGCTTCCTGGGTCTCACCGCCCTGGGCACGCTGCTGCCGGGCAGCGGATTGATTGCAGCAGGTAAGCGCCGCCTCGGCACGTTCATCCTCTTCCTGCTCGGGTTCGCGCTGGTGATCGCACTCGCCGTCGTCGCGCTGGTGCCGCAGTCCGAATTGGCCTCCTACGCCGGTGACCGGCAGATGTTGTTCGTCATCGGAGCCGGGTTGGCGATCACCGCAGTGATCTGGCTGGCCATCGCGATCGGATCACATCGATCGTTGGAACCGGATGGACTACCCCCGGGTCGACGCCTGGGTGGTGCCCTGGTCGTCATCGTGGCCGCGTCGCTCGTGGTGTCGCCCATGGCCGTCGGCTCCCGGTACGCCTTCACGCAGCGCGATCTGATCGGTGCGATCTCCGGCGGACACAGCAACACCACGCCCGACATCGACGAAGCCGACCCCTGGGCCGACAAGCCCCGCCTGAACGTGCTGTTCCTCGGCGGCGACGCCGGCGAGGGCCGCGAAGGGCTGCGGCCGGACACTCAGATCGTCGCCAGCATCGACACCGAGACCGGGGCGACGACGATGATCTCGCTGCCTCGCAACCTCGGCAACGTGCCCTTCCCCGAAGGCACTCCACTGCACGACATCTATCCGGACGGCTTCACCGGAGAAGGCGACGAGCTCGAATGGATGCTCAACGCCGTCTACCGCAACGTGCCCGAGGCGCACCCCGAGATCTTCGAAGGGGTCGAGAACAAGGGCGCCGATGCGAACAAGTGGGCCGTCGAAGGCGCCTTGGGTATCGACATCGACTACTTCATGCTCGTCGACCTCGCCGGTTTCCAGAGCGTGGTCGAGGCGCTCGGCGGAATCACGCTCGACGTCCCGCGCGACATCCCCATCGGGAACAAGACGCTGCCCAACGGCGAATGCTCCGAACCCCGCGGGTACGTGAAGGCCGGGGAGAACAGGCACCTGGACGGTGCCGAGGCGTTGTGGTTCGCCCGGTCGCGCTGCCCTGGCGACGACTACGAGCGGATGGCGCGGCAGCGGTGCGTCATGGACGCCATCGTCGCCAAGGCTGATCCCACAACGCTGGTCAGCCGATATCAGAAGCTCGCCAGCACCGCCGGTGAGATCATCACCACCGATGTTCCCGAAGGCATGTTCCCGGCGCTCATCTCGCTGATGCTCAAGGTCAAGGACGGCAGTCTCAAGAGCCTCACGCTCGACCGCGACTTCTTCGCCAGTATGGGCACCACCTCGAGCGATCCTGACTACGACGCCCTGCACGAACGGATCGACGAGATTCTCAGCACCGACTCGTCGAAGTCCACACCCGACGAGGACGACACCGCGCCGGACGACACCACCGAAGCCGGCGAACAGGCCAGCACCGACGCTGCCAGCGGTGACCAGCCGGAATCCGACGCCGTCGACGAGTCCAGCCAGTACGTTCCCGCCTCCGACGAGGCCGATGAAGACTCCGACGGATCCGATGCCGGCTCCGAGGACGAATCGGGCGGCAGCTCGGAAGATGACGATGAAGGCGAAGAAGCCGACCCGGACCAGCCGGTCGACGCCGGCGAGGTCTGCTGACCGTCGGCCGTCGGGGGACTCACTCGTACATGACGTAGACCGGTGTCGGCGTCAGGGACAGGACCTGGTCAGGGGTCATGAGCGGCCCGCTGTGGGTGTCTTCGTCGAAGAACAACTTGAACCCTGCGTGCACGTCCGACGTCGTCCGCCGCATGAGGGTCCGCCAGGTGTCCTCCTTGTCAGAACGCGCGCCGATTCCGTCCACGCTCTTGATCGGCACCACACCAGGGTGGCGGCGTAGCTTTCCCTCGTCACGCACCACCGAGGCGTGAACCTGGTGGAAGACCATCACCTTCTCGGGCAGGTCGTGCTGATGCACCAGGGACGACAAGTAGGCGGCGGCGTCGTCGAGTTCCTGGCCGGTCGTGCTGCCGTACACCTCGCCGGGAACCTCACCAGGACTCACCGCCCACTCCGGATCGAGCGCGACGCCGACATCGGGTTCGCTCAACCACCGCTCGAGGTGACGGAGTTCGTCGACGAAGCCGGCTCGGCCGGGCTGGATGTTCAGCAGGAGCAGGGCGCCGTGATCGCGCGCGGCGTCGAGGTAGGTCTGGATGACGTGGTCGGGCTCGCGGGTCCGGTACATGCCGTCAGGACCAGGGGTGCGGTGCGCGATGACGGTGATCAGCTCGAACACCGGGATCACCTGGTCGACGCCCGAAGCGTACTTGGCGGCGATGCGGTCGAGCTGTGCCGGGGCGGTGTCCAGGTTCTCGATGAACAACCGGCCGAAGGCTTCCGAACGCCCACCGGAGAACCCCACCAGCCGGTGGTCGGGCAGGACCTCGTGCCCTCCGCTCGGAAGCGTCGGGGTCGAACGGTTGCGATCTGGTGCCGAGGGCGAACGGGACGCCGAGGCGGACGGCGACGCCGAAGCGGACGGCGACGCCGGGGGTGACTCAGACGTGGGCGCCTGCTGCGATTCGGGCTCCGGGGTGCCCGAACAGGCGGTGATCAGGGCGACGGTGACGATTGCGACGAGGGGGAGAAAGCGGTGCATCACCCCCAGTGTGTACCGGCCGTCAACTAGGGAGGCGTCAGCGGCCGGTAACCGCGATCGTCGTTGAGCCGCGATCGAAGCTCACGCGCGAGCGTCCGCGGCTCGACGTCGAGCACGGTCGTCCGGATCAGGCTCTGGCGGCCACCGGCGAGGTCGATCGAGACGTAGGAGCCGTCGGTCTGCACCTTGCGGACGTCGCGCCAGGCACCGCGGCGCACGCCGAGTCGGAAACCGGTGGTGTTGACGAATCCGTCATCGTCGAGCACCAGCCGCGTGCCCCGGCCGAACACGCGAAGGACTCCCACCACGAGCACCACGGCGAAGAGCACCGCCGCCACGGCGAAGACGACCATCGCCACGACGCGCAACCACGAAGGCAGGTCGGCCGCGAAGACCAGGCTCGCGACGATGGTGAGCAGACCCAGGCCGATGGCGCCGACCCCGACGCCGCGGACAGCCAGTCCGACCGGCGGGCCGTAAACCGTACGAGTCACCTGACCAGTGTGACACCGCCCAGGTCAGTGCGCGTCACCGGCGGCGGTCGCCATCCTGGCTCGGCTGTCGGCGATGAACCGGCACAGCGGGCACAGGTCCATGCCGTGCCGACGGCGCCATCCGGTGAGCACAGCGCGAGCGTCCTGCGGGGTCGAGCCGACGTTTCCGAGGTCACCACAGTGATCGCAGACGATGGCTACCTGCGCGCTCATCATGCTCCTTGTCGCTACCGGCCCGAGGGCCGCACCGGGCGGCGATGACGCCGATCACTTCCAGGATGCCTGATGACACGCGATCATGACGGCAAGTCAGCGAAATCGGTGTAGCCCGCGAGGGCGCCGTACCCACGGCGGACGCAAAAGCGGAGGGCATGGGATTCGAACCCATGAGGACGGAGAGGGCCCCGCCCTAGAACTTTTCAAGAGTTCCCCGTTCGGCCACTCCGGCAGCCCTCCCGGCGGTGCCCAGTGTGCCACGTCAGCCGGGCGCGGATCGAGTCGCCGGACCAGGCGTGCAACCCAGATGATCTCCGCGCTGCTCGAGACGCTCGCGCTGTGGCAGTATCGGGCCCGGTGAACGAGGACGTGGAACCCGTCGAAGTCGCTCTGCCGGGCGGCAACGTCGGCGGGGCCAAGCTCGTCGGCGACGTCGTGCTCCGCCCGACCGGTCCATGGACGCCTGCCGTGCATGCGTTGCTCGACCATCTGCACCGGGTGGGTCTCGACTCCATCCCGCGCGTCCTCGGCGTCGACGACCAGGGCCGCGAGATGCTGACCTACATCCCGGGCCGGAGCATCGCGGCCGATTCCGAGTTCGTCGGCGATGCCCTGCTCACCAGCGCGGTGGCTTGGCTGCGCCGATTCCACGATGCGGCTGCGACTTTCCGCCCGAGCGGCGTGCGCCGCTGGCGCCACGGCCCGCGGGCACTGGCGGAGCACGAGATCGTGTGCCACAACGATCCAGGCGCCTACAACTGGATCGTCGACGGCGACCGCGTCGTGGGCGTCATCGACTGGGACATGGCCGGCCCCGGCGTGCCGATCGACGATCTGGCGTTCATGGCGTGGAAGTCGTTGCCGCTTCACGTCGACCTGCCCCTCCATGACGTTGTGCAACGGTTGCGCCTGATGGCCCGAACCTACGGCGCCATCTCGCCACGTGAGCTTCTGGTGCACGTGCAGCGCCGGATGGGTCAGGCGGCCGACAACATCGAAGCCGGCCAGCGTCGCGGCGACCCGGGCCTGCTCAATCTGCGGCGGATCGGTGAGCCGGGGCGGACCAGGCAGCGGCTGGAGCGGCTGCGGGATCGCCTGCCCGCGATCGAGGCCGCGCTGGACCGCAGTTCGTGACGCTGATCAGTGCGGTTGTGCGCTCGTCACGGCCGGCCGGTGGGGATCGTTGCTCCATTGCGACCACGACCCGGGATACAGGGCGGCGTCGATGCCTGCGACGGCGAGCGCGGCGATCTCGTGCGCGGCCGTCACCCCGGAGCCGCAGTACACGGCCACCGGGCGGGTGCCGTCCACCGTCAAGTCGGCGAAGCGTTCGCGGAGCCGCTCGGCGTCGAGGAATCGGCCGTCCGGGCCGAGGTTGTCGGTGGTCGGCGCGCTGAGTGCGCCGGGGATGTGTCCGGCCCGGGGGTCGACGGGCTCCACCTCGCCGCGGTAGCGCTCACCGGCGCGGGCGTCGAGCAACACACCGCGGGCCGCGACGCCGTCGACGTCGTCGGCCTCGATCGCCGGCATGCCGCCGGGGTGGAGTTGCACGTCGCCCGGCTCGGCGACGACGTCGCCATCGGCCAGCGGGGCGCCGGCAACACGCCACGCGGCCAGGCCGCCGTCGAGAATGCGGACGTCCTCGACGCCGGCCCACCGCAGCAGCCACCAGGCGCGCGCGGCCGACGTGCCGCCGACGTCGTCGTAGGCCACGCAGGTGTCGCCGGAGCGCACGCCCCAGCGACGAGCCGCGGCCTGAAGGTCGGCGAGTTCGGGCAGCGGGTGCCGGCCGGCCGCCGGTGACGGTGGGGCAGCGAGCTCGGTCTCCAGATCGACGTAGACGGCGCCGGGCAGGTGTTCGCGCAGGTAGTGATCGCGGCCATGGGGGTCGCCCAGCTGCCAGCGGACATCGAGGAGCACGGTGCGCTGCCCCGCGGCGAGGCGGTCACGTAGCTCGTCGACGGTGATCAGTACGGCGGTCATGGGGCGACTCCCATCAGGACATTGTGCAACCGGGGGGTTGCGCTACGGGCGGTCATAGTGCAACAGTTGGGTTGCACAAGGTGAGGCTTCTACGGTCAAGGAGAGTTCCATGGTGACTGATCGGATCGAACGTGAGATCGCCATCGCGGCGCCGCCGCAGCGGGTATGGGAGGTCGTGACGCGAGCCGAACATCTGGGCGCGTGGCTCGGCGATGCCGGCGCGGAGATCGACCTGCGCCCCGGTGGCCGGCTGGTGCTGCATTGGAAGGACCACGGCACCGCTCACGGGCGCGTCGAAACCGTCGAGGCGTATTCGACGTTCGCCTTCCGGTGGGTGACGTTTGGCGGGGACGAACCCACGGACGACAACTCCACCCTCGTCGAGTTCACCTTGACACCGCAGGACGGCGGCACCCGCTTGCGCGTTGTCGAGACGGGGTTCGCCGGTCTCGCGGTCGCGCCCGACCAGCAGGAGAAACACTTGGGCGAGAACACCGAGGGCTGGCGGCTCAAGCTCGACGAGCTGCGCACGTACAGTGAATCCGTGCATGCATGAGCATCGACGATCTCGATGGCGTGTTCGCGGCACTGGCCGATCCCATGCGACGCCAGTTGCTCGATGAGCTGGTGGGCCGGGGAGAGGCCAGCGCCAGCGCACTCGCCGTGGTCGTGCCGGTGAGCCGGCAGGCGGTGCTCAAACACCTCAACGTCCTGGACGATGCTGGTCTCGTGACAGCCCGTCGTTCCGGACGCGAAGTGCTGTACCGCGCGCGGCCCGAGCGGCTCCAGGCGACCGCGGCCAGGATGAGCGAGCTGGCGGCCCGGTGGGACGAGCGGCTCGACCAGATCAAGCGCATCGCTGAAAGTTGACCGTTGCCCGACGCGACCGGTGGGCCCGCGTGGGGTGTGCGCGGCTCCTGCGGGGCGATGCGCGTGCACCACGAGGACTTGTGCTGCATCACCATGCGAGTACGGGTGGTGTGGCAGGGAATTGGCAAGTGAACATGATCATTCGGAGTCGCGAGGGCCGGGGTGGCGGGTCCAGGTCTCGTGGGTGGCGATGAACGCCGACGACAACGGGGCTTCGCCGCCACCGGTGATCTCGGGCCGGGCGAGGACGCGTGCGCCATCCACTTCGAGGGTGGCATCGGCGCAGAACGTGAGCAGGTTCGTCAGCGTCCACGCCGTGTCGCCGAGCTTCCAGCCCTCGACATGGCCCGGGCGTGACTCCAGCGGCTTGGTCAACGCCGCGATGACTGAGGAGCCGTCCGCGCCGGCCACGCGGACCCGGGCGGAGTCGGAGTGGATGTGCCAGTCGATGACGTCGCAGAAGACCGGATCGGCGATCGGCGGCAGCCCGTCCAGCTCGGGGAAATACCGGCTGAACGTGTCACCGAGCCACTGGCCGAGGGCGGGGTCGGGGGTGAGCAGCCGCACGGCTTCGTCGCCGTCCACCCACGCGAGGACGGCCACCCCCGGTCCGTGCACGCTCCACTCGGCCTCCCACAGCGAGACGAAGGCCGCCCGGGTCTGGGCGCGGTAGAACGTGGCGGCAGGGTTCGCGCCGATGAACTCGACAGACATTCAGCCGAGCGTAGTGACGTTGAGGTCGTCGTGGGTGTAGGCCGTGCGAATGATCTTTTTGTCGAACTTGCCCACGCTGGTCTTCGGGATCTCGTCGACGACGGCCCAACGCTCCGGCAGCTGCCACGCGGCCACCTTGTTCGACAAGAACTCGTGCAACTCGCCCGGCTCGGCCTTCTGCCCCTCACGTAGTACCACCGCGGCCAGCGGGCGCTCGCCCCAGCGATCGTCGGGCACCCCGACGACGGCCGCCTCGGCCACGGCCGGGTGCCCCATCAGGTGACCCTCGAGCTCCACCGAGCTGATCCACTCACCGCCGGACTTGATCACGTCCTTCACTCGATCGGTCAGCTTCAGGTAGCCGTCCGGGGTGATCGAACCGACGTCACCGGTCCGCAGCCAGCCTTCGCCGAAGTGCTCGTCGTCGTCCTCGCGGTAGTAGCTGCCGGTGATCCATGGGCCTCTCACCTCGACCTCGCCGACCGACTCGCCGTCCCAGCCGACGATGTCGCCGGTCGGGCCCACGAGGCGCGCCTCCACGGGGGCGACGAACCGCCCCTGGGTCAGTCGGTAGCGCGTCCTGTCCTCCCCGCTCGCGTGCGCCGGTGGCCGGGCCACCGTGCCGAGCGGGCTCATCTCCGTCATGCCCCAGGCGTGCACCATCGTGATGCCGCGCTCGTCGTAGGCCTGAAGCAACGCCGGCGGCACCGCCGCACCGCCCACGACCAGTTCGGTCAGCGACGACACGTCGACCTCGGGATGGTCATCGAGGTGCTGCTGCAGACCCGCCCAGACCGTCGGAACGCCGGCGCCCTTGTTCGGCCGGGCCTCGGCGATGAACCGGGCCAGCGGCTCCGGCGTCAGGTACTGGCCGGGCATCGCCAGCGAGCTGCCGGTCAGGAAAGCGGCATACGGCAGGCCCCAGCCCAGCACGTGGAACTGCGGCACCACGGTGAGGACGAGGTCACCTGAACTCAGCCCGAAGACGTCCGGTGCCGGCAGTGCGAGGGCATGCAGATAGATCGAGCGGTGGCTGTAGACGACACCCTTCGGATGGCCAGTCGTGCCGGAGGTGTAACACATCGCGGCCGCTGTACGTTCGTCCACGTCCGGCCAGGCGAACTCGGCCGGCGCGGCCGCGAGCAGCTGGTCGTAGTCGTGGATGCCGACCCCGCTGCCTTCGAGAACCGACCGGTCGGCCGGTCCGCACACGATCACGTGGCGCACGCTCTTCAGCGACGGCAGCAGCTTGGCGAAGCCGGCCAGCAGCGTGTTGTCGACGATGACGACGCGATCGTTCGCGTGATTGGCGATGAACGCGATCTGCTCCGGGAACAGCCGGATGTTCAACGGGTGCACCACTGCGCCCATCGACGGCACCGCCAGGTAGGCCTCGACGTGCTCGGCGTTGTTCCACATGAACGTGGCGACCCGGTCGCCGGGCGAGATCCCCAGCGCCTGCAGCGCACCAGCGAGTCGTGCGGCCCGCTCACCCGTCTCGGCGAAGGTGACCGAACGCGGACCCTCGTCAGTCGCCGTCACGATGCGGCTGCCGCCGTGCAATCCAGCTCCGTGGTCCAGCAGTCGCCGGATCTGCAGTGGAACGTCCATCATCGTGCTCTCGGCCACGACACCCTCCCCATCGAGGACACGCCAGCCGGCGGTTCGACGCCGACGTCTGCGCTCAACCCTGCCGCAGATTACGCGGACGGGGAAGCCGCGAACCCGAATCGCGGAGACATCACCGGATGTGCTGGCCGATAGTCGTGCATCCGATCGGCGAATTCTGTGCGGGTTTACGGCGACGACACATCGCGCCCGGTCCAGTCACCAGGTCGTAACGCGGGGCGCGGCTACCCGAAACGTTCGTCGTCGAATCTGGTGCCCTTTCCGGCTCAGGAGGGATGTGGCACTCAGATGGATACCGGAGACACTGCCTGGATTCTCGTGTCCACGGCGCTGGTGATGCTCATGACCCCTGGGCTCGCCCTGTTCTACGGCGGGATGGTGCGGGCCAAGAGCGTCATCAACATGATGATGATGAGCTTCGGGGCGCTCGGCGTCGTCAGCGTGCTGTGGATCATCGTCGGCTACTCGGTGGCCTACGGCGAGAGCATCGGCGGCGTGCTGGGCAATCCGGGTGACTACTTCGGCCTGGCGGGGCTCATCGGCGCGGGCGAGGGCATCCCCACGCTCGTCGACGTCGGTTTTCAGGCCATGTTCGCCGTCATCACCGTCGCCCTCATCTCCGGCTCGATCGCCGACCGGGCGAACTTCTGGACCTGGCTGCTCTTCGCCGCGATCTGGATGGCGGTCGTCTACTCTCCCGTGGCGCACTGGGTGTGGGGTGCCGGTGGCTGGATCGGCGACGAGCTCGGCGCGGTCGACTTCGCCGGTGGAACAGCGGTGCACATCAACGCCGGTGCTGCCGGACTGGCCCTGGCGCTCGTCCTCGGCCGTCGTCGCGACTTCGCCAGGGGCTCGCACCGGCCGCACAACCTGCCGCTGGTGATGCTCGGCGCCGGGCTGTTGTGGTTCGGCTGGTTCGGATTCAACGCGGGTTCGGCTTACGGGGCGAACGCCGATGCCGGTCTCGCTCTGGTCAACACGATCGGAGCGACGGCGGCCGCCCTGCTCGGCTGGATCATCGTCGAGAAGCTGCGCGACGGCCACGCGACGTCGATGGGCGCGGCATCCGGCGTGGTCGCCGGCCTGGTGGCCATCACGCCCGCGTGTGGCGCATTGAGCCCGATGATGGCGCTGGTGCTCGGCGCGGTGGCCGGCGTCGTGTGCTCGCTGACGGTCAGCTTGAAGTTCCGGTTGCGCTACGACGACTCGCTGGACGTCGTGGGTGTGCACCTGGTGGGCGGCCTCGTCGGCACCGTCGCCATCGGATTCCTGGCCACGGCCGAGGCACCGGACGGCGTCGACGGGCTGTTCTACGGTGGTGGCGTCGACCTGGTCGGCCGGCAGGTCGTGGGCGCAGGCGCCGTGCTGATCTACTCGTTCGCCGTGACGTACGCCATCGGCTGGCTGCTGCAGCGCACTATCGGCTTCCGCGTCGACAGCCACCACGAAGCCGTCGGCGTCGACCGGATCCACCACGGGGAGTCCGGCTACGAGATCGACCAGGTCCAGATCGACGAGGAGGTCGTCGCCCGGGTCTCGTCAGCCCCCTGACCTGCTCGCTCACCCGGCGTCTATCGTGAGGGGTTCATGAACCGAGCTCTGCGAGAAGGTGACGTCGTCTGATGACCGTGGCCAACGAAACCGTGCGCTTGACCGGGAACCTCATCATCGGGTCCGAGGAGATCCGCGGCGACCAAGGAGAGTTCGCCGCCGTCGATCCGCGCACCGGCGACACGCTCGAACCGTCGTACGGCCTCGGCGGCGCGGCAGAGGTCGAACGTGCCGCGGTACTGGCGAGCGAGGCGTTCGCGACGTACCGGCAGACCGACAGCGAGACGCGGGCCGCGTTCCTTGACACCATCGCCGAGCAGATCGAGGCGCTCGGTGACCAACTGATCGACCGAGTGCAGGCGGAGTCCGGGCTGCCGCGGGCGCGGGTCGAGTCCGAGCGGGCCCGCACCACCAACCAGCTGCGCCTGTTCGCCGCGGTGGTGCGAGAAGGAAGCTGGCGCCGGGTGCGGGTGGACCCCGCTCAGCCGGACCGAGCCCCGTTGCCCCGCCCGGACATCCGGCAGCGATCCATCCCGCTCGGGCCCGTCGCGGTGTTCGGGGCCAGCAACTTCCCACTCGCCTTCTCCGTCGCCGGCGGCGACACCGCGTCCGCGCTGGCCGCCGGGTGCCCGGTGGTGGTGAAGGCGCACGAGGCACACCCCGGGACGTCCGAACTCGTCGGGCGGGCGATCCGCGCGGCCGTCAGCGCGCACGACCTGCCGGAGGGGACGTTCTCGCTGCTGTACGGCACCGGGCCCGGCCTGGGGACGGCGCTGGTCACCGACCCGCGGATCAAGGCCGTCGGCTTCACCGGCTCCAGGTCGGCCGGGTTGGCGCTGGTGGCTGCCGCTGCCGGCAGGCCGGAGCCGATCCCCGTCTACGCGGAGATGTCCAGCGTCAACCCGGTGTTCCTGCTGCCCGGCGCGCTTCGTGAGCGAGCCGGCGACATCGGCCGCGGCTACGTCGCGTCGGTCACCACCGGCGTTGGCCAGCTGTGCACGAGTCCCGGATTGGTGTTCGTCCACGACGGACCCGACGCCGACACGTTCGTCGCCGCTGCCGCCGAAGCCCTCGAGCAGGTGCCGGCGGCGCCGATGCTGACGCAAGGGATCCGGGACGGGTACGACCAGGGTGTGCAGGCGCTGGCCGGGCACGACCAGGTCGCACAGGTCGCCGCTGGCGGCGTGGACGACAGCATCGCGTGCGGCGGGCAGGCCCGGCTGTTCACCACCACCGGTGCGGCGTTCCTCGCTGACCGCTCGCTGTCCCAAGAGGTCTTCGGCGCCGCTTCCCTGGTGGTGCGGGTCCGCGACGACGCCGAGCTCGACCAGATCATCGACGCGCTGGAAGGCCAGCTCACCGCTGCCGTCCACGCGAGCCCGGACGACTACGACCGGGCCCGCGAGCTGCTGGCGGCGCTGGAGCTCAAGGCCGGGCGGGTCCTGTTCAACGGCTGGCCGACCGGTGTCGAAGTCGGCCATGCCATGGTCCACGGCGGCCCCTTCCCCGCCACGTCGGCGCCGGCCACGACGTCGGTCGGCACCCGCGCCATCGAGCGGTTCTTGCGACCGGTCGCCTACCAGGACGTACCGGCGGACTTGCAGCCGGCGGAGGTGCGCGACGACAACCCGCTCGATCTGTGGCGGCGCGTCGACGGCCAGCTGGGCCGGCACTGAGCCGGATCGCGACGGAGGGTCCCGGCATGACGTTTCCGCATGCCGGGGCACCACCAGGCGTTGTGTCGCATCACGAGGCGTGTAGGGGTGGTGGGGCAGGCGAATGCCTAGTGAACATGATCATTTGAGGCCAGTGGGCAGAATGGCGGTATGCGAGTAGCTCTCACCCAGCTGGCGGCCGGGGTCGACACCGAGCGCAATGTCGACGACATCCGGCGGCTCACGGCCGACCTGGACGCGGACCTGATCGTGTTTCCCGAGGCGGTGATGCACGACTTCGGTGATCCGGCCACGCCGCTGGGGCCGGTGGCACAACCGGTGGACGGCCCGTTCGTCGCGGCCCTGACCGCCATCGCGCACGAGCGTGACGCCGTCGTCGTCGCCGGGATGTTCGAGAGCTCACCGGACCCCGACCGTCCCTACAACACCCTCGTCGCGGTCGCCCCGGACGGCGACGTCATCGGCACCTACCGCAAAGCCCACCTGTACGACTCGTTCGGCTACCGCGAGTCCGACCGCCTCGCCGCAGGTGACCCGGTCCCGGCGCTCGTCGAGGTCGACGGTCTCAAGCTCGGCCTGCTGACCTGCTACGACCTCCGTTTCCCGGAGCAGTCGCGGGCGTTGGTCGAAGCCGGGGCGGACGTGCTCGTCATCCCGGCCGCCTGGGTGCGCGGGCCGCTCAAAGAGGACCACTGGGAGACCCTGCTGCGCGCCCGCGCCATCGAGAACACCGTCTACGTCGCAGCCGCGGCCCAGTGCGGGAAGGCGTACTGCGGCCGGAGCATGCTCGTGGACCCGATGGGGGTCGCCGTGGCCGCCCTGGGCGCGGACGAAGGCATCATCGTGTCCACCGTCGAAGCCGACCGGATCGCCACCGCCCGCGACCGCAACCCCGCCTTGCGCCACCGGCGCCCGTGGCCGACGCTGACGGCTGCGGCAGGTCCGTGACGACGCGCTGGAGCGCGGTGATCCTGGCCGGCGGAGCGGGGCGCAGGCTCGGCGGACGCGACAAGCCGGCCATCGTCGTCGGCGGGCGCACCCTTCTCGACCGTGCCGTCGAGGCATGCGCAGGCTCGGCCGAAGTCGTGGTCGTCGGACCGCAACGCTCGACCGCACGGCCGGTGCGGTGGACGCGCGAGGATCCTCCCGGCAGCGGTCCCTTGGCCGCCCTGCACACCGGCCTGACGGCGACGACGACAGCGCCGGATGTCGTGGTGGTGCTGGCCGCGGACCTGCCATCGATCACCGCAGCACAGGTCGCACGGCTGATCGACGCGCTGGAATCTGCCGACGACGCCGACGCCGCCCTCGCGGCCGACGCCGGCGGCCGGGTCCAGCCACTGGTGGGCGCGTACCGGGCGGAGGCGCTGCGGGCCGCTGTGATCGCCATCAGCGATCCGCGTGATCAAGCCTTCCATCGGGTACTGCCCAGACTGACCGTGATCACGGTTGCTGACCTTCCCGGCACATCGGATATCGACACCCCGGACGACCTGGCACGATGGCAGACTCGGCCCGGACGAGCGGAGACGGAGGAGATCGACGTGGAGCGTGAGCACTGATGGAAGCCTGGGTCAGCGCACTGTGTGAGCAACTCGGTGTCCCGGTGGACGACGTCGACGTGGGCGGCATCCTGGATCTCGCCAAAGACGCCGCGCACAACGTCGAACGCCCGGCCGCGCCGGTCACGGCGTTCGTCGCGGGATACGCCGCGGCCCTGCGCGGCGGCGGGGACGCCGCGGTCACGTCGTCGCTCGACACCGCGGGCGAGTTGGCCCGCGACTGGGGCGCCGGGCCGGCCGCTCCCGACGCCGCGACCCCGCCATTGTCGTGACACGAGGGTGAGCACCCGCGCGAGCGCGATGTACGTCGACTAGCGTCAGCAACCGTGGAGACCAAAGGCTCCGTCCACCTGCCGACGATGGACGAGGAGGTCGACCCGCTTCGGCAGTTCGGCAAGCGGGTCGTGATCGCCATCGGCGTCCTGATCGCGGCGGCGCTGCTCGTGTGGCTGGACCGCGACGGCTACAACGACGACGTCGACGGCCGGGTCAGCCTGCTCGATGCCTTCTACTACACCACCGTGTCGCTGTCGACGACCGGCTACGGCGACATCTCGCCGGTCACACCCCAGTCGCGGCTGATCAACATCGTTTTCATCACGCCGCTGCGGGTGATGTTCCTGATCATCCTGATCGGCACCACGCTGGAGACCCTGACCGCCCGCAGCCGGGAACAGATGCGGCTCAATCGCTGGAGGAAGAAGTTGCGCGATCACACGGTCGTGATCGGCTACGGGGTCAAGGGACGTAGCGCGGTGGCGACTCTGCTGGCCAACGAGATCTCGGCCGAGTCCGTGGTCGTCGTCGATCCCAATCCCGCGGCGATCGCCGAGGCGAACCACGCCGGCCTCGTCGCGGTCCACGGCGATGGCACGCGGGCCGACGTACTCCGCCGCGCCCACGTGCCCACGGCGCGCAGCATCATCATCAGCACCGCGCGCGACGATGCCGCCGTCCTGACGACGCTCACCTGTCGTCAGCTCAACCCGGACGCGGAGATCATCGTGTCGGTCCGCGAAGCCGACAACGTCAACCTGGTTCGCCAGAGCGGCGCGAACGAGATCGTGACGTCGTCGGACGCCGTGGGCCGCATCCTCGGACTGGCGACCGTCAGTCCCGCACTGGGGCACGTACTCGAAGACCTGACCACGTCGGGCACGGGCCTCGAAGTCGCCGAGCGGGTCGTGACGCCGCGCGAGGAGGGCAAGCAGCCGCGACAGCTCAACGACCTCGTCGTGGCCGTCATCCGCGACGGCGCCGAGTTGCCGTTCCACTCGCCGGCCATCGGACACCTCGTGCGGGGCGACCGGCTGATCGTGGTTCGTGCCTCCGGGGACTTTCCGTGGGCGCGGCGGTCAGGCAGCCCGGCTGCCGACGACGAGGCCACGACCGAACCCGGCGATCCCGCCGACCGCCCACCGGGCATTTGAGGAGGTCTACGTGCACGCTGTCGTCATCACCGAGCCAGGTGGTCCCGAGGTGCTCGAATGGGCCGAGGTGGACGAACCCACCTGCGGGCCCGACGAGGTGATCATCGACGTCGCCGCTTCAGCGGTGAACCGCGCGGACATTCTGCAACGCCAGGGACACTACGCGGTGCCGCCCGGCGCGGTGCCGTGGCCGGGACTGGAGTGCAGCGGCACCATCAGCGAGGTGGGCCCGGACGTCCACGGCCTGCGGGTCGGCGACGAGGTGTGCGCGTTGCTGGCCGGCGGCGGTTACGCCGAACGCGTCGCCGTACCGGCCGGGCAGGTGCTGCCGGTGCCGGCCGGCGTCGACGTCGTGACGGCGGCCGCGCTGCCGGAGGTCATGAGCACGGTGTGGTCGAACGTGGTGATGACGGCCGGGATCCGCAGCGGCGAGGTGCTGCTGGTACACGGCGGGGGAAGTGGCGTCGGGACGGCGGCGATCCAGATCGGCGCGGCGTTGGGCGCCGTGGTCGCGGTGACGGCGGGTTCGCCGGCCAAGCTCGACGAGTGTGCCCGGCTGGGGGCGTCCATCTTGGTGAACTATCGGCACGAGGACTTCGTCGACGCCGTGCGCTCGGCGACCGACGGCAACGGCGCGGACGTCGTGCTCGACATCATCGGGGCGAAGTATCTCTCCCGCAACATCGACGTGTTGGCCCCCGACGGGCGCCTGGTGGTCATCGGGTTGCAGGGCGGACGCGCCGCGGAGTTGAACATCGCCGCGGTGATGGCGAAGCGGGCCACGGTGACCGGCAGCCTGTTGCGCAGCCGGTCCCCCGAGCAGAAGGCGCAGATCGTCGAGCAGGTGCGGACGCACGTGTGGCCGATGGTCGAATCCGGTGCCGTCGCGCCGGTGGTCGACCAGGTGCTGCCGATGTCCGAAGCCGCCGATGCGCACCGGATCGTCGAGGCCGGTGGCCACCTGGGCAAGGTGGTGCTCGCCATCTGAACGCCGCTGGTGACCTGCTGGGACGTGGGCAGGTGATGACCATTCCCGACACCAGCTGTCATCCGGGCCGACATCGAGCGTACCCTGGCCAACGTGGTCATGCCGTTGGAGTCCGACCTCGATCGTCCGATCACGCACCGGCACACGGCCAGGGTCGTCCTGGCCGACCCGGACGGCCGAGTCCTGCTGTTCGAAGACAGCGACCCGTCGGCGCCCGGATCGCCGACGTTCTGGATCACCCCCGGCGGCGGGGTGGAGCCTGGGGAGTCGCTGCTGGCGGCGGCCTCGCGCGAGGTGTCCGAGGAGACCGGGTTGCGGATACCGGTTGCCGACTTGCAGGGACCGGCGGCGGAACGGACCGTCGTGCACGCCTACTCCGACAAGATCGTCGTGCAGACCGAGACCTTCTTCGTCGCGCTCACCCCGGCCATCGAGGTGTCCCCGGAGGGCTGGACCGACGAGGAACTGCAGACCGTCATCGGGTACCGCTGGTGGAGCCTGGAAGAGCTGCGCCAGACCGCTCGACCGGTCTGGCCCGTCGGCCTCGCCGACTTGGTCGCCTCGGTCGACAGCCCGGACACGTGGCCGATCCCCCTGGGGGTCGCCGAGGAATCCACCGTGCCGACCAATCCGTCGGCCGCCCGCTGAGCTCACCCGACGATGAGGTCGGCTCGCTCCCGGGTTTTCGCCACCTGCGCGGCGTTCGGTTCGTCGACCGCGTTCACCCAGGCCAGCGCCTCCTCGTCGGTGCGGCCGAAGGTTGTGTGGCGCCGCACCAGCCGCTGCCGGCGTACCTCGTCGTCGACGTCGACGTACCAGACGGCGTCGAGCAGCGGGCGTACCGCTGCCCACGGACCGTGATCGAGCAGCAGGTAATTGCCCTCGGTCACGATCAGCCGCGCTGAGCGCTCGATGGCGATGGCGCCCGCGATCGGCTCTTCGAGCGAACGGTCGAACGCGGGTGCGTACACGACCTCGTCGTCGCCGGCCGTTCGAACTCGACGCAGCAGCGCGGCATAGCCGTGCGCGTCGAAGGTGTCGGGTGCGCCCTTGCGCTCGGCTCGCCCGAGCCGTCGCAACTCCGCCTGAGCGAGGTGGAAGCCGTCCATCGGCACCAGGACGGCGGCGTCGCCGAGTTCGGCGACGAGCCGTTCGGCCAGCGTCGACTTGCCCGCACCCGGTGGCCCGACGATACCCAGGACCGTCCGGTCACGGGATCGCATGAGGTGGCGCGCCTGTTCGAGCACATCCGTCATGCCGCCATTCTGGCAGCTCAACCGTTGGTCCAGCGGCCGCGGCTTGACGTTGCATACTGCGTATGTATACATGGTATACATGTCCGTCCCTCACGGGTTGCTGGCTCTGCTCGAGCGAGCACCGATGTACGGCTATCAGTTGCGGCACGAATTCGAGCGATCAACCGGGTTCACCTGGTCGCTCAACGTCGGCCAGGTGTACACGACGTTGGCGCGGCTCGAGCGGGACGGATTGGTCGAGCAGGCCGGTGCCGCCGACGACGGCGAGAGCAAGATCGTCTACCGGCTCACCGATACCGGGCAGGCCGAGCTCGCCGCCTGGTTCGTGACCCCCGTCGTCACCGGCGAGCGCCCTCGGGACGAGTTGGCCGTCAAAGTCGCGCTGGCCGCGAACACTCCGGGCGTCGATGTCGATGCCGTCGTGCGTGTGCAACGTGATGAGGCCGAGCGAGGCTTGCGCGAGCTCAGCGAGCGCAAGGCGTCGGCCGAGGCCACGGGCGACACCGCCCAACTGCTGATCCTGGAAGCGATGACCCTGCGGACCGAGGCCGAGCTGCGATGGCTCGACTACGCCGAGGCGGTATCAGCCCGCTGAACGGGTACTGATCACGTGCAGGGCGAGTCGACTGGCGCACAATGTGGCCACGAGTGTGCATCGACGCCGAGACGCGCGTAAGGATGGAGTCATGACGGAGCCCAACGAGAACGCCAAAACACAACCTGGTGACGACAACCGCAAGGTCGTGGTCGTAGGACCGGAGGGGATGGCTGTGGAAGCCTCGCCGGACAGCGACAGCGAGCAGCGCGCACTCACCGACCTCGTCGAGCAGCCGGCGAAGGTCATGCGCATCGGCAGCATGATCAAGCAGCTGCTGGACGAAGTGAAGGCCGCCCCGCTCGACGAAGCCAGCCGCCGGCGGCTGGGCGAGATCCATCGGGCTTCGCTGGACGAGCTCGAGGACGGCCTGGCGCCGGAACTCACCGAGGAGCTCGAGCGGCTGGCACTGCCGTTCAATCAGGAGGACGTGCCCACCGACGCCGAGCTCAGGGTGGCCCAGGCCCAGCTCGTCGGCTGGCTCGAAGGCCTGTTCCACGGCATCCAGACCACCCTGTTCGCCCAGCAGATGGCCGCGCGCGCTCAGCTGGAACAGATGCGCCGAGCGCTCCCCCAAGGTGCGCGGCTCGCCCCTGGACAACCCGGCAGTGACGCCGAGAAGCAGGGGCACACCGGCGGCGGCATGTACCTGTAGGAGTACGTCGTCAGGCGGCGGCGGTGGCGTGTCGCTCGATCACGCCAGCCAACCGCGGCAGCGCTTCCTGGACGTGCTTCTGCGCCTGCGGACGAAGCTTGGCGTAAACCTTCTTGACGCTCTCGCGCTGCGACGCCTTGGCGCGGTCGTCAGTGACGCCGAGCAAGGCGTCGGCCACCTCGGTGGGGCGGCTCGCGAAGTAACTCTCCAGCGAGCCGCCGCCGCTGGCCCGGAAATCGGCATAGAACGGCTCGGCGCGTTCCACGAACGCGTCGAGCATGCTGTCGATGGCGTCCGGGACGAACCGCGAATTCATCTTGTTCAGCACGGAGTATCCGCCTTTGACGGCCATCCCCGAGACGCCGCCCTTGTCCGCCATCTCGGCGTCGACGAGCGCGTGCAGGTCGCTGACCACGGCCGGGCGCCGGTCCGGATCGAGCAAAATGTCCTTCAGTGTGTCTGCCATCGAGATGCTGCCCCTCGCATAGGAATGATCATGTTGCGCCCCGTGTCCGGTCACTGTAGAACACCCGCCCGGAGACCCGGACCACACGGCTGGCGCGTCGCCGTCCGTCCGGCCCTGTCCACCGGTATCGTCGCTGGTCGTGGGGTTGACAAGGGCGAGCTGACGGTCTACGGCCGCGGAAAGTAGCCGTCGAGCAACGTCGCCAGTCCGTCGTCCTCGACCGGGCCGCACACGTGGTCGGCGACGGCCTTGACCTCGTCCGGTGACTGCCCCATGGCGACGCCGACGTGGGCCCACATCAACATCTCGATGTCGTTGTGACCGTCGCCGACGGCCAACGCGTCCGCGGCTGTCATCTCCAACCGCGCCGCCGCTTGTTCGAGACCGGCCGCCTTGGAGATACCGACGGGCATGATGTCGAGCCAAGCAGAATGCCCGATGGCGTAGTCGACGCTCGGCAGCCCGGACCCAGCCGCGATCTCCCGGAGCCGGTCGCGGTCGCCGTTGGGCCAGCGCACCACCAGGCGGGTCACCGGCTCGGCGATCAGGTCGTCGTGGTCGACGACGGTGACCTCCCCGTCGATCTCACCGGCAGGGAACTCGCCGGTGACCCGGAAACCGCGGCCGAGCTCCTCCACGGCGAGCACGGCGTCGGGAATCTGCTCGGTGAAGTAGCGGACCGGGTCGCCGATGTCGAACGTCACGACGTCGACGGGCTCGGAGGTGGCCACGTCGATCACCACGGAGCCGTTCGAGCAGACCGCGAACCCCTTGTCCAGCCCGAGCAGGTCGAACAGGTACGTCGTAGAGTGCATCGACCGGCCCGTCGCGATGACGATGTTCGCCCCGGCGTCGCGCGCTCGTCCCACCGACTCCACCACGGCGGGGCTGGGTATGCTGCCGAACCCCTCGTAGCCCACGATGGTGCCGTCGACGTCCAGCGCGACGAGCCCGGGGCTCCAGCCGAACGCCTCGCTCATGCAGTGACCGGCTTCAACAGCTCACGTCCACCCAGGTACGGCCGCAGCGCCGCTGGAACGTGGACCGAGCCGTCGGCGAGCTGATGGTTCTCGAGGATCGCCACGATCCACCGGGTGGTCCCCAGCGTTCCGTTGAGCGTGGCGACGGTCCGCGTGCCGTGCTCGGTGCGTTCGCGCACGCCGAGCCGGCGCGCTTGGAACGTGGTGCAGTTCGATGTGGAGGTGAGCTCGAGCCATCGCGCCTGCGAGGGCAGCCAGGCCTCGATGTCGAACTTGCGGGCCGCGCTGGACCCGAGGTCGCCCGCGGCGGTGTCGATGACGCGGTAGGGCAGCTCGACCGCGGCCATCATCTGCTCCTCGAGGGCGAGCAGGCGCTCGTGCTCGTCGGCGGCGTCGGCCTCCCGGCAGTACGAGAACATCTCGACCTTGTGGAACTGATGCACGCGGATGATGCCCCGGGTGTCCTTGCCGTACGAGCCCGCTTCCCGGCGGTAGCACGCCGACCAGCCGGCGTAGCGCAGCGGCCCGCCGGAGAGATCGAGGATCTCGTCGCTGTGGTAGCCCGCGAGCGGAACCTCGCTGGTGCCGACGAGGTAGAGATCGTCCGCCTCGACGCGGTACACCTCGTCGGCGTGCGCGCCGAGGAAGCCGGTGCCGCGCATGATCTCCGGACGCACCATCGTCGGCGGGATGGTCGGCACGAACCCGGCGCCGATCGCGGTGTCGATCGCGAGATTGAGGATCGCCAGCTCCAGCTGGGCCCCGACGCCGGTCAGGAAGTAGAACCGAGCTCCGGACACCTTGGCGCCGCGTTCGGTGTCGATGGCGCGCAGGCCCTCGCCGAGCTCCAGGTGGTCGCGTACCGTCGGCAGCTCCGGCTTGTCGCCCACCTCGCGGAGCACGACGTAATCGTCCTCGCCGCCGGGCGGCACGCCGTCGACGACGACGTTCGACGGGATCAAGGCGAGCTCGTCGAAGCGCTGCTGCGCCTCGGCGGCGGCGGCTTCGGCCGCTTTGACCTGGGCGGAGATTTCCTTGGCTCGGCTCAGAAGCGTCTGCTTCTCATCGCCGGTGGCGCGGGGGATCTGTTTGCCGATGGCCTTCTGCTCTGCGCGGAGCCGCTCGAACTCGGTGAGAGAGGACCGGCGTGCTTCGTCGGCGGCGAGCAGTTGGTCGACGATGTCGACGCTCTCGCCTCTTGCCCGCTGTGAGGCGCGCACGCGATCCGGGTCTTCACGGATGAGTTGGGGATCCAGCATCCTTCAGAGGGTAGCCGCCGCGACCGGCACTTGGCGTATGGGTTTCACGCACCACGAGGGGTTCTGTTGCACCACGAGGCGTGCACGGGTGGTGCAGCAGGGAATTGGCAAGTGAACATGATCATTCAAGAGGGGGCGGGGCAGGGTCAGCCGCGTAGTTCGTCGAGCCAGGCGGCGGCATCGCGGAAGTCGGCGTTGGACGTGCCGGGCCGCACCGGGGGATGCACGCCGTCCGCGCGGGGGTACGAGCCCAGGAAACGGACGTTCGCGCAGATGCGGCGCAGCCCCATCATGGCCTCGCCGACGCGGGCATCGGCGACGTGCCCCTCCACGTCGATGGCGAAGCAGTACCGGCCCATGCCGTTGCCGGTGGGGCGCGACTCGATGCGACTGAGGTTGACGCCTCGGGTCGCGAACTGCTCGAGAATCTCCAACAAGGCGCCGGGGTGGTCGTCACGGATGTAGGCGACCAGGCTCGACTTGTCCGACCCCGTGGGCATGCCGGGCGTTCGCGGCGGCGTGACCAGGACGAATCGGGTCAGCGCGTCGGAGTCCTCGCCGATGTCCGTCGCCACGGCCTCGAGGCCGTAGCGCTCGCCGGCCAGCGGCGCGGCGATGGCGGCGTCGTAGGGCTCGCCGTGCGGGCCGGGCTTGCGTGCGGCGACGGCTTCGGCTGCGGCCGCCGTGGACGAACCGAGGTCGACCGTCGCCTCGGGCAGTTTGGCGGCGATCCACGTCCGGCACTGCGCCTCGGCCACCGGGTGCGTGACGATCCTGCGGATGTCGGCGAGGTCGGTTCCCGGCCGGACGAGCAGCGTGAACGTCACCGGCAACAGCACCTCGGCCGTCACGTACAGCGGCTCGCCACGGATCAACTCGTCCAGGGTCGCGTTGACCGATCCCTCGACGGAGTTCTCGAGCGGCACGACCGCTCCGGCGAGGTCACCAGCGCGCACCGCGGTGAAGGCGGCGTGCACCGTGGCGCACGGCACGAGGCGCGCGCCGGCGACAGCAGGCATACGCAGCGCTGCCGCCTCGGTGAATGTCGCTTCGGGTCCCAGGTACCCGTACGTCGGAGTTCGGTCTGCGGTCACCATCGCAAGCCTAGCGGCTCACCGGTCCACCCATGGCAGATGTGCGGATCGGGGTGTGACGATGCCGACCACTGCGCGCCACTGCGATGATGTACCGGTCGAACGGGGTGCCACCGGTGCCGGAACGACGGTCGGCGCTGGTGGCGCCCGTGGAGTGTGACAGCCTGGCCACAATTCGAACCGTCGCCGCATGCCGATGCGATCGATCCGGATACCGTCAACGTTGATGCACGCAGATCGGGCCCACCGCGACAGCGCAGGCTCCCGGCCGCTTCCGGCGGGCGCGAGCCGGGTCTTCGCGCGCCTGATCTTCGTCGCGGCGAGCCTGACCGCGGTCGTCCTGTCCACCATGGGCGTGAGCGCGCCGTCGGCTCACGCGGCCGGCACGCCCGAGGACGACGGGACATCCCAGCCCGGCGTGGTGCTCATCGGCATCGCCGGACTCGAATGGCCCGACGTCACAGCCGAGGACATGCCGACGCTGCATGACATGACCGGTTCGCAGGCTGCGGCGTCGTTGACCGTGCGTACGGTGCGCTCACGCACCTGTGTGGTCGACGGCTGGCTCACCGTCAGCGCCGGGAGCCGGGCCACCGACCTTCAGGACACCGACGCCGACAACGAGAACGACCGGTTCTGCCGCCGCCCACCCGACCCGACCGCGACCGAAGGCGGCGGCGTCGTGGTACCTGGCTGGCGGGCCCTGCAACAGCAGCAGGACGAGAACTCGTACAACGCCCAGATCGGCCTGCTCGGCGACCGGATCGCCGAGACCGGCTCGTGCGCCACCGCGGTCGGGCCGGGAGCGGCGATGGCGCTGGCCGACTCCACCGGGCACGTGAGTTCGTACCGGCCGCTCAGCTCGGGCGTGGACCGGTCGCTGCTGAGCGAGTGTCCCGTCACCGTCGTCGACCTCGGCGGGTTGCCGCCGCCGGCGCCGGCCGGAAGTGAGGAAGCCGAGGAGCAGGAGCAGCGAGAGTCTCGTCGGCAGGTCGCCCGAGGCATCGACCGGCTGGTCGCTGACATCGTCGCCGAGCTCCCAGCCGACACCGCCGTCCTGATCGCCGGGTTGGCCGACAGCTCGGCCACGGCCGTACCCCTGCCCGACGAGCCCAACCCGGTCCCGCCCGCGGGGTTGCGCGCCGCGATCGCCGCCGGTCCGCAGGTCGGTGGCGGCGAGTTCGGAGCCGAATGGCTCACGTCGTCGTCGACACATTGGAAGGGGCTCGTCCAGCTCACCGACGTGGCTCCGACGTTGCTCGCCTACGCCGGGGCGCAGGATCCGTCCCAGGACTTCTCCGGCCGGCCCTGGACCACCGCGGGAGCGCACCCGGGCACGTCGGAAGAGACCATCACGGCGCTCGTCGGCGTCGACCGGGGCGCTGACATCTACCGGACCCAGTCCGGGCCGTTCTTCCAGATCCTGGGCATCGGGCACCTGGTGATCGCGCTGGGCGCACTCCTGCTGTTGCGTCGCCGCGGCGATGGCAGCAGGCCGGCGATCTTGCGCGTGGTCCAGGTCGTGGCGCTGGCCGCCGCTGCCGCGCCGGTGGCGTCGTACCTGGCCAATCTCAGCCGGTGGTGGCGACAGGATCAGCCGAGCGCCGTGCTGTGGGCCTCCATCGTCGCCTTCACCCTCGCGCTGACCGTCGTCGCGCTGGCCGGGCCGTGGCGGCGCCGGCTGTATGGCCCGCCGGGTGTCGTCGCCGGGGTGACCGCGACGGTGCTGGCCGTGGACGTCGCCAGCGGCTCCACACTGCAGCAGAGCAGCCTGCTGGGTCTGTCGCCGCTGGTCGCCGGGCGCTTCTACGGATTCGGCAACATCCCGTTCGCGATCTTCGTGGTGGCGAGCCTGGTGGCTGCGGCGGCGCTGGGCCAGTGGCTCATCGATCGAGGGCACAGCCGCCGGGTCGCCGCCGTCGCCGTCGCGGCGGTCGGTCTGGTCGCCGTCGTGGTCGACGGCGCGCCGCAAGCCGGCGCCGACGTCGGCGGCATTCTCGCCGCGATTCCCGGCTTCGCCGTCCTGGTCATGGGCACGCTCGGGACCCGCGTCACCGTCCTGCGCATCGCCCTGGCCGGGTTCGGGGCCACCGTCTTGTTCTTCGCCTTCGCCTGGCTCGACTGGCTGCGTCCGCCGGGATCGCGCACGCATTTCGGCAGCTTCTTCGCCGATGTGCTCTCCGGCCAAGCGATGACGGTCATCCTGCGCAAGGCCGAGGCTTCGATCGGCACGTTGTCGCGCTGGCCGAGCTACGGGTGGATCGTGCCGATCGCCTACCTGGTCATCCTCTGGTTGATGCGCTCCGACGTCGCCGGGGTCCGGCTGACGATCCGCGGCTGGCCACTGATGCCCTACATGGTGTGGTCGGCGTTGCTCACCGGCGCCGCCGGGTTCGCCGCCAACGATTCCGGCATCATCGTGCCGGCGCTGCTGCTCACCGTGGGCGTGCCACTCGCTGTCACCGCGGTCGCGGCCGCACAGCGTGCCGCGCCGATACCTGTCGAAGATCCTGAACTGGTCAGTCGTTCCGGCCCCTAGCTTCAGCGGGTGCGGCGCAGGCGGGCCGGCAGCGACGGCGGGATGCCCCGCGCCGCGAGCGCCCGCAGGACATGGGCGTACTGGCGGGCACGGTGGAGTTGAGCGGCCAGGTCGGTGCCGGTCACTCGGTGGTGGAACTCCACCTCCACCTCCACGACCCGCATGCCCTGCCGCAGCAGGTCGATCGTCAACGCCGTCTCCACGCCGAAACCCGGTGCCAGCGGCAGCGCCGCCTGGAACGCGGCGCGCGTGAGGCAGCGCTGACCGGACAGCGGCTGGGTGGGGCGCCAGCCCGTCGCGCGTTCGATGCCGTTGCGGGCCAGGTCGACCACCAGGCCACGCCCGCCCCCCGCGGTCCGCTGCGTCGGCAGCACGGCGATCGTCATGTCGGCCTCGCCGCTGGTCACCGGAGTCGTCAACGGTCCCGCGTTGGCGGCGGTGTCTTCCAGATCTGCGTCGAGAAAGAGCAGCGCGCGCGGCGCCGTGCGGTCGCTCTCGCGGGCCTCCATGGCGGCCACGGCCGTCGCCCCGGTCTCCATCGCCGCAGCCTTGCCCCGGTTGCGGGAATGCCCCACGACGACGGCGCCGGCTTCGGCCGCCGCCGGCGAGGTGCGGTCGGTGGAGCCGTCATCCACCACGACGACGAGGTCGACCTCGGCCAGGGACGCCGTGGCTGTCACCGTCGCAGCGATGCGTTGCTGTTCGTCCTTGGCCGGAATGATGGCTGCGACACCCTGGACGTGCGCCTCGTGGTTGGTCATGACCGCCTAGCTTAGAAGCGCCGGGACGGTGGTGACGGCCACGCCTGATGGTCCATGTTGCCACTGCTCGGGTTGGCGTAACCTCAGCAGCGATGATGACCTCGATGAGTACGGACCCGGTGGGGACCGTCGACAACGAAGTAGGCCGCCTGCGTACGGTCCTGTTGCACCGGCCGGGGGCTGAGCTGAAGCGGCTGACGCCGCGCAACAACGACACTCTCCTGTTCGACGGCATCCCGTGGGTCGGTCGCGCGCAGGACGAGCACGATGCCTTCGCCGAGGTTCTGCGCCAGCACGGCGTTGAAGTGATCTACCTCGTCGACCTGCTCATCGAGGCGCTCGCCATCGAGCCGGCCCGGCGCGAGTGTATCGACGCCGTGCTGGCGGACCCGCGGCATGGCGACACCCTTCGGGCGGTGCTGCGCGCGCATCTGGACGCGCTGCACCCGGAGGACCTCGCCCAGGTCCTCGTGGCCGGTATCGCGCCGGAGGAACTCAGCGGCGGCCGGGGGCTCGTCTACGGCCTGACCGACCAGCACGACTTCGTCGTGGACCCGCTGCCGAACCTGCTGTTCACCCGCGACTCCGCGCTGTGGATCGGCGACCGGGTGGCAGTGACCAGCCTGGCGATGGCCGCTCGCAAGCGTGAGACCAGCCTGACGTCGGCCATCTACCGCCATCATCCGCGCTTCGCCGGCGTCGAGCGGGTGTACGGGCCGGAGTTGGAGAGCCTCGAAGGCGGCGATGTGCTGTTGCTCGGGCAGGGGGTGGTCGCGGTCGGCACCGGCGAGCGGACCACACCGGCCGGTGTGGAACGGCTGGCCCGCAACGTGCTGAGTCGAGGACTGGCCCACACCGTGCTGGCCGTGCCGATCGCGCAGGACCGCGCGACGATGCACCTGGACACCGTGTGCACGATGGTGGACGAAGACGCGATCCTCATGTACCCCAACGTGGCTGACGAGCTGACTGCGCTGCCCGTGCGGTGGGACGACGACGACATCGTCGTCGACCAGCCGGCGCCCTTCCTGGAGGCCGCGGCCAAGGCCATGGGGATCGATGCGCTGCGCATGATCGAAACCGGGCTCGACCCGGTGACCGCCGAGCGGGAGCAGTGGGACGACGGCAACAACACGCTGGCCATCGGACCCCGACTGGCCGTGGCCTACGAGCGCAACATCGAGACCAACGCACAGCTCGAGGACGCCGGTATCGAGGTGGTGCGCATCGCCGGGAGCGAGGTGGGTTCCGGGCGCGGAGGGCCGCGATGCATGTCGTGTCCGATTCGACGCGAATCGAGTCGATCCGGCGGCGAAAATCGCCCGGACGCGTGACGGACGGGGCCGCAGCTTCCGGTTGAGACCAGACCGTAACGTCATGAAAACAAAGAAGTTCTCATTCTGTCGTTCTTCTGGCGCGAATCGCTAGTAGTCTGGATCAAGACCCCGATCGCTCATGTTCCCCCGTCGTGAGCGGTCGGGGTCTTTCGCGTGCGGGCTCTCGTGTCCGGAGCGCGAGCACCCGGCGGTACCGCCAGGGCGGCGATGTCAGCGGATGGTCACCTGGCGGTTGGCCAGCCCTGAGCGGGCGCGACGCTGGTCACGGTCGAGGGGGGTGCTGTCGGCCACCGCCGCGGTCAGCCGCTCGCCGAACGCGGCAGCCGGCTCCTCCACGTCGGCCGCGGGCGTGCCGTCGACCAGATCCCATACCGGGACGAGCACGCCGTTCGTGCGGAACGTGCCCAGCAGCCGGGTTCCCTCGCCGAGGTTGTCGGCACCGGCAGCGCGCAGCCGGGCCAATCCGTCCAGCAGCGGCTCCTCGTCATGGGGAAGCACCCATCGCACCTGGTCGCGGTCGCCGAGGCTGCACCAGTACGCGGCGGTCACCGAGGTCAGCCGGGCCGCCGGGACGATGGCGGAGTTGGCTTCGTCGAGCGCCGAGCGGACCTCTACCGGTGGTGTCGACTCCGGGTCGAGCCAGTAGTCGAAACCGTCGTGAACGGTCACGTCGAAATCGGCGTCGAGATCGATCAGATCGTGCAGCCGCGGCGCCTCAGGTGGCCGCGGCCCGGGGTCGACCGGGCCGCCGGGCTCGGCGGCCAACGCGGTCGTGAGGACGTGCCCCAAATCGGCGGCGGGATCGCCACTGGCGGCCACGGTCTGCAAGGCGAGCAGGATCTCACCGTTGTCACGAACCAACGCCGGCGCCGCCCCCGGCAGCAGGGTGCACACGACGACGCTTCGGTCGGCATGTTCGCCGGTCAGGGAAATCGTCGCGGTGGCCGCGGAGACGATCTCGCGCATGGCCACCCAGTCGCATTCGCCGGGTAGGCCGGCGAAGGGACGCGCGACGTAGTGCCGTCCGGCATCGCGGGCGCGCTTGCCGTGACAGACCTTGTAGCGCTTGCCGGAGCCGCAGGGACACGGCTGCCGCGGGCCGACTTCAGGGACCTCAGTACTCGCAGTCACAACTGGCGAGCGTATCGGGTCGCCGCCACCTGGTCAGTACGGACCGTCGACTTCAAGGCGACGGGTTCCACGGGCCGACGAGCGCGTGCACGCTGACCCGGCCAGGTTCGGAATCGACGCCCCACTCGAGCGCCACGGCATCGACGATGGACAGCCCACGCCCGTCATCGTCTGCCGAACCGGGCTGGCGCAACTGCGGACGCTCCGGACCGCCACCGTCGGTGACATTGATCATGATGCGATCGTCCACGACGGTCCACTTCAAGCCCACGGCCGGTGGCAGATCGCCGGAGCGGATCGGCTGCGCGTGCAGGATCGCGTTGGTGACGAGTTCGGTCACCACGATCAGCGCGTTCTCGATGACCGATGCGGGCAGACCGCTGTGCTTGAGGTCGTCGGCGACCACATGGCGCGCGTGCGGCACGCTGCTGACCGCGCTGGTCAGCTCGATGGCTCGAACGTGGTCGGTTCGAGCCTCACGTTTCGCGGCCACCACTCGGCCCACTGGTCGCACTCCTTCCGCCGAACGCACGCACACCCGCTGTGAAGTGGTGCCCACTCACGAGCATCGCCAAACCTTTCGCCAGTGAACCATGCCCGGCGACGTATAGTCCACATGTTGAGATGTGATTCTGTCATTTCTCACGCTGCGTCATCAACGTAGTCGCAGGCCGATCGGGTTCATCGTCACCCTAGGTAACCAGGGGTTATGCAGATGCACGCGCAGCTGGGCGACGCATACGGCGTCGGTGGCGATGCCCTCCTCGCGCTGTTATGTCCGTCCGTGCCTCTTCCTTCCGTGTCGAAGTTGCCGGCGGAACGCTAAGTTAGGGCCGGGGCGGAGAGGATGACGATGTGGACTCACACCCGGTCTTCGGGACGACGCGGGCCGAAAGGTGGGCGCACGGGGGGCGCCACAGGCGACGCGGTGATCGATGCGGCCGGATTCGACGCCGGCGCTTCGTTTGACGGGGAGTCGCGTGACGGCGAGGACGACGCCGCCTGGTTCGGCGTCGATCAGGTTCAGGTGGACACTGAGGAGCCGATGCGTGGGGACGACCGGGTGGCGGAGGTCCACGAATTGTACGGCGAACGAGACACTGAGAACGTCCACCGCCATGCGGCCGACGCCCATGCCACGCGGCGTGCTGCCGCGGACCATGCGCGGGCGAGCGCCGAACCACAAGTGCGCTCGATGGGCTTCGACACCGAAGCGCTACGGGAGACGCTGGCCATGGTCGGCGACCGCCTGGACGAGCTCGGCGTCGATTTCTACGGCCGCTTCTTCGCGCTGGCTCCCGAGGCCCGGGAGCTGTTCGGGCCCAGCATGGAGGTGCAGCGCTCGCGTCTGCTCGGTGCTCTGGTGCGTATCGTCGGCACCGCCGACAACCGCGACGAGCTCGTGCCCTACCTCGAGGGTCTCGGCCGCGATCATCGCAAGTTCGGCGTCATCGACCAGCACTACGCACCGCTGGGAACCGCGCTGATCCTGGCGCTGCGCAACATGCTCGGCGACAAGTGGCAGCCGAGGCACGAGCAGGCCTGGATCGAGGCGTACGACGCCGTGGCGATGGCGATGTCCAGCGCTGCGGCCCGTGATGCCGTCATCTCGCCGCCGTGGTGGGACGCCGAGGTGGTCTATCACCGCCGGATCCTCGACGAGCTCGCGATCATTCAGGTCCGCCCGCACACCGACTTCCCCTACCGCCCGGGCCAATATGCCTCCATCACGTCGCCGCGACGGCCGAAGATCTGGCGGGCGTACTCCATGGCCTCAGCGCCGCGCGATGACGGACTGGTCGAGTTCCACGTGCGCTCGGTCGGCGCCGGCTGGGTCAGCAGCGCGCTGGTCTGGCGTACCGAACCCGGCGACATCCTGCACCTCGGTGCGCCGCAGGGGGACGACATCGCCAGCCCGCGCTCCGAGAACGACCTGCTCTGCATCGCCGGTGGCACCGGTATCGCGCCGGTGCTGGCCACGCTCCAAGAGCTCGAGCAGCGCCAGGACGGCCGCCGGGTGCACGTGTTCTACGCCGGTCGCGACCGCGACCACCTGTACGCGTTGCCACACCTGGAGTCCATCGGCGTGCGTTATCGCCGATTGACCGTCGTGCCGGTGGTCTCGCCCGATGGCCCGACCGACCGCAGCCCCGACTTGATGGGCAACATCGTGGCGGCCTATGGCGACTGGCGGAAACACCGCGTCTACGTCGCAGGTCCCAGTTCGATGGTCTCCACGAGCCTCGAACGGCTGCGCGCCCAAGGAGTGCCCGACGAGCAGATCGTCCACGACGACTACGGACTCTGGTGATCTATCGCCGCGTCTAGCGAACTCTAGGATCAGAACTAGATTCCGCTAGAGAGGTGGAGACAGCGGCTCGGTCCCGTCCTAGCGCGGCCGTCACGCGTGTGTCGGCTGGCTGAGCCCCAGGTGAACGGCGAAACCGCCGAGCAGGCTGCCGGTCACCCAACGTGCCACTCGGTCAGCGAGCTCGCTGCGGTTGAACAGGCTCTTGGCGGTCGCGGCCAGCAGGACCCACAGGGCGTTCACAGTCGCGGCCACGGCGACCTGGACCAGTCCGAGCAGCATGATCTGCACACTCGGGAGGCCGCGGCCGGGATCAACGAACTGCGGCAGCAGCGCCGCGTACATGAGCGCGACCTTCGGGTTGAGCAGGCAGGTGGCCAGCCCCATGTTGAACAACCGGCGCGGCGAGTGGTTCGGAAGCTCTCCGGAACCGAAGACCCGGCGGCCACCGCGGACGATGCCCCAGGCCAGCCACAGCAGGTAGAGCGCTCCGGCGATCTTCACCGCCAGGAACAGCTCTGGAACTGCGGCGAACAGAACCGCCAGTCCGGCAGCGGTGGCGGCGACGTAGCACAGCAAGCCCACGATGACGCCGGCCAGTGAGGTGAAGCCCGCGGCCGGGCCCTGGCTGATGGACCGGGACACCAGATACATCAGGTTCGGACCCGGGGTGATGACCAGGCCGAAGGCGATGACCGCGACGCCGGCGACGGCGCCAGCCGTCACCACCGAGAGCTCCGAACCGGCGCCGTGGTGCTGCTCATCGATGTCCCCTTCCGCGTCGCGATCTGGCGAATCGGACAACCGGCGCGGCTACGGCGACATTCCCGCACCGTGGTGTGTCACGTCGTGGCGTGCTTACGCAGATAGATGCCGAAGTGCGG
>JAJYTA010000215.1 GCA_021793295.1 Actinomycetes bacterium
AAGATCGGCCATGGCGAGAGTGAAACCTGGTATAGGTGATCCGCGCAAGCGTTTCCTGACGGTGACTAGGTCTCAGCCGGCAGGACGGTGAAGCTGAACCCGGTGCTCGTGGTGCGACGCAGTTCCATGTCGCACTTGATCCGGCGCAGCACCTCGTTCCGGCTGAGGCCGAGCCCGTGCGCGATGAGCCGGTCCGGGCGCACGGGGAGCGGATCGTCGAAGACGACATCGACCTGAACCGGCCACGGGTCGTCGCGCCAAACCGAACCCATGACCAGCCGCCAAGCACCCGTCCAGTCCAGGACGAAGTGGTGACGGCGAGCGAGCGACGGATCCACCAGCGTGGACGCCACCAGGTCCGGGTCATTGGCGTGGTAGCCGTCCAGTTCGGCCGGTTTCAGGGAACTGACCGGTACGCGCTCGTGCACGGTGAGTTTGCGGGTGCGCTCGCACGACACGCAGTGGACCAGCAGCCACACGTCCAGCAACTTGCCGTTGGCGTTGACTCGGAACCGGCCACGGCCGGTGGTAGCCCACCCGTACCGGCATGCCACGCAGCGCAATGACAGAAGGGGCAACCTGGTCCGTCGTATGAACCAGGGCAGCACAATGTGCGGTTGTAAAGACATGATCTCTCTAGACCTGACACGAGGCCGATTCCGCGCGGCCTCAAACGCTGTTCGACCGGGCGCACAGGGCAGCCCGGCACAGCCGACGAGAAGGTCGGCTTGAAAATGCAGAAGACCGTGTCAGGTCTAGAAAGCAGGCGTCACGCGCTGTGTCCTCCGACGGCGTTGGGGAGCAGGCAGGCTACGGGGCTGCGGGGAGCGGTCGCAACCGGTATTTCGCGCGATCGTCGGCCGTCGCAGCCGATCATGAGTCACCGGCGGCGTTCCGACGCCAGTACCGCCTCATGATCACGCTCTCTGTGTGAGTCGCCCCGCCGAGCTACCGCTTGAAGTCCGTTTCCTCCAAGCGCAGCTGTACGGTTCGACCGCTCTCCCACAGATTGGCGTCTGCTGCCACGTCCGGCGTCGGAATGTCGGCCCGCTCGTGCCGCTTGCCCGGCGTGGAGATGCCGAGGGTGAGGTCTCGGTCGTTGATCAAGCGCTCGTGCGCTTGGCCATCGTCGGTGAAGGCCATCATCAGTTGCGGGATTCCGTACGGGAAGTCGTCGCGGTCGTATTGCCAGGTGTGGAACGTCTTGCCGTAGGTGGTCACCAGGTCGGTGAAGTAGGAGCGTTCGGCCATGGCGGGAACGCCTGGGGCGACGAGGATGCCGGACTTCACTTCGTAGTGGTGGCTGTGCCAAAGCCGCTTTTCGTCGGCAGGAAGGCTCTGAAAACGCTCCGCGCTGATGATGTATTCGATACCGATCAAGCGGGCGTCCGGTGCGTTGCGATCGAAAATCACGCACTGATGTAGATCGTGGCGCAGATGAATGCAGAAATGCGAGGCCTCCACTTGCCGACCCATCTCGTCGGCGTACATGTGGAAGCCGTTGAGGTAGGTGTTCATGGCCTCCAGCGGGTACTTCCGCTGCATCGCGCCGGATGCCAGATCGAGGACCCGATGCTTGAGCGCATGTCCCTGGCCGACTTTGACGGTGGTCGCGACCTTACGGCTGGACAACACGCCGATCGCCGCCGCTACTCCGGCGGCGACGCCGAGGGCTGCGGCGCGTGCCTGACCGTAGCGACGGGAAAAGGATGTGTCGTGCGTGGTTGCCATGCGGGCGGCGTACCCGTGGGCCCAACTGACAAACCGGACGGCAAACCACGTGCCCGATCGGAACCCGACCCTAGACTCGGAAGGCAAATGTACGAGGAGCTTGAGGCGCACCGTGCGCCGTTGACGGGTTACTGCTACCGGCTGCTGGGGTCGGCAGCGGATTCCGAAGATGCGGTTCAGGAGACGTTGATCCGCGCTTCGCGCCGGATGGACGACTTCGATCCACAGCGTGCGCGGTTGACGACCTGGTTGCATCACATCGCGACCAACATCTGCCTCGACATGCTCCGTGGTGCCAAGCGGCGCGCGCTGGCGGTCGACATGGGGCCGGCGGCGCAAGACGCGGATCTGGGTGTGCCGTTGTCGAGCGACCGGTTCGTCGAGCCGATGCCCGACGCGCGTCTGTTCGGTGTCGACGATCCGGCGGAGCAGGTGATCGCTCGGGAGAGTGTGCGGCTCGCGTTCGTTGCTGCGCTCCAGCGGCTTTCGCCGAAGGAGCGTGCGGCGCTGGTGTTGCGCGATGTGTTGGCCTTCTCGGCCCAGGAGAGCGCGACGGTTCTGGGCACGTCGGTCGCGGCGGTGAACAGTGCGCTGCAGCGGGCCCGGGCTGCACTGGCCGAGGACCCGCCGCGCGCTTCCGACGTGCTGGATCCCCAGGACCCTGGGCAGCGCGATCTGCTGGAGCGGTACGTCGCTGCTTTTGAAGATCACGACATTCCGCGCCTGCAGGCATTGCTGCGTGAAGACGCGACCTTGTCGATGCCTCCGTTCGCGTGGTGGGTCAGCGGTGCGGACCGGATCGCGAAGGTGATGGGGGCCGGCGACGCCTGCGCTGGCGACAAGCTGGTGCCCGTCGCCATCAACGGCTCGCCCGGTTTCGGACAGTACCGACCCGGCCCGTCCGGCCGGCTCGAGCCGTTTGCGCTGCTCGTGGTCGAGGTTGCCGACGGCCGGGTGGCGCATCTGGCCACCTTCCTGGGCAGCGGCGACCGCTTCTCGGAATTCGGCCTTCCGCAGGAACTGGAGAAGTCTGCGCCACCGCGATGAGTCCGGGCCTCCCGCGTCGTATCAGTGATGACGGCTATCGATACGACCAGGAGGAAAAGATGCCCACCACCGACGACGAGTTCGTCGCGCAGACCCGTGCCGAGCGGACCCGGCTGGTCGGCTTGCTGGAAGGTCTCGGACCTGAGCAGTGGCAGCACCCGTCGCTGTGCCGGGGCTGGCGGGTTCGGGAGGTGCTCGCCCACATGACCATGCCGTATCGCGGCTCCAGAGCCGGTTTCATGGCTGGCTTGATCAAGGCGCGCTTCTCCTTCGACCGCTACGCCGACCGGGACGCACGCGCCACGACGGCATCGACGTCCGACGCCGCCTTGGTGGCGCTGTTGCGTGACAACATCGACCACCCCTGGCGCCCGCCGGGCGGTGGCAAGGCCGGGGCGCTGAGCCACGACGTGATCCACGGCCTGGACATGACGGAGCCCCTGGGCCTACCTGCCCCGCCGGCGGACCGGGTGGCGTTGGTGTTGCGAAACACGACGACGCGCAACCTGCGATATTTCGGCGTCGATCTCGACGGCTCGAAGCTGGTCGCCACCGACGCCGACGTCGCGATCGGCGAGGGTACCGAGGTCCGCCTGCCCGTGGTCGACCTGCTGTTGGTCGTCACGGGACGGCGAACCCTTGCGGCTGCGACCAGGGGACGGGCGGCGTGACGCCGATGTCGACGGACACGGTACGAGCGAACGGGGTCGAACTGGGCGTGCAGAGCTTCGGCGATGCCGCCGACCCCTTGGTGCTCCTCGCCGGTGGGACCACGATGCTGTCGTGGCCCGATTCCCTGTGTGAACGTCTTGCCGCAGGTGGGCGTCGGGTCGTGCGGTACGACCTGCGCGACAGTGGGGCGTCGACTACGCGTGATCCGCACGCCCCCGCCTACGACCTGCGCGACCTCGCCGCGGACGCGGCTGCGTTGGTGACCGCGCTAGGAGGCGAGACCGCGCACCTCGGCGGTATCGGGGTCGGCGGGATGGTCGCTCAGGTCGCTGCGCTGGACCATCCGGACGTGTTCTCGGCGCTGACGCTGGTGGGCACGCGGCCGGTGGCACCGGGTCCGGTGGATGACGACCTGCCTGACCATGACGCGGAGACGATGCAGGCACTCTTCTCCCGGCCGACGCCGGACTGGACCGATCGTGGCGCCGTCGCCGATTTCGCTACTGACGGCGCCGCGCTCCTGGGCAATGACCCCGAACAGTCGCGCACGACGGCGATGCGAATCTGGGACCGTACGCCGTCCGACGATCCCAGGGTCCACGAAGCCAACCAACTCGGCATGGTGTTCGCCCGACTGGAGTGCGCACCGCGGTGGCGCGAGCGCCTCGGCGAACTCACTGCGCCGACGTTGGTCGTGCACGGCCGGGCGGACCCGTTCTTCCCGGTGGGCAATGGGGAAGCGCTCGCCGCCGAAATCCGCGGCGCGCGGTTGCTCGTCGTCGACGGCATGGGCACGGCCCTGCCGGATGCGGTGGCCGACGGCGTCGCGGCGGCGATGCTGGCGCTGTGAGATCGCCTACTTCGCGAAGAGGATCGCGCCGGGAACGCGCGCGTCCGGACCGAAGACCATCTCGGCCTCGATCGTGAATCTCGCGTCGCGGAGCCAACCAGCGACCTGGCTCGGCTTCCGGCGGTGACTCGTCACGTCGATCGGGCGGCCCGGGTAGCCCTCGGACGAGCGCTGGGTCTCATCGCCGACATGAAAGCCGACCAGCAGCGGACCTCCGGGGCGCAGCACCCGCCGAAACTCGTCGAAGACCCCCGGCATGGCGTCGTCGGGAATGTGGATGATCGACCAGAAGGCGAGCAGGCCGGCGACCGAGTCGTCCGGCAGGTCGAGATCGGTCATCGTGCCGACTTCGAATCGCAACCCTGGGTAGTCGCGTCGCGCGATCGCGATCATCTCCGGGGACAGATCGATCCCGAAGGCGTCGACGCCGAGTTCGTGGAGATGGCCGGTGACGTAGCCGGGGCCGCAGCCGACGTCGGCGACCGGACCGCCGCCGGCCGCGCGCACGAACTCGGCGAACAACGCCACGCTCGCCCGCAGGAATGGCCGCTCGCTGAGCAGGCCACGGACCTTCTCGGTGTAGCCGGCGGCGTCCGTGTCGTACGACGAACGGGTGGCGACGAGCCAGGCCGGATCGTCGGCGGTCATCGGATGGCGCGGTCCTTGCGTCGGGCACTGTTCACGGGCAGTGTACGCCCGGCGACGGGCGGGGGCCGTCGGCGGACGTTTCGCTCCATCGGGGACACGTCGGGGACACCGAACTATGGAGGGCCGACTCCGCCCCAGGTGGTGGTGTGGTGATGGGTGGAGCCGCCTGTCGGAATCGAACCGACGACCTTCTCATTACGAGTGAGACGCTCTGCCGACTGAGCTAAGGCGGCCAGTGCCGTACGGGCACGCCGGACGAGTATAAGACGCCGGGGCGCCAGACACCGAATCGGGCGCCGGGCCCGGGTCGGGGGATCGTGGCGGACGCGCCGTGCGAGCGGTGCACCACGAGGATTTCTGCTGCATCACGAGGCGTGCACGGGTGGTGTGGCAGGGAATTGCCAAGTGAACATGATCATTTAAAGCGCGGTGGTGGTGATGGGTTTGCCGAGTGCGGAACCGGCGACGTAGTTCTGCCACTTGAGGTTCCAGTCGGCCATGCCGGGATCGCCACGCTTGACGAGGTCCTCCGGGCCGCGTGTGGAGTTCGTCACGGTGACGATGTCGCCGTAGCGGGCGGTCTGGAAGAACGTGGCGCCGTTGGCCTCGCTGAGGTTGATGCAGCCGTGGGAGACGTTCTCCGAGCCCTGGGAGCCCTCGGACCAGCCGGCCGAGTGCACGAACGTCCCGCTCCAGCTCAGCCGGACGGAGTTGTCGACCTCGAGGTCGTAGTACTCGGGGCTGGACTTGTCACAGGTGATGTTCGCGCCGCACGACGTCATCCGCTTGCGGTCGAACTTCTCGAGGACGATGTAGGTGCCGTTGCGGGTGGCGAACTCGGGCGAGCCGAGGCTGGTGTCCCAGGTGTGCTCGACCTTGTCGTTGACCTTCACCGTCATCGTGTGCGACGCCGCGTCGACGTGGGTCACGCGCTTCGGCCCGATCTTGAAGTCGAGGTCGTAACTACGCCCACCCCACAGGTTCTCACCGGCTTTCACGCCGTTCAGGTCGAGGTTGAGCCGAACCTTGGCGCCGGAGGGCCAGTACTCCTTCGGACGGAAGTGCGCCTCGGTGGAGCTGAGCCAGTGCCAGCTGCCCTGGACCTGTGGTGACGAGGCGACGTGCATGTTGCGCTCGACTTCGGCCTTGTCGGTGACCTCCTGGTCGAATCGCACCGTGATCGGCGCGCCCACGCCCACCACGGAACCGTCGGCAGGCTGCATGCTCAGGGTCA
>JAJYTA010000216.1 GCA_021793295.1 Actinomycetes bacterium
GAGCGTGCGCCGAGTCGCCGAGTGCTGGGCCACGCTGATGGACCGGCTGGGCTATGAGCGGTACGGCACACAGGGTGGCGATCTCGGTGCCTATGTCGCGCCCGAGGTCGCGGTCGTCGCGCCGGATCGGGTCGTCGGCGTGCACATCGACGGTGGGTTCGGTTTCCCCACGGAGGCCGACGTGCCCGGTATGTCCGAGACCGAGCGAGCGGAATGGGACATGATGCAGCAGTGGATGGGCGGCAGCGTCGATCCCCACGCGCTGTTGCGTGCCGCACCGCAGACGTTCGCGGCGGGCTGGAACGACTCGCCGGTGGGCCTGTTGGCGTGGATGGTGCAGAAGTTCCAGGACTTCACCCCGTCCGACGAACCGTTCGAGCGGTTCATCGGACGTGACCAGCTCCTGACGAACACCAGTCTGTATTGGTTCACCGGCACGGCAGCCACGTCGTCGTGGCCGATGTACGACGGGCTCGCCGCGGACGGATTCGCCTGGCCGAAGGGCCAGAACCGGGTGCCATCCGGTGTCTACGGTGGCGGTTCGGATCTGATGCGGAGGCTGGCCGGGCGTGACAACACCATCGTGCACTGGCCGCGGGACAATCCGGGCGGACACCATTTCATCGCCATGAACGAGCCCGCCGCCCACGTCGCCGATCTCCGGACCTTCTTCGACAAGGTCCGATGACGTAGGTTTCCGAGCTGCCCGTCCTTAGAGTCGTAGGGTGAGTTCTGGTTCTCCGCGCCTCGCCGGGTTCGGCCTCGGGTTTCTCATGCTGGCCGCCGGCGTGGCGGGGACCTGGCTGAGCTGGCGCTACTTCGTGGACACCGTGGCCGGTCAGCGTCTCGACGAATCGGCGTTCGCCGGCTCCAAGATCGGGCGCAATACGCTGTGGCGCGCGGCCGAGCCGGTGCTCGAGATCGTGTCGATTCCGTTCGTCGTGATCGTGCTCGTCGCCGCGGCCGTCATCGCCTTCGCCCGGCGTCGATGGTTCCTTGCCCTGCAGGTGACGGTCCTGGTGGGCGGTGCGAATCTGACCACGCAGGTGCTCAAGCGAGTCGTGTTCGACCGGCCCGACCTGGCGAGCGAGATCACCGCGCCGGGAAATTCGCTCCCCAGCGGGCACACGACGGTGGCTGCCAGTGTCGCCGCCGCGCTGCTCCTCGTCGTGCCGCGGTCGGCCCGCCCGGTGGTCGCCGTCCTCGGTGGTGGATACGCGGCTGTCACCGGCGTCTCCACGATGGTCGGCGGCTGGCACCGTCCGTCCGACGTGATCGCCGCCTTCGCCGTGGTGCTGGCCTGGGCCGGCCTCACGACGATGCTCACGGCGGTGAGCAGTCCCGAACGCGCACCTGCTGACGGCTCCGGAGCGGCGGCGACAAAGGTCGTGGCGACCTTGCTGATGTTCGGCGCCGTGGTCGCCGGAGGGTTCGCGGTTTCGGCACTGTTGCGTACCCAGGACAGGTTGGACACCGTCGGCGCACTCACCGGTCGTTCTGATCTGGCGACCGCCTATGTGGGCTCTGCGTTCGGCGTCGTCGCGGCCGCGGCGGCTCTGTTCGCCGCGGTGCTCGTGGCCCACCAGATCGCCGCGGGCGCCAGGCTGTCCGCCACCTCCGGGACCAGACAGGTGCAGCCCGCGCGGTGAGGCGAACCGTCTCGTCTACGTCAAACCGGGCGGCGCGACCACGTGGAAAACAGCAGCTCTATTCCGTTCCGAGAACACGCGTTCCAAAAGTTGCTGAAAAGTGATGGTCAAGAGTTGACATACTCTTCTGGGCAGGGCTACACAACGGGGCCGCCGAGCGGCAGACTGGCGCAATGACCTCTCGTACACCGGCCGCGAGGCCTGTTCTTCCTTCGAGTCCGTTCCAACCGGTCAGCGCTCCCCCCATCGAGAAGTTCGCCATCGACGACATGCTCACCCATGATCGCCACGGTCTGGGACGGGTCGTCGGCATTCGTGGTGACAACGAAGTACATGTCGATTTTGGTTCCGCCGTACGCCGTATTTCGTTGCCGAATCCGAAAGTGACCAGGCTCTGAATCAACCGTTGACAGGATCGGTCGAGCCACTTTCACCTGCGGCCGACCGCCGCGCCACGATGGTCGCCGGTCGGCCGCACATGTCCTGTCCTTGACCGTCGCGTTCCCCGGCTGGGAGCGTCAATATGCCGAACCGCCACCGGTGTCGTCAGGTGCTTGTTCGACGGCGTGGCCGGTGGCGTCGACCACGAACCACACGTCGTTGACGCCTTGGCCTTCGACGTCGCCTGCGGCGTCGGCGGCGTAGTAGTACAGCGGCCAGTCGCCGTAGGTCGCCTGCACCGTGCCGTCGGCGCGTTCGATGCTGCCCAGCAGGTCGGCATCCACACCGTCACCGGCGTCCGGCTCGCCTTCGAACACCGGCCAGGCGTCCAGGCAGTTGCCCTCACAGACGCTCTCACCGGGAGAGTCCTCGGTGAACAGATACAACGTCCGGCCCTCGCCGTCGACGAGGATCTCGCCGAGCGACGTGTCGGCCACCTCCACCCGGGTCGAGTCGGCAGCCTCCGCACCGGCGTCGCCACTGTCGTCTGAGCCACAGGCGGCGGCTCCCAACACCGCGACAGCGCTCATCGCCGTCCATGCCAGCTGAATCGAGCGATTCATGCGGCCTCCCCACAATCGTGGACCGGCGAGCGCTGGCGGTATCGGGCGTCCAGGACCCCAGCCGTCCATGCCATCCAGGCTGTCCAGCCCGGTCAGGTCTCCTTCTCACCGAGTGATACGTGGTGGGCTCGCGCAGGGATTGCGCCGTGTGCGTATGCCGAGTGTGTATGCCGAGTGTGATGCCGAGTATGAGAAGGTCTCGTTCGATGAGCGACGTGACGTATCCGGAGGTCGGCGCCACCCGCGACAGCCGTGAGTTGCCGGCGGGCTACCGGCATGCTCGCCGCACCGCCCCCATCGGCTCCGGCGTGTCCGCGTTCCACCGGGCCGCCCACGGTGTCATGACCTGGCAGATGCATCGACGCTGTGGGATGCGGGTGAACGCGACGTCGTATCGAGCGGCGCCAGGGGTCGAGGTGACGACCTCGCTGGGGCTCGGCCCGCTGCGCTTGAGCATGCCATGCAAGGTGGTGTGGACCGTGGAAGAGCCCCGCCGGGTCGGGTTCGGCTACGGCACCTTGCCGGGACATCCCGCCACTGGCGAGGAGGCCTTCGTCGTGGAGATCGACGACGAAGGCGCCGTCCGGTTCACCGTCACGGCGTTCAGCCGCCCCGCCACCTGGTACGCGAAACTCGGCGGCCCGTTGACCGTCCTGGCGCAGGATCTCGCCGGTCGCCAGTACGTCTCCGCCACCCGTCGGCTGACCGACGAGGCCGTGGGCCCACCCCTATGACCCCCGGCGCCATCGAGAAGGTCCTGTACATCGCGCCGGAACGACTCGAGCGGTGGCTCGCCGGATTCGAGCAGCGCCACGGTCGTGGCCACGTTCTCGCCGGCGCCGAAACCGTCACGGTCGACGCCGAGGACGGCGCCCGGGCGGAGTGTTCCGTGCCGTTCCCGCCGCTCGTCGTCGATGACGACGCCGCGTACGGCGGTCTCGTGGCGCACGCGAGCCGGGCGCGCCGGGTCGGCGTGCTGCTGGTTCGCCGCGGGGGCCACGCCGCCGGCGTGTTCGACGGCACCACGCTGGTGGCGTCGAAGGTGGGTTCCCGGCATGTCCAGGGCCGCACCGCCGCAGGCGGGCAGAGCCAACAGCGATTCGCCCGCAGACGGGCCAAACAGGCACGTGAAGCGTTCGAGGCCGCCGCCGACGTCGCCGCGCGCATCCTCGTTCCGCACGTTCCCGACCTGGATGCCGTCGTCACCGGCGGTGACCGGGCCGCGATCGACAGCGTTCTCACCGATCGGCGGCTGGCGGCCATCCGCGATTTGGTCACCGGGCCGCTGCTGAACGTCGGGGATCCGAAACTGACCGTACTGAAGTCCACGCCGGCGCAGTTCCGAGCCGTGCGGATCAGGTTGGCCGAGCCGGAGTGACCCGGGTCGCGGCCGCACGAACCGAGCGAAATCCTGCACTCTGGCGAGGGGTTTGCCCACCACCCGATCGGGCAGGCATAAGTTAGCCACTGACATGGTTGCACTGACCAACGTCGTCGAGAGGAAGATCAAGCATGGCCACGTACTCTCTCCCGGATCTGCCCTATGACTACGGTGCGCTCGAGCCGCACATCTCCGGCCAGATCATGGAGCTGCACCACTCCAAGCATCACCAGACCTATGTGAACGGCACCAACTCGGCGCTCGAGCAGATGGAAGAGGCCCGCGCGGCCAACAAGCTCGAGACGGTGAACCTGCTGCAGAAGAACCTGGCCTTCAACCTCGCCGGGCACGTGAACCACACGGTCTTCTGGAACAACATGTCGCCCGAGGGCGGCGACAAGCCCGACGGCAGCCTCGGCAGCGCCATCGACGAGTTCTTCGGCTCGTTCGACGGCTTCCGTGCGCACTTCTCCGCCGCGGCGCTGGGCATCCAGGGCTCGGGATGGTCCATCCTGGCGTGGGAAAGCCTCGGCCAGCGCCTCGTCATCGAGCAGCTCTACGACCACCAGGGCAACCTCGCCGCAGGTACCGTGCCGCTGCTCATGCTCGACATGTGGGAGCACGCGTTCTACCTGCAGTACAAGAACGTCAAGCCCGACTACGTGGAGGCGTTCTGGAACATCGTCAATTGGGAGGACGTGGCCACCCGGTTCGCCTCTGCCCAGACCAAGACCACGGGGTTGATCGCGCCCTGACCTCAGGGCGCCGATGCCGACGTGGCCGCTGAACGATGTTCAAGCCACCACCAGAGCCGCCGCCGCGCCAGCGCGACAAGGTCCGTATCACGACCATCGTCGCGCTGGCGATCGGTTGGGTCGTCGCGCTCATCGGCTGGCTGCTCACGCTGCTGTGAGGAGCAGACGCGTGCGGTGTGCCCAGGCTCACACCGCACGCCGTCACGCGCCGAGCCGTCCGGCGCGTCGTCTCGATGTCATGACCGACCATCGAGAGGACCCCACGATGAGCCAGCGGCTCAACTTCCGCAAGGTAGCTCCTGAGGCGTACAAGACGGCGAGGACTCCAGGAGGTTGTTCGCCGTCGCCGCCTGGCTCGACGCCCCGTTCTTCACCGATCAGGAACGCGCGCTCGCGCTCACCGACGCCGTCACTCGGCTCGACCCGGACAGCGTCGCCGACGACGTATGGACCGAGGCCACCAAGCACTGGATCGAGCGCGAACTGGCCGACATCTTGACCGCGGTCGCCACCATCAACGTATGGAACCGCAGCGGTCTGTTCCTCACGGCCAACCCGGCGAAGATCGACCGGTTCGTCCGCGCGCATCGCGCCAGGTGAGCCGACTCACGACGCGATCAGCTCACGCGGCGACCAGCTCACGCCGAGACCAGTAGGCGCCGTCGAACCGCGCGTCGGCCGCTGCCTGGCCGTCCCAGACGAAGGTGATCAGGTACTCCCGGAGCTCGGCGACGAACGTCGCTGTCGTGCTCGCGTCGAAGCCGGCGATCATCGCCAGCGCTTCGATGTCGGCCACCTCGGCGTTGATCACCGCGAGCGTCATCTCGTCCGGGTCGAGCCCGCATGCGCGGGTGAGGCTGGCGATGGTCTCGCCCCGCTCCAGCGCGGTGGACAAGGCCTTCGGGGTGACACCGAGATGTTCGGCCGCCGTCGTCATCGCATACATGACCCGTCTCCTCCCGAAGGGGATCTCCCCTCGTCACGACGATGATCGTGGACGAACCTGAGAGGTTCCGTAAGCGATCCTGAGAGAGCACTATGAGTCTCGACGACGTCGTCGGGAGTGGACATGTCACGCCACGGGAAGCGCGGGCCGCGCTGGTGGGTGCGCCCGTTGACCGCCGCCCGGCACGGCGCGGACACGATCGTGCCGCCGCGGGACGCTCTTGCTCAGGCCCTGCTGATCGTGGTCGCCATCGCCCCGGTGGCCGCAGTAGCCGGCCTGGTCGCCGGCTCCGACGCCGTCCTCGCCGTACTTCTGGGCCTGGC
>JAJYTA010000217.1 GCA_021793295.1 Actinomycetes bacterium
AAGACCAGCGGGACGTCACCGCAGCATCCGAGGTGTTGGAGCTGCTTTCCACCCGTCCAGCTGATCAGCCCCAGTCCCCTGGTCACGACACCACGACGTGGACCGCCGGCAGAACCCTGGCGTCTTTGGCATCCGCCGGCCTGCCGTGCGCCCCCGGCGCGCTGACCCAGGGCCTGGACCTGCGCGACGTCAAGAACCTCGCCGCGGAGGTCGGCTATCCGCTGGCCATCAAGCTGGACTCGCCGGCGCTGACTCACAAGACGGACCAGGGCGGGGTGGCGATCGGGATCACCGATGCTGAACAGTTGGAGGTCCAGTTCGGCCGGCTCGCTGACATCGCCAAGCGCAACGAGCTGGCCGCACCTCGGATCCTCGTTCAGCGAATGACCGACGGCATCGAAGTTCTCGTCGGTCTCAAGCGCGATCCCGCCTTCGGACTGCTGCTCGTCCTCGGCGTCGGCGGCACCCAGGCCGAACTCTTCCCGGCCGTGAACGCCGCCGTTCTCCCCACGGTCTCCAGCAGGATCGCGGCGATGATCGATTCACATCCGGTCCTGAGTCGGCTGCTGGCGGGCTACCGCGGCGCCGAGGCGGGCAACCGCGACGCGCTCATCGACGTCGTACAGCGATTCGCCCAGTGGGGTCTCGACCACGGCGACGAACTGCTGGAGGCCGACGTGAACCCCGTCATGGTCAACGGCACCGGAGCAGTCGCCGTCGATGCCCGTGCGGTATTCGGAAGGTGAGCACTATGAACAGCAACAACGCGGCCTATGTCCGCGGCGTGGGGAACACCAGATACGTCAAGAAGGCCGACCAGTCGGTGGAGGCGCTGGCCGTCACGGCGATCGATGCTGCCGCGGCGGACGCGGGGATCGCGGTCTCCGACATCGACGGCATCATCGTCTACCACGGCCACATCGGCACCGACGAAGTGATCGCGCAACTGAGGCTGCCGGACGTCAAACTGCGCGCCATCATCGACATCGGTGGTGCCAGCGCTGTGTCCGCGCTGCAGATGGCCTCGCTGTACGTCCTCAACGGCGCGGCGACGAACGTCCTCCTGGTGCGCGCCATCAAAGGGAACTCCGGGCCGCGTAAGGCCAAGCGCAGGTCGTTCCTGCCGTCGCAACAGTTCCGGACCCAGTTGGAGTACGTCGCCGGCTGCAACACGCCTGCCCAGCGCTATGCCTTCCTGTGCCGGCGCTACATGCACGAACACGGGCTGACCCGCGAACATCTGGCGGAGATCGCGCTGGCCGCACGGGCGCACGCCAATCTCAACCCGGACGCTCAGATGTACGAGCGGACGCTGGACATGGACGAGTATCTCTCCGGCCGAGTGATCGCCGACCCGTACTGGCTCTACGACTGTTGCCTGGAGACCGACGGAGCGTGCGCGGTCGTGGTCTCGGCGCAGCCCGGGACAGACGGTCAACGGCCGGCGGTGAAGATCCTCGCCACCGAGGAAGGTCACGCCGATCCCCCGGACGACATCACCAACCGGGACCCGTTCCTCCACGTAGGGCTGGAGAAGGCAGCTGCTCGGCTGTGGGACTCGATCTCACTGGGTCCGGACGACATGGACGCGGCGATGGTCTACGACTGCTTCACCTTCGAAGTGGCGCACCAGTTGGAAGCTGCCGGCTTCGCCACGCCGGACACCATCGGGCGGCTCATTCTCGAAGACGGCATCCGGTTGGGCGGGAAACTCCCGGTCAACACCCACGGCGGCCTGCTGTCCGAAGGACACATGGTGGGTCTGAATCACATCGTCGAGGCGACGCGTCAACTCCGTGGCGAGTGCGGCCCGCGGCAGGTATCCGGCGCTCGTCATGTCGCCATCACCGGCTGGGGAAACCTCGGTGACGGATCGATCACTGTTCTGGGGAGGCACGATGGATCTGCGTGACGTTCCTGCGCCGGATCTGGAAGATCCGCTGTTCCAGCCGTATTGGGCCGGCGCCGCCGAAGGCAAGCTGGTCCTGCCCCGCTGCAGCGGTTGCGAACGCGTGAACTGGCCGCCCCGGTCGGTGTGCCCCCACTGCCGGAGCACGGAGTCCGCCTGGGCCGAGCATCAACCGCACGGCACCTTGTTCAGTTGGACCGTCGTCGGCCGGGCCACGGCACCGGGCTATCACGAGGTGCCCTACGCGGTGGGCATCGTCGCGCTGGACGACGCTCCGGTGCGGTTGATGGGGACGATCGTGGGCGCGGAGCCCAGCGCCCTCGTCATGGACATGCCGATGTCGGCCCGATTCGCCCCGGCCGGCTCGTCCCCGGAGTTCACGCTGGTCCAGTGGGAGCCGACCGCAGACCTGTCCGCCACGCCAACCAACCCAGGGAGCTGACCATGTCGGTAGTGCGTGTCCAAGGACTCAACAAGGAATTCGTCTCGAACGGCACGACGGTCGCAGCGGTCCACGATCTCGACCTGACGCTGGACCGCGGTGAGTTCGTGTGCCTTCTGGGACCGAGCGGCTGTGGGAAGACGACGACGTTGCGGGCCATCGCCGGACTGGAGACGCCCACCAGCGGCACGATCGAGATCGCCGGTCAGACCGTCTACTCCTCGGCGACCAGTACCTACGTGCCGCCGGAGCGTCGTGGCTTGGGCATGGTGTTCCAGTCCTACGCCGTCTGGCCACACATGACGGTAGCCGAGAACGTCGGCTTCCCACTGCGGCATGGCGTCGGGAAGCACGACAAGTCGCGTCATCGTGAGATCAACGACCGCGTGGCCCGCATCCTCGAGATCATGGACTGCGCCCACCTGTCGCAGCGATACCCGTCGGAGCTCAGTGGGGGTCAACAACAGCGAGTCGCGCTCGCGCGCACCCTGGTCTACGAGCCGGACCTGCTCCTGTTCGACGAGCCGCTGAGCAACCTCGACGCCAAACTGCGTGAGCGGATGCGGATCGAGCTGCGAGAACTGCAACAACGATTGGGCTTTGCCGCGCTGTATGTGACGCACGACCGTGAGGAGGCGTTGTCGCTGTCCGATCGCATCCTGGTGATGCGTGACGGCGTGGTGGTACAGGCTGGTACGCCCGAAGAGATCTACGAACAGCCTGCGGACGTGTTCGTCGCCGACTTCATCGGCCCGGTGAATCTGCTCCCGGTCTCGGCGCTTCGCCGGACCGGGAACGCGATCGTCGCGGTGACCGAGCTCGGCGACATCACCTGTGCGGACTCCGCCCCCGTTGCCACTGACGTCGGCGAGGCGAGCCAATCATCGGTTCTCATCCGCCCGGGGTCGTTGCGCGTCGGCTCCACCGAAGCCCCGGGCCCCAACTGTTGGGAGGCACGAGTCGAGAACGTGACCTACTTCGGTGAGCACGTCCTGTACAGCCTGCACGTCGGCAACGTCAGGTTGACCGCCACCGTGCCGGCCTGCGACCGCCCCCGAGGTGACCGGGTCTTCGTGACCGCCGCTGCGGACACCTGCCGGGTGGTCCGTGGCCGAGTAGAAGGTCACAGCGCCCAGGCAGTGAGCGAGTCAGCCACCGTGGCGGCCCCCGTTTGAGAGCTCGTACGCAGACCTCGGAGCTGACACCGCCTCGTCCCACAACACGCGTGAGGAGCTTTCCCACTATGAACGCAACAGAGCCCGCGGGCCTCTTGCCGGCCACCGTGACACCGTTCAACGCTGACATGCAGGTCGACTTTCCTGCGCTCGAAGCGCATCTCGGTGCGACCGCAGCAGCTCCAGGTGTACGCGGATTGGTCGTGAACGGTCACATCGGGGAAATCCTCGCTCTTGGCGCCGAAGAACGAACCACCATCGTGTCAGCAGCGAAGTCGGTCTGTACCGACAGTCAGGTGACCTATGCGGGCATCGTCGGCTACCACGTCGACGACCTCGTCGATCAAGGACTACGCGCCAAAGCAGCAGGCGCCGACGGCCTGTTGGTGATGCCCCCCATCGACGTGCGTCCCTATCGGCGGCTGGCCACGAACCCGGACTCGGTCCTGCACTTCTTCGCCGAACTGGACAAGCGGGTCGGGTTGCCCATGGTGGTTCATCAATATCCGGACTTCACCGGCGTGGCGTATCCGCTTCCGGTCCTGTCCCGCCTGGCCGATCTCGAGCATGTCGTCGCCGTCAAAGCCGCCTCGGTCGATGTGGCGACCTACACCGAACTGTGGGACACCTTGTCGACCAAGACCCGGGTGTTGGCGGCCACGGATGCTCCGGGACTGCTCGGCATGCTGATTCACGGGTCACACGGCGCGCTGATCGGCATCGGCGCGATCGAGCCGGCGCTGTGGGCCGAGTTCTTGCGGCTCGTCGACGAGTGCCCGTTGGAGCAAGCTCGCGACCTGTTCGTTCGATCGTGCCTTCCGCTGATGGATGCGGTGTTCGAGAACCAGGTCCCCCGAGGGCTGGAAAGTGAGGCCAGTGCCACGAAAGAGGCGCTGGTCCAACTCGGTCAGATTCCGTCGTCGCGGGTCCGGCCTCCCGCTGTTCCGGTGTCACAGCAGCGCAAGCTCGCCATCCGTGAAGCTCTGGTACAAGCAGGACTGCTGCCAGCCGACAATGTCGCGACACCCGGCGGCTGAAACGACGATTCCCACCATCGCGGTAGTCCGTGTGATCTGACGAAGGAGAAAACGTGCCCGTCGAAATGTCAGTGTCCGATGGCGTTGCCGAGATCACCTTGAATCGCCCCGAGGCGCTCAATGCGATTGATGCCGAGATGCGCCAGGACTTGCAACAGGCGTGGCGACGGGTCGGATCCGACCCTGATATCCGCGTCGCCCTGGTGACCGGTGCCGGCACCAAGGCGTTCTGTGCCGGGGCTGACCTCAAGCGCACCATGCCGCCGAAAGAGAGCTTTGCCGAGCTGACGTTCAACTCCACCACATCTCAACATCTGTTGACCGGCATGAACACCGACAAGCCGATCATTTGCGCGATCAATGGTTACGCGATCGGCGGCGGCCTGGAGATGGCGCTGGCCTGTGATATCCGGTTGGCATCGGAGAATGCCGAGCTGGGCTTGGCCGAAGTTCAGCACGGCACCATTCCCGGCGGCGGCGGGACACAGCATCTCCCCCGCGCTGTTCCGCTGTCCTTGGCCATGCAGATGCTGTTGACCGGTGACCGCATCAACGCGGCCAAGGCCTTGGAATCCGGCCTGGTCAGCGAGGTGGAGTCCGCCGAGCGCCTGCTGCCTCGAGCCCGAGAAATCGCCCACCGGATAGCCCGCAACGGCCCGTTGGCCGTACGCGCCATCAAACGTGTCGTCCGCGAAGGTCTGGCGTTGCCCTTGGCCTCGGCCCTCGAACTGGAGCTGTTCGTCTGGGGCAACCTCCGCGACACCGAAGATCGAGTAGAAGGGAGACGTGCGTTTGCCGAAGGCCGGGCTCCGCAGTTCAAGGGTCGCTGACGTGCGCAGTTACGCTGGGGAATGGTTCGTGTTGGATGACATGGGGGTTGGCTGATGGCACGCCGCGGTCGGGGCGGCAAACAGGCGACTGTCACCGACGTCGCCGAGCGGGCTGGGGTCTCGCTGGCTACCGCGGCCCGGGTGCTGCGTTCGGAGCCGACGGTGAACAAGGAGCTGGCCCAGCGGGTTCACCAGGCCGCCGCCGAACTGAACTACGTTCCGAACATGGTGGCGCGCAATCTGCGTCGCGGAAGCGGAAACACCATCGGCTGTGTCATCGGCGAGATGCTGGACCCATACTTCGCGGAGATCGCGGAATCGGTGACGGTTCGCGCTGAAGAAGCGCATTCGATGATGGCGATCGTCTCCAACATGCAGCGATCAGCGAAGTTGGAACTCAAGCATTGCCGCCAGCTGTGGGAGCAGCGGGTCGACGGGTTGATCATCGCCGGTGGGGGTTTCGACCAGCGCACTCATGCCGAGGAATTCACCGGCTTGGTCAACCAGATCACTGCCGCGGGTGTCATCGTCGTGACGTTGTCGCCCCGGTTGGTCGACGTCCCGGCGTTCACCGTCGACAACGAGACGGTGGGCGGGCTCATGGCTCGTCACCTCCTCGACCACGGCCACCACCACGTGGGCATCCTCACCGGACCGCCAA
>JAJYTA010000218.1 GCA_021793295.1 Actinomycetes bacterium
CAGCCCTCGGTGAACCGTCCCCCGGCAGAGGGACGGACGTCACCGCCTCGCGGGATCCGCCGCATGCTCAGCGAGGGCATCGTGGCCGGTATGAACACGACGACGTCGACCGCATCGAGCACGGCGAGTGCCCAGGACCGGCGCGGCTGGTGGCAGCTGTGGACCCGCTGGGCGCCGTACGCCGCGCTGGTATGGGCCTTCGGTTACGCCGTGATGGCATCGGCGTGGATGGTCACCGGTTCCGGCTTCCCGATGGGCACCAACGACCCTGGAGCCCAGATGTCCCTGCTGGGCGGCGTACCGGCGGACATCGGCGCGGTGATCTTCGCCGTCGCGGCCCTGACCGCCGTGGTGGTGGGACTTCGGATGCTCGTCCCCGACAGCAGGTTCGGGCGGTCGTGGCTCATCGGCTTCGGCGCTGCGCTCAGTGCGGTGCTGCTGTTCGTCATCCCGGACATGCGGGTGCTGGCGGTGCTCGGGTACCTCCCGATGATCATCGTGAAGGCACCATTCGACGCGACGATCCGCGCCGACCTGGCAGATGCGCTCATCATCCAGCACGCTCATCAGGCTGCGGCCGTGGTGGGAGGGTTCCTCTGGGCGGCGGCGACGCTGGTGTACGCACGGCGCACGGCCGGCACCTGCGTGCGGTGTGGGCGGGGCGAGCACCGTCGCCGGTGGACGACACCGGATGCGGCCGCACGCTGGGCGCGGTGGCCGGTGTACGTCGCCGCCGGCGTCCCGGTGGTCTACGCCGCGACGCGATGGATCTGGGTCGCCGGTTTCGCGCTGGGCATCGACGAGGACGTCCACGCTGCCGCCACGGCGGACGGCTCGATCTGGGCCGGTGCGTGGCTCGGCTCGTTCGCCTTGGTCGGCAGCGTGCTGACGACGGGACTGATCCAGCGATGGGGTGACGTGTTCCCGCGATGGATCCCGGTACTGGGCGGGAGGTCCGTGCCGATCAGCCTGGCCGTGGTTCCGGCGTCCATCGTCGCTGTCATGGTGACTTCGGCCGGGCTGGGCTTCTACAAGTTGGCCTTCTCCGCGGCCGGGTCGGCCGGTCTGGACTGGGACTCGTGGGCCGCGCTGGGGCCGGAACTGCTGTGGCCGCTGTGGGGTGTCGCGCTGGGCGCCGCCACCCTTGCGTACTACCTGCGTCGGCGCGGTGGGTGCGCGGATTGCGGTCAGAGCTGCTGAGCGGCTCTGGACGTGGGACGATGGGGTCATGCTTGTCGCCTTCTCCGTCGCTCCGTCCGGTACCGGTGACTCGGTGTCCGAGGCGGTGGCCGACGCCGTCGCCGTCGTCCGCGACTCGGGCCTGCCGAACACGACCGACGCCATGTTCACCACCATCGAGGGAGAGTGGGAGGAGTGCATGGACGTCGTCCGCCGGGCGTGTGAAGCGGTCGGTAAGCACGGCAACCGGGTCAGCTTGGTCCTGAAAGCCGATATCCGGCCGGGCTACACCAACGAGTTGACCGGCAAGGTCGAGCGCATGGAGGCCGCGATGGCCAACCGGCAGCCCGGAGAGACGCCCCGGGACTGACGGGGTCGGCGCTGGGGTTCGGGCTCGACCGCGCGACGCCGAGCGTGTAGGCGGCGCGACGGTGGACACCACGAGGTGTTCTGTTGCATCACCAGGCGTGCACGGGTGGTGCGGCAGGGAATTGCCAAGTGAACATGATCATTCGCGTTGGCGATCACGTCCTCACCGGACGGCGCCGGTGATCATCCACGCGTCCTGCCGCTCACGCAACGCCAGCGTCACCAGCCGGGCGATCATCCAGACACCGATCGCACCCCACAGGGCGACGATGCCGGTGGTGCCGGACAGGTCGAGTACGGCCACCATCGCCGCGGCGGGAAGGAAGAACATGACCGAAATGACCGACGCCCAGGCGAGGTAACGCCCATCACCTGCGCCGATGAGGACGCCGTCGAGGACGAACACCCAACCGGCTGCAGGCTGCATGAGCGCGGCGACGATCAGAGCGGCGAACAACAACGAGCGCACATCCGGATCGGAGGTGAACAGGCGCGCGTACACCGAGCCCACGGCCAAGAGCAGCACGGTTAGGGCGAATCCGGCGAGAACGCCCCACTGGACCATTCTGCGGGTGATCGAGCGTGCGCCGGCCACGTCGCCGGCACCCAGCGCCCGGCCGACCAGCGCTTGGGCTGCGATGGCCACCGCGTCGAGGATCAAGCTGAGCAGCGTCCACGTCGTGAGAGCAACCTGATGGGCCGCCAGTTCCGCGGTACCGAGCCCGGTGGCCACCACCGTGGCGGCGATCAGTGCGACGCGCATGGCCACCGTGCGGACGATGAGCGGGATGCCGGCGCCGAAGGCGCGCGCGACACCGCGTAGGTCCGGCCGGAGGTTGACCCCGTGCCGGCTGGCGCTTCGGGCCACGATGACGACGAAAACCGCAGCCATCGCCGTCTGGGCGATGACCGTGCCGATTGCCGAGCCCGCGATCCCCAGCCCGAAGCCGTAGACGAGAATGACGTTGAGCACGATGTTGCCGGCGGCGCCGGAGGCCGCCACGATCAGTGGGGTCCGTGTGTCCTGAAGTCCCCGCAGGATCCCGGTGGCTGCCAGCACGAGCAGCATGGAGGGCAGGCCCAGCAGACTGATCCACAGGTAGGTTTCCGCGTGCTCGGCGACCTCGGCTGCCGGCCCGAACTGCGCGACGATCCACGGGCTCAGCGGCCAGCCCACGGCGAGCGTGGCGGCGCCCACCGCGAGTGCCAGCCAGCACCCGTCGCGCCCGGCGCGCAGGGCCCCGCGGAAATCGCCGGCGCCGAGCATCCGTGCGACGGCGGCGGTGGTGCCGTAGGCGAGAAAGATCGAGACGTTGACCAGCGTCGTCAGGACCGTCGACGCGATGCCCAGGCCCGCGAGTTCGGGTGTGCCCAGGTGGCCGATGATGGCCGAGTCGCCGAGCAGGAACAGCGGCTCAGCGACCAACGCTCCGAGCGCCGGCAGCGCAAGCCGCACGATCTCGCCGTCGGAGTGGTGGCGGCGCAACGGCCGAGTGAGCCGCGTGGGCAGAAATCGAGGCATGGCAGCACCGACGCTAGGGGTCGGACCTGACATCGAGGTACGCCGTCTCAACATTCGAGATCAAGATCTGGGGATATTCGTCCACACCCGGTGGATCAACATCGACCCAGGTGAGAGGCGGAGTCTGTCGGCTTTGCCCCGCCTGTGCCCAAGCGTTGTCCCCAGGACTGTCCACACCTGGGGATGATCGTCTTTTCGATCACCAGGAGACGGCTCGTGATCATCCACAGCCCGTACACAGAACGTGCACAGGGGCTGTGTACACAGGGTTGGACGCTGGACAGAGGTGGCCGTAGATTCACAGCGCGTGCAGGGGGCTGTCGCCGCCCGCTCGGGGTGTCGGCGTGGTGTTGTCGGCGGCGGCTGTTAGAACGCTTGTATGGATCTGCGCTGGGAGGGGGACTGGTGAGCGTCACGGAGTTGCCCGATCGGCACGACGAGGCGCCGCCCGCCGAATACGGCCGGACGCCTCCCCAGGATGTGGCTGCTGAGCAGTCGGTTCTCGGCGGCATGCTCCTGTCGAAAGACGCCATCGCCGACGTCGTCGAGATCCTTCGTGGGCACGACTTCTACCGCCCGGCGCACGAGGCCATCTACGAGGCCATCATCGACCTCTACGGTCGCGGTGAACCGGCTGATGCCGTCACCGTCGCGGCGCAGCTGCAGAAGAGCGGCGAGCTGGGCCGCGTGGGCGGCGCGCCGTACCTGCACACGCTGGTGTCGTCGGTTCCGTCGGCGGCCAACGCCGGCTTCTACGCCGAGATCGTGCGCGAACGGGCCATCCTGCGCCGGCTGGTCGAGGCCGGCACGCGCATCGTTCAGCTCGGTTACGGCGACGACGGCGACGCCGACGACATCGTCGACCGCGCCCAGGCCGAGGTCTACGCCGTCACCGAGCGGCGGGCGTCGGAGGACTACCTCCCGCTCTCGGAGATCATGGAGGGCGCTCTCGACGAGATCGAGGCCATCGGCTCGCGGGGCGGGCAGATGGTCGGCGTGCCCACGGGGTTCGCCGATCTCGATGCGCTGACCAACGGCCTGCACCCGGGTCAGCTGGTGATCCTGGCGGCCCGGCCCGCTGTGGGTAAGTCCACGCTGGGCCTGGACGTCGCCCGCGCGACCTCCATCAAGCACGGTCTGGCGTCGGTGATCTTCTCGCTGGAGATGAGCCGCAACGAGATCACCATGCGCCTGCTCTCCGCTGAGGCGAAGGTGCCGTTGCACCACATGCGCTCCGGGCAGATGACCGATGACGACTGGAACCGCATCGCCCGCAGCACCGGTGAGGTCTCCAGCGCGCCGTTGTACATCGACGACTCGCCGAACATGACGATGATGGAGATCCGCGCCAAGTGCCGCCGGCTCAAGCAGCGTAACGACCTGCGCTTGGTCATCATCGACTACCTACAGCTGATGACCAGCGGGAAGAAGGTCGAGAGCCGCCAGCAAGAGGTGTCGGAGTTCTCCCGCGCGCTCAAGCTGCTGGCGAAGGAGCTCGAGGTGCCGGTCGTCGCGATCAGTCAGCTCAACCGTGGTCCCGAGCAGCGCCAAGACAAGAAGCCGATGCTGTCCGACCTACGTGAGAGCGGGTCCATCGAGCAGGACGCCGACATGGTGCTACTTCTGCATCGCGAGGACGCGTACGAGAAGGAATCGCCACGGGCCGGCGAGGCCGACTTCATCGTGGCCAAGCACCGCAACGGCCCTACTGCGACCATCACCGTCGCCTTCCAGGGTCACTACAGCCGTTTCGTCGACATGGCGCAGTGAACCGAGGGATCCGAGCGGCGCACTGGGTGGCGTTCGCTGCGCCCGGCTGATCAGTCCGGCCGCAGATCGATGACCGGGAGGCCGTGTTCGGTGTGCAAGCGCGCGGCCACGAGCGAGCGGTGGCACGCCTCCGGGTCGCGCTCCACACAGAACAGTGCGGTGGTCGAGCCGCTTGGTAGCTCGGCGACGAGTGCACCGAGATCGAACGGGTCGAGGACCTCCCGGGTGTAGCGCTCGGCGTATTCGGGAGACAGCGCGATGCGGGTGCGCTTTCCGACACCCTGTCGGTCGTCCTCGCGGTACTGCAGCTGGCGCAGCTCGGTCGTCGGCGCCAACGCCGGCACGTGCCGGTAGTCGATGTGTGCAGTGGCCAGCATGTTCTGAAGTCGTGTCGAGTTCGCCCAGGAATACTCGGCACCCCGGACGCCACGGCGCTGGCGAAGATCGAGCAGAATCTGCACACTGGTGTCGGCGAGCTTCTGCACGAACGTCGCAACGGTGAAGCCGTAGACGCCGATCGTCGCTATGCGCTTCATCACCACCTCATCACGCGTGTGTCGTCGGGACAGAGTCGCCGTGCGACCGTACCCCCGGGGACGGCGGTCGTGAAGATCGTCGTGTGGGCGGTTGTTGGTGTGGGCGGTCGTTGGGTGTGGGCGGTCGTTGGGTGTGGGCGGTCGTGAAGATTGTCGTGTGGGCCGGAGCCGGTGTGAGCGGTCGTGAAGATCGTCGTGGCTGAAATTGCCGCTATAGACCGCATTTCGTACCACGACGATCTTCACGACCCGTCACTACCGGCGCTTGTGTGCACGACGATCTTCACGACGTGCTGTGACTGGTGTTCCTGTGCACGACGATCTTCACGACCGAAGCTTCGGCCGCCCAGCGACCACATCTGCGGCCATCCGGTCCAGCATCCGAGCCAGCGTGCGAGCCGGCACATGTCCACACCGCAGCACGCTGCGTCCAGGTGCGGTCACCGGCTCGATCGCGACGAACGCGGCCTTACATCTCCTCGTGCCGGTCGGGGTCCCCGCCGAACAGGCGGCCGTCCGGACGCGCCAAACCGCTGATCGCGGCGACCTCGTCCGCGGTGAGCTCGAACGAGAACAGATCGAGGTTGGTGCGTTGCCGCTCGGGGTTGGACGACTTCGGGATGGGCAGTGATCCCA
>JAJYTA010000036.1 GCA_021793295.1 Actinomycetes bacterium
ATCTGGTCGTGCCAGGAGTAGACCGGGCTGCGTACGGCGGTGATGCCGATGCTGGGCGTGGTCGAGCCGTCCTGGGCTGCCGGCGAGACGTCGTAGGCGTGCTTGGCGTTGTTCACCACCGCCAGTCCGGCCCGTGCGTCGCCGACGGCGCCGGTCAGGTCGACCCACGACTGACCCGGCTCCTCGGCGCCGTCCACCGGCCGGGGCAACGTGCCGAACGGGATCTCGTAGGTGCCTTCTGGCTCGGTCAGCGCCGTCGGGAACCGCAGCTTCAACAGGTGTGCCTGCTCGCGCCAGTCGATGGTCACCCGGACCTCGAGCTCGTCCACGCCCTGGCGCAGGATGAACTCCTCCACCATCGTCGAGCGACCCCACGCGCGCTCGACCCGCAGGCGGGCGCGCTCGGGCCCGGTCTCACGCAGCACCATCCGGGTGGTGCGCATCGCCTCGCCCGGCCAGGCGTAGGAGATGACCCGGTGCCCCCACGTATCGGTGGGGTCCTCGCTGACCTGCGTGTGCTCACCTCGAGCGCCGGCGACGACGTCCGCGCCGGTCCGCTTGTCCAACAGGCTGGTCAACCAGCCGGTCGACGGGTCGAACTCAGCGCGGAGCACGTCGTTCTCCAGCGTCGTCTCCGTCGCGCGCAGCAGGCCGGGCGGCTGGGCGCTCCACGGCGCGTCGTGCGGCGCCGCACCCGGGCGCAGCCGGTAGAGCCGGTACCCCAGCGGCGGCACCTCGGCCCGGAACACCGCTGCCCCGCGGCCCTTGTCGTCGGTGGTGGCCACCGACTGGGTGGGCTGGGACGGCGTCCGTCGCCCCTCGGCGTCCACGACGTGCACACCGGTGGGCTGGACGCCGTACTGCAGCTCCACGTCGGTGATCACCGGCCACGGATGCGGGTTGAACACGAGGACCGGCTGCGTCCCGGCTTCCATCGGAATGTCGACGTCGCGGGCGAGCACGTTGTGCACCCTCGTCATGATCCGCTTCGAGATCGCGACCGCTTCGCCCAGCTGGTCGCGGGCGTCGTCGTAGGCGGTCTCGATGGCCGACCCGGGCAGCACGTCGTGGAACTGGTTGAACAGCAGCTGCTTCCACGCGTGGCCGAGCTCGTCTCGCGGGTAGGCCAGCGCGTTCGTCACCGAGCCGATGACGGCCCACCGCTCGGCGGACAACAACGCCGCCTGGGCACGCCGGACCCACGCCTTGATACCGGAATGCGCCGAGTAGCACCCGGCCGCGTGGTGTTGCAGGTCGTCGCGCCACACCGGCAACTCGTCCATGCCTTCGCGACCTTTGCGGGCGATCAGCTCGTCGAAGTAGCGCCGCGGTGACGACATCGTCAGCCTCCCGAACGAGCCCATCCGGTCATGACGGTAGATGGACTCGATGTTCGCCTTCGTCGGCCCACCGCCGTGATTGCCGACACCGTAGAAGATCATGACGTCACCCAGCGAGCGATCGAGCTGGCCGAGCGACTTCTCCGTCTGCCCGGCGACGTCACCGGGCGGGCTGCAGTACTCGAACGGGATCCGGTAGGCGAGCACCCGGCTGCCGTCGGGCGACTCCCACCAGAACGCGGTGCCGTCCAGGTCGCTCTCGTGCGGGCCGGGCCGCAGGAAGCAGTAAGAGTCCATCCGCTGCCCACGCAAGATGGCCGGCAACATCGCGTTGTGGCCGAACGGGTCGACGTTCATGCCGACGCTGGCCGTCACGCCGAACTTCTCGTACAGGTACCGCTGCCCGTACAGGCCCTGCCGGGCGAACGACTCGCCACCGGGCATGTTGCAGTCCGGCTCGACCCACCAGCCGCCGGTCATGACCCAACGGCCGTCCGCGATGCGCTGCTTGATCTGGTCGAACAGCTCCGGGTCGGACTCCTCCACCCACGCCAGCAGCACCACCTGGTCGCAGGTGAACACGAAATCGGGATACTCCTTCATCCGCTCGATGGCCGAGCGGAACGTCGCGCGGGCCTCCTGATAGCCCTCCTGCCATGGCCACAACCACACCGGATCCAGGTGGGCGTTGCCCACCATGTGCACCGTGCGGTCCGGGGTGGCGATGGGCCGCTTCGGCTCAGCGGGTCGTTCGGCGGTCATGCGATCTCCTGTCGATCAAGTCGAATCCGTGGTGGCGGTGAGCGCGAGCCGTCGGATCGTGCTCTCCGCCACCGGTAGCGCGGGGATCAGCGCGGCGTGCAGCGCGTGATAGACGTCCGGTTTGCCGGTCCACATCGTCCTCGCCGGCTGGTTCGACGGGTCGAGTTCGTGGTGCCAGCTGCCGTACACGGGGTCGTGCAGGTGCCGTCGGGCGTAGTCGGTCCACTGGTTCAGATCGTCGGCGTACCTGGCCAGCCCGGTCCGCCGCCGCCAGGTGCCCGCGGCGGCGATGGCTTCGGCCACCACCCAATGCGGGCGTTGGGTCACTACGGGTTTGCCGTCCCAATCGACGGTGTAGACGAAGCCCGGTGCTCCGTCGGCGGCCCAGCCGAGGGTCACCGCGGTGTCGTAGAGATGGCCGGCCGCTTCGGCCAGCCACGGCGGCGGTGCGTCATAGGTCGAGGCCAGCTCGAGCAGGAGCCGGCTCCACTCGAACAGATGCCCGATGGTCACTCCATACGGCCGGAACTCGTCGTTCGGGCGCTCGCGGTTGTAGTCGCGCAGCTCCGTCCAGTCTGGCGCGTAGTGCTCGGGAAGCAACCAGTCGGCGTGCCGCGCGCGCTGGTTGATGAAATGGTCGGCGATCGCGGTGGCGCGATCGCGCCATAGCGGCTGCCTGGTGTGGCCGTAGGCGGCGAGCATCGACTCCACCCCGTGCATGTTCGCATTGGAGCCCCAGTACTCCTCGCGCACGGTGAACGCCTGGTCCCACCCTTCGACCAGGGCGGCGTCGGATTCGGACCAGAAATACCGGTCGACGACGTCCAGCACGTCGGCGAGCAGGTCGTCACCGCCGGGCACGCCGGCCGCCGCCGCGGCCGAGGCGGCCAACACGACGAAGGCGTGCTGGTAGGCGGCCTTGCGGCGGGACTCGGCCGTGTCGGCCAACGAGACGACGTAACCGCCGTGGGCGGGGTCGCGAAACATCCCGGCCAGCGCATCGACGCCGTGAGCGGCATAGCGCGGCGCGTCGGGGTATCCCATCAGGCAGCCGACGCTGAAACAGTAGGTCATCCGCGCGGTGATGAACGATTCGAGCGGATACGCGGGGTCGACCCCGCCTCGCATATCCAGGTAGCCGAACCCGCCGGACTCGAGGAGGGCGCCGCGGGCGAAGTCGAGCAGTCGCTTCGCTTGGCCGATCCCGGCCGTCGTTTCCTCGTCCGGATTCACGTGGTCGTCCATGCGGGTGGTTGGTCTCCGTCTCTCCCACGGCCGGCACCGGTGCACCAGCCTGATGTCGTCGGTCTGCGTGGTCAGCCCTTGCGCCCCTGGGTCGCGATGCCTTCGATGACGTGGCGCTGAGCGCAGGCTTTGTCGCCGACGCCGCCGCATGCGGTCCGCCTCCGCACCATCGACGCTCCCTGCCTCGGCCGAACGAGCTGGCGCCTACGACGTGCGTCAACGCCTCACAGCGCTTACTGGGATCGATCCCAGCAATCTCCGGCATCATGGCAATGGGTGCGGGGGTGCGTCAACTCAGTCCGGCCCTCGTTCACCTCGTGGTCGTGCCCTGTGGGCGAGACCTGCAGGACGAACGGGTCTCTCCCTTGACAGCGTCGCAGAAGCACGCGCTGCGCTCATGGGCGAGATCGTTCCCATATGCCAACCCTGAAACAGACCCAGCACCGCACCCGCACAGCGCAAGATCACCGAGGTGATTGCTCGTCCCACATACGCATCACGACGGGTTACGCCCGGTGTGCGGTCAGTCGGCTGCGGGCGCCTGGATCGAGTCGCGGTCGACGATCTTGGTCGACATCATCACCGTCAGCGGCGCGGAGTCCGGCGCGGCGATGCGTTCCAGCAGGCGGCGCACGGCGGTCTCACCCAAGGCGGACTCGTCTTGGGCGACTGCGGTCAGTCCCGGCGTGACCAGGCTCATCCACGGAGCGTCGTCGAACGAGACGAGGCTGACGTCGGCAGGGATGGACAAGGCGAGGTCGTTGGCCGCGCGCCAGACGCCCTCGGCGAGGACGTTGTTGGCCGCGAACACGGCCGTAGGCCGGCGATCGGTCTGCAGCAAGGCGACCGCGGCGGCGTGTGCAGCCTCCACGTCCCAACCCGATGACACGACCAGGTCGGGGTCCAGCGGGACGCCGGCCTCGGACAGGGCGGCGTGGTAGCCGGAGTGTCGTTCGCGGCCGGTGGTCCACGTCGTCTCGTCGATGAACAGCGCGATCCGCCGGTGTCCGAGGTCGATGAGGCGCTGGGTGACGCGCTGCGCGGCGTGATGGTTGTCGACGACGACGGCGTCGACGTCCCCGGCGGCGAACTGGCGGTCGACCTCCACGACCGGAATCCGATGCCGGGACAAGTAAGTACTGACGTCGGCCGACACCGGCGTGACGACCACCCCCGCCACCCGCATGGCTACGAACGTCTCAGCCGCCTCCAGTTGAGCCTCGACCGATCCGCCGTCCTCGGCGAGCACCATGCTGTAGCCCTGGCCGCGCGCGGCAGCACCGGCGCCGGCCGCGAGCCGGGCGTAGAAAGAGTTCCGCAGGTCCGAGACCAGGACACCGAGAGAGAGGCTGACCTGCTGTTTGAGATAGCGAGCCGTCGCGTCGGGCACGTAGCGCAACTCGCGCGCGGCGTCCAGGACTCGCTCACGTACGTCAGTGGCCACGTAGCCGCGGCCGGTGAGCGCGCGCGAGGCTGTCGACCTGGAGACGCCCGCGGCCTCGGCCACGTCCTTGATGGTCGCGCGGCGGACCGTTCCGCCGGCGGCTGCCGCCGCGTCATTGCCCTTCCGGCTCACCGATCCGCCCCCTTCAGTGCTGAACCACGTCGATCAACGCTTCCGCATGCTGGCCGAAACGCACGTCACCGACGGTGAGATCGACCGCGACACGAGCCCGGCGCCGGAGGGTTGCGTCGGTGGTGACCACCACGGACGCGGTGGTCTCCGCGCCGGCCCGCAGCGGGAGGACGAGGTCCTCCGGGTCCGCGGCCCAGCCCGCCGGCAGCACCATTCGTGCCAAGGCTTCTGCGTCGTCCGGCAACGGGTTGCGCACCGTGACATCGAGATGAACGGTACCCGCGGGCTCGCAGGTACCGCGATACGGCGCGATGCTCGCCATGACGCCACCGGCGCCCAAGTCGATCTCGTCCAGCGGCAACAGCTCGTGGTGAATCTGGACGAGCTCTTCGCCCTCGTCGGTCAGCATGTCGAGGTAGGCGTCGTCGACCCATCGCGGCTCCCAGTGACCGCTGATCATGAGCCCGGGCGCCACTTTCCGGTACAAGGCGGCACTGCGCCGGTAGTCCTCGATCCGGAACAGGTTGCGGTACTGGTAGTTGAGGATCTCGCGTTTCTGGCCGGGGATGCCGAGCCCGTCCTGTTGGTCGCCGGTGACCATCACCGTGACGCCGTCGACGTCGAACTCGAAGCCCGCGGCGTAGAGCGTGTGCCCGGGCAACTCGTGCACCACGATCTCGTACTCGTGCCAGGTGAACGGCTCTCCGACAGCGAGCTCGCGATCCACCGGAATCGGGTCGTACCACAGGCAGGGCAGGTCGTAGCGTTCCGGTTGGCGCAGGATCGGCGCGACGTTGGCCGGTGCCCACACCTCGGTGCCCTCGACCGCGTGCAGCAGCGGGATCCCGGCGACGTGGTCGTCGTGATAGTGCGTGGGCAAGGCCACCTCGACTCGTCGCACGCCGTAGTGCTTGCGTAGCGCCGGCAACGACGCCAGCCACGGCCGCCGGGACGCGCGGTCGGTACCGGCCGGCAGCCCGGTGGTCATGTCGTAGCCGTAGTCGATGATCATCGCGTTCCCGGTGTCCGACAGCAGCACGTACGAGCACGAGTTGCTGGTCCGGTTCAACAGCAGGTGCGGGGTCAGCTCCACGAACGGGTTGTCCAGGCGGTCACGCAGATCCCACGGCTGTGGCCGTCGGGAGTCGACGTAGCGCTGCATCCGCTCGGCCAGCAGCTCGAGCGCGTGCCGCGGCTCGGGCATCGGCTCGCCGTGCGACGGCAGCAGCAGGTCCAGGGGCTCGTCGAGCAACTGGTAGCAGCTCAGCACCGTCATCGCCGGGCCCTCGTTCTCGGTGTACGACCACTGCGTCGCGGCCAGTGACCACACCTTGCCCGGCGCGTAGATCAAGTCGCCGGTGAAGGCGAGCGTCCGTCCGTCTTCGGCCTCGACGACGTAGGTGACCGACCCGGTCGTATGCCCGGGCGTCGGGAGCACGCGGACGCGGACTCCGCCGTAGTCGGCGGTTCGGTACTCGGGCACGAGCCCGGCCACCGGCACCGAGTTCAGGATGGAGAACTTGTCCTGGCGCAGGTTGTAGTCGTTGACGATCGGTCGCGACGACCACATCTCGTCCGCGTGGGCGAACAGGTCCTGTTCCACCGGCGGCACGTGGATGGCGATACCGGCTTCGACCGCCTTGGGCAGCCCTTGGCCCTGGTCACGATGGTGGTGGGTCATCAGGACATCGGTGAGGCGCCCGATGCCCATGGCGTCGAGATGGTCGAGCACGGCGCCGGAGCCGAAGTCGATGGCGATTCCCGTGGGTAGGGCGTCTGGCTCCGTCGGGTCGGCGGCGGCGCGGATGACGTAGACGTGGCAGGTGTCCCGTACGCGGAACACGCCCGGCGCGACTTCCGAGACCGTTGGGTGCATGGGCCCGATGGTATCGTTCCCACAATGTCGACGCCGTTCTCTGGCTCTCGCGAAGCCGCAGTATCCCGTCTCGTTCCGACTCCGCAGCAGGTCAGGTTGGGCTCCGGCGAGGTGTCGTTCGCCTCGGTTCGCGGCGCGGAGCATTTCGGTGATCGTTGGCGCGATTCGGCTCCCATGGCCACCACGGAGCGCCATCGATCACCGAACGAGTTGGTGGTCGAGGTCACCGTCGACGGCTCGGGCGATCTGCCGGCCGAGGGCTACCGTCTGACCGTTGCCGGAACGGACGACGAGCCGACTGCCACGGTCGTGGGGGCCGACTCGGCCGGCGCGTTCTACGGGACGCAGACCCTGCTGGCCTTGGTCCGCGACGCCGGGGACGGCACGTACCACCTGCCCCGGATCGAGATCGACGACCACCCGGACCTCGCCTGGCGCGGCACGATCGAAGGCTTCTACGGTCCGCCCTGGTCGCACGCTGATCGGCTGGCACACCTCGACTTCGCCGGCCGGCACAAGCTCAACGCCTACGTCTACGCGCCCAAGGACGACCCGTACCATCGCCAGCAGTGGCGCGAGCCCTATCCCGACGAGGAGTTGGCTCGCGTGGGCGAGTTGGTGGCGCTCGCCGAGCGCCGGCACGTGCGTTTCGTGTTCTCCGTCTCGCCCGGGCTGTCGATGGTCTACAGCGATCCGGCCGAGGTGGACCTGCTCGTGCGCAAACTCGAGCAGGTCTGGAAGGTCGGTGTTCGCGACATCGCGCTGCTGTTCGACGACATCCCGCCGGAGCTGGAGCACGAGGCCGACGTCGCCGCCTTCGGCTCCGAACCCGGTTCGTCGGCCCGCGCCCACGCTGCGGTGTGTGCCCAGGTGCAGGAGCGATTCCGACACGTACATGGCGCGCAGCGGCCGCTGATCATGGTGCCCACCGACTACGCGGGCACGCAGAGCTCGCCCTACCGCGAGCACCTCACCCGCGAGCTTCCCGATGACGTCCTCGTCTGGTGGACCGGACGGGACATCGTCGTCGGCGACATCACCCGCGCCGAGATCGACGCGGCGGCGGTGAGCTACGGCCATCGGCTACTGCTGTGGGACAACTTTCCGGTCAACGATTTCGACTTCGCGCGGCTGTTCCTCGGTCCGCTGGTCGGCCGGACCACCGAGGTGGCTGGTTCGGAACTCGTCGGTATCACCGCCAACCCGATGCCGCACGAAGCCGCGTCGGAGATCGCACTGGCCACCGTCGCGGACTGGGCGTGGAACCTGGGCGCCTACGACCCCGACGCCGCTCATGCGCGCGCGTTGCAGGTCGTTCCGGACACCGGTCGTATCCGGCGGCTCGTCGAATCGTGTCGCACCTGGCCGCCGTCCGCGCCCCGAGCGCCGCAACTGTCGGCGTGGATCGAGGCGCTCATGGCTGGTGGCAGTGATCGGGCGGTGGCCGAGAGCGGACTCCGGGATGCGTTCACGGCCATGATCAACGAGGAACCAGCCGGTGAGCCGGCTGGGCGGCTCGAACGTGAGGTCGCGCCGTGGCTACGTGCTCAGGCGGCTGTCGGCCGGGCTGGTCTTGCCGCTCTTGACCAGTTGAACTCGCCCTCGTCGTCGGGTCGCGAGGCGGTGGAGCAGGCACTAGCCGCCGCCGAGGCCTGCGAGCAGAACGTGCTGCACGACGTCGTACTGCCGCTTGCCCGCAACGCGCTCGATTCGTGAGCGAGACGGCGATTCGCGCGCCACACCAGCTATGGGTTCTCCGATGAGCCTGCGTCGGCGCTCCGGCCAGCCGTATCGATATCTCTGATCGCCAGTTCGAACCAATCCCTCGCCGAGGCGATGTCAGCCAGAACGAGTGACCTGCCGCCTGTCTCGGTCTCTTGCCGTGCCTCCTGATATGCGAGCTCCCACCCTTCCATCACGCGCAGGGGCAGTGGCGGCCACTGTTGCGCGCGGCGGAACGCGAACGTGCGCACGCAATACTCGCGCACAGTGGACAGGTCAGGACCGGCGTTCCACAGCAGCTGCAGATCGACGAGATCGTGAGGACGGGCACAGCCGGGGTCGGTCACGGCATGGACCTTCTGTGCGATCTGGTATTCGAGGTCGATCAGCCGTACCGGCTGCGGGTTCCCGAAGCCGAAACGATCGCTCAGCTCGACAAGCTCGTCATCGATGGCGTGGATGGCATGGGCTTCCGGCTCGATCTCGGGGTCGGACACTTCTACGTCTAACCCTGCCCACTCGCGCCCGAGGAAGGACAGTGTGACCCGGTACGGGTGCACCAAATACTGGGGCCGGGCAAGCCCCGGGTCGTGCAGTCGCTGCGTCTTCAGGGCCGCGGTGAATGCCACACGATCAGGCGCGTCAGGATCCTTTCGCAGCGCGCCCTTGGCCGGGGGCACGACGCCCCAGCCCTGCGCCAGGCGTGCGCGGAACTCTTCCTCGAAGGCCACGCCTCGCTCTCCAGTGGAAACGTCCAGATCAGCCGTGGCACGCGTACCGCGCTCTCCCATGCGGAGCTTGACGCCCATACCGCCCTTGATGACGACAGCGTCAGGCAGCATCTGGGACACGATCAACGTGCAAAGCATTCGGCGCACTCGGGCGCTAGGAACCCCGAACTCACGCGATGTCTCCTCCATCCTGGTGTTCAGCTGCGCGGTGTTCAGCGGTGGTGCGGCGGCACTCATCCGGCGCGCCTTTCCTGGTTCAGCCCCGCGACGTCGTGGTCGTCGATCAGCTCGCGTCGGTGGGCTTGATCGACCAGGGCCTTCCAGCGCTCTGGCGGCATCCTGTCGCGCAAGTCCCGCAGGGCGCGCGGGACGGTTGTCGCCGGGATACTCTCGTAGTGCGTCAAGTCATCATCGGGCACGTCTGCCCGGGCCTCGAGGTCGACCCATTCTGGAAGCGTCCTTCGTACTCGGCGGCGAGTCGCGACCCGGATGCGGTGCGGGTTGAACTGCCCCAGGCCCAGCAGATCGAGCACGGCCTCGCGCTGCAAGAAAGCTCCGCGGCCGGCCAGGGCCGCTGCAGCTGCCGGCTGGGTCAGTTCTGTCGTAGGCACATCGCGGTGTACGTACACGCCGTGGCCGTAGGCACGCAGCGCGCCGCGGTGCGCGAGCTTGCGCACCTCCACAGCAGGCACTCCCGCGTCTTCGGCCTCGGAGATCGTGACGACGCCATGCCGCGCTGCGGCGATCTCCCACAGATCTCGTCGATAGCCCACGACACCACCTCCACGGTCAAAAGCGTACCATTTCTAGTACGCTTTTGGCACGCCAGATCGCACTTCGCTGTGAACCCGTCCGGATGGCTGCGGGGCTCGTGTCCGTCCTCACTCCGGGCGGGGGTCCCAGCGGAAGCGACGGATGGCCACGATGGCGCCGAGAACACCCCACAGCGCCAGCACCCCGAGACTGTCCCACGCGAAGCCGGTTCCCTGCGCCATGGCGCCGAGCAGTGCGTCGTTGAACGGCCGCACGGGCAGCGCACCTGTCACGACGTTCACCGTGTCGGACTGGATCGGCATGTACGTGCCGGAGAGGAAGACCAGCGGGAACAGGACGAACTGGACGACGGCCGGGGCCGCCTCGGCGTTGCGGATCAAGGCGGCGACGGCCACACCGATCGCGCAGAAGCTCGCCGCACCCAGCAGCAGGGTCACCACGATCGGCAGCCACTGCGACCGGTCCGGGACCGGCACGCCGTACAGCCGCCCGACCAGGACGATCAGCCCGGCGACGACCACACTGACCAGCACACAGTGCGCCAGCAGACCGACGAAATACATCCACGTGGGCAGCGGCGTGGCCCGCACGCGTTTGAGGATCCCGTTCTGCCGCCGCGTCGCCAGCACGATCGCCAGCTGGCTGTAACAGGACCCCAGCACCGACAACGCCGCGATCGTGGCGACGTAGTACCGCAGTGGCGAGACGCCGTAGAAGTACGAACTCGCCGAGCCGCCGTTGAACAGCGCCCCGAAGATCGTGATGACCAGGACCGGCATGACGAACGTGAAGAAGGCGCTTTGCGGATTGCGCCAGAACGACAGCTGCTCATAGCGGACCTGGTGCCACACCATGGCGCTCATCGCAGGCTCCCTTCGAGGGTCGATTCGGCCGCGTCGTCGCGGGTGAGGCGCAGGTAGACGTCTTCCAGACTCGGGCGTTCGACCACGAGCTGGTCCAGCGTGCAGTCACGGCGCAACGCCCATTCGGTGAGTTGATGCAGCGTCATCGTCGGCTCGGCGGACTCGACGGTGACGAGCCCGTCGCCGTCCGGTCGCGCCGGGACGGGCAGCTCGCCGACGCTGATGTCCGGTGGTGGCGCGAAGCGGATCCGAGCCCGCTCGGTGTCGCGACCACCCAGGCTCGCCGTCGTGCCCTCGGACACGAGGCGACCGTCGGCGATGATCGCGACCCGATCCGCAAGCTGCTGCGCCTCCTCCATGTAGTGCGTGGTCAGCACGACGGTGGTGCCGGTGTCGCGTAGTCGGCGTATGAGCTCCCAGGCGCTGCGGCGGGCGTTCGGGTCGAAACCGGTCGTGGGTTCGTCGAGGAACAGCAGGCTCGGGTTCCCGATCATGCCGAGCGCGAGGTCGAGGCGGCGCTTCTGCCCGCCGGAGAGCGTGCGCACCTTGCGTCGCTCGAGTCCGGCCAGATCCACCAGGCCGATGACCTCGTCGACGTCGCGGGGCGCACGGTAGTAGCCAGCGTTGCGAGCCAGCGTCTCGCGCACCGTGAGGTACGGCTCGACGGCGATGTCCTGCAACACCAGGCCGATCCGTTCGCGCAACTCCCGGCCGCGAGAGCGGTCGCCGGGGTCGATCCCGAGCACGTCCACGCTGCCGGCGTCGCGTCGGCGGAACCCCTCCAGGATCTCCAGGGTGGTGGACTTGCCCGCGCCGTTGGGCCCGAGCAGCGCGAAGATCTCGCCGGAGGCGACGGTGAAGCTGACGTCGCGGACCGCGAGCACGGCGCCGTAGCTCTTGCGTAAGCCCTCGACCGTCACGGCCGCACACATGTGACTTCCAGGTCGATGTCGAGGTAGCGGCCGGTGATCCCGCGCCCGGCGGTGATGCCGTGCTGGGTCCGGTCGACGCGGGTCGCGGCACGTGCGGTGAACGTGGATCCGTCGGCGTCGACGTCGTGCACGGTCAGCCGGGCAGGCTGGGCGACCCCGCACACGGTGAGCGTGCCGTCGAGGTGCGTGCCCCCCGGGTCGTCGAAACCGTCGGCTTCGAAGGTGATGACCGGGTGACGCTCGACGTCGAGGTAGCGCGCCGAGCGAACCTCACGATCGCGCTGCGCGGTGCCGGTGTGGAAGCTGGCGGCGTCGATCTCGACGTGGACGGAGGATGCCGCGGTGGGTTCGGCGACGTCGACGGTGCCGCCGCGGGCTTCGAACGTGCCGCGAACCGGCAGGAGCCCGAACACGTGCCGGGTGCGGAAGTTGATCGTGGTGGCGTCCGGGTCGATCCGGTAACGGCCGAGGCGGGGGGTGGGGGTGATCGGGTCTGTGGTGTTCATGGCGTCCATTAGAGCGGACCGCGGATATCGACCCACAGCGTCGAGCGTTCGGTTCGCGACCGCCGTTCGTCGGCGGTGGCGCACGGGCATGCGACTTTCGTCGGCACTTCACCCCGCGGATGGTTGTTGACGGGCGGGATCTACGGCAGTGGTCTCCTACCGTGGGCGCATGACCGACCGAACGTGGCTGCCGCGGCACTGGCTGGCCGTCGACGTCGTGATCGCCGTCGCGGTCACGGCCCTGGACACCGTGCTGACCCTGGCCGGGCAGACGTGGTGGCCGCATGAGCCGGACGCACTGGCGTGGTTCCTGCTGGGCGTGCAGGCGCTGGCCTGCCTGACCTTGGTGGCCCGCCGCCGAGCGCCGCTGGCCGTTCTCGTCGTGCTGGGCGTGTTCACGCTGCTGGTGACGGTGTTGATCGAACCCGCCGGCGTGTTGACGCCGATGGCTTCGGACACGTTGTGGGCGCCGCTGGCGACGGTGGTCGCGGCCTACGGTCCGGTGTACTACCGGCAAGACCGGCGGGTGGCGGTCGCCGTCCTCGCCGCCGTCACCCTGGTGATCATCCGGCCGTGGGACCCCTCGGCCGTCGTCATCACCATCGGGTTGTTACGCACGGCTGTGGGCCCCCTGCTCGCGCTGTACTTCGACGCTCGCCGACGGCTGGTACGTGCGCTGACCGAGCGGGCCGAACGGGCCGAGCGGGAACAGCACCTGCTGGCCGAGCAGGCCCGGGCCGAGGAGCGCGCGCGGCTGGCCGGAGAGATGCACGACGTGGTGACGCACCGGATCAGCCTGATGGTCCTGCAGGCCGGTGCGCTGCGGATGACCGCTCCGGACGACGCCACTCGGCAGGCCGCCGACGAGTTGCGCGCCGCAGGTACACAGGCGCTGGACGAGCTGCGCGACCTGGTCGGCATCCTGCGCACGGCCCCCGGCGGCGACGAGTCACCGTCGATCCCGGCGATCGAGGAGTTGATCGACGAGTCGAACGCCGTGGGCGTCCCGGCCGAGTTGATCGAGACCGGTGACCGCTCGCTCGCTTCCCCGGTCGTGGGACGTACCGCGTACCGTGTCGTGCGGGAGGCGTTGACCAATGTCCGCAAGCATGCGCCTGGAGCGAGGGTGACCGTACGGCTCGAGTACAGCGATACCCACGTCCGTCTCACCGTGCACAACACCGCCCCCACGGCACCACCCAGCCCTGAGCTGGCCAGCCGCGGGTCCGGCCTCGGGTTGCGGCACCTGCGTCAACGCATCGAGCTGGTGCACGGAACGCTGCGTGCGGGTGACACGCCCGACGGCGGTTTCCAGGTGGACGTGGAGCTGCCGGCGTACGTACCGACCGCGGATCCGGTGGCGTGAGGATGGCTGAGCAGGTGCGCGTGGTCCTGGTGGACGACGAGCCGATGGTGTGCGGGTTCCTGCGAACCATCCTGGAGTCGGCCGCAGACATCGAGGTCGTGGACACCGCCCATGACGGCTCGGCCGGAGTGGAGGCGGTGACGCGGCAGCGTCCGGACGTCGTCCTGATGGATCTCCGCATGCCCGTGATGGACGGGCTGACCGCGATCGAACGCATCATGGAGCTGTCCGACCCACCGGCCGTGGTGGTCCTGACGACCTTCGACGCCGACGAGTACGTGTTGCGTGCGCTGCGGGCCGGCGCCGTCGGGTTCCTGGTGAAGTCGACACCGCCGGAGGATCTGATCGGGCTGGTGCGGGTGGCCGCGGAAGGACACACCGTTCTGTCCGCCGCTGCCGCGCGCCGGCTCGTCGCGTCGTCGAGCGACAACCATTCGGCCGGTCGCAGGGCACAACAGCTGGTGGAGTCGCTGACCGAACGCGAAGCCGAGGTGCTGGCCTGCCTCGGGGAGGGGTTGTCGAACGCGCAGATCGGGGCACGGCTCTATCTCTCCGAAGCCACCGTCAAGGGCTACGTGTCGCGCACGCTGGACAAGCTGGGGTGTGCCAACCGCACCCAGGCCGGCCTGATCGCCCACGACGCCGGTCTCGTCGAGAAGTAGACCCACGCGAATGGTGGGTTGGTTTTGGGCGCCATAGCGCCCAAAACCAACCCACCATTCGTCGTGACGGCGCAGCGTTGTCAGTCAGATCGAGAGCACTTGACCGGCCTCGCGCAGCGCGTCCTGCAGCACCGCCACGTCGATGCCCTGGACCGCCCGGCCGGACCGCGCGGCCTGTACCGCCGCCAGCCCTGCCGCGTGCCCGAGCATCTGGTACTGCACCTCCATCCGCACCGAGGCGAACGCCACATGCGAAGCGGACACGCACACCGGCACGATCAGGTTCGTGCACTCCTCGTAGCGCGGGACCAGACTGCGGTAGGGCACGGGGTAGGGCTGCACCGGCACCGACAGATAGCCCTCGGTGAACACCATGCCCACCGGCTTGGGGTGCTCGTCCACCCACCGCCATGTGCGCTGCACTTCGCGCACGTCGATGTGGTACGAGCCCATGGCGACCACATCGTGTTGCCGCCGTGGCCTGGGTAGCAGGTCATGCTCGGTCAGGACGTACTCGCCGAGCATCCGGCGCGCCTCGCGGACGTAGAGCTGGTGCGGCAGATGGCCGGTGTCGGCGAACTCGTCACGTGGGTAGCCCCACGTCGACATCTCCGCGCGCACGTTGGCCGGTACCGCCGGATCGTTGGCGAGGAACCACAGGAAGTCCTGGGCGTGGTGCAGGTGATGCAGGCGGATTCTCTCGCGCTCGGCGGCGTCGCCCTCCGGGTACCGCCAGGCCGAGCCGTCCAGCACGCTCAGTGAGAACGGGCCGATCGAGTTGCCGTCGCACTTGCCATTCGGCAGGTTCTTCTCCAGCCCGAGCAGGCGCCCAGCGCGCTCCTCGTAGCCGTCGCGCCGCCACCGGTCGAACAGCCGCCGGCCCAACTCCCAGTACGCGTCGTCGTACCCGTCGCGTCGATGGAACGGAATGCGGTCGTCGGCCTGGGTCAGGCACACCCGGTAGCCGTACGACATGACGCCGCCGTCGCCGACGCCCACCTCGGCCAGCGGGCGGTCGTGCAGTTGCGGCAGGATCGGCCCGCCCTGCTCACCGGTCGGGTCGTCGGCGAACGGAGAGATCCACGCCGGCATGGTGTGCCGGCCCGGGACCAGTTCGCGCCGGCCGGCGTACCGCTCCCCGTACAGTCCCCGGTCCTCACGGCCGACGGCGTACGACACACCGGCCGCGGCCATCACATCGCCCTCGTAGCTCGCGTCGACGAACACCGCACCGGCCACCCGCCCGCCGTCGGTCAGCACGATCTCGCCGATCACGCCGCTGTCGGACACGACCACACCGTCGAGGCGCGCGCCGAACCGGACGTCGACCCCCGCGCGCTCGAGCCAGTCGAGGAAGATGCGCTCGGCGACGTGCGGCTCCGGGCCGGCGAAATGCCCTTCGGCGACGCCGTAATGCTCGGCGACCGCGGTGCGGAACCGCCCGGCCATCCCGCGCACCACCCGCACGTCACCCACGTCGGTGTAGCCCAGCCCACCGGAGGTCATCCCGCCGACGTGCCGCCCCGGTTCGAGCAGGACGACCGACGCACCGGCCTCGGCGGCCGCCACCGCGGCACAGACACCGCCGGACGTGGCGCCGTACACGACGACATCAGCGTGGTTCATGAGTTCTCCCGGTATTCCGCGGCCCGGACCGCGTCCCGCCGGGTCCGGTAATCCGCCCACGTGCGCGCCACCAGAGCCAGATCGTCCCGCGTCAGCTGCTCACCGGAGTTGTCGATGGACTCCAGGTAGTACAGCGCCGGCAGGGCCGGGTTGGACGTTCCGAGCTCCGCCTGTGCCGCCACGTAGGCACGCCATGACGCCCGATCCGGCATCGGCCACTGGTCGGTGTCGATCAGGTGACCAGGCAGGCTGTGCGTCGCCACGGCGTGCCGGAAGCGCAGTTGGTCCACGACGCTCACCGGGTCGCCGTGGACGTCGCGCTCCAGCACGTCGTTGAGCCGGACCATGTCGCAGACGTCGCCGAAGGACGGATGCGGGGTGTGCGTGACGATCAACGCGTCCGGCTTCACGCCCCTGGCCGCCGTGGTGATCGTGGCCAACAGGGTGTGCAGCGCGGCGATGCCCCACGGACCGTCCGTAGCGCGCAGCGACGTTCCGGACGGTGCCCGCTGGGTGAAGTCGAGCTTGAAGCCGTCGGCGTCGAGCCCGTCCGGCCCGAGCAGGCCGGCCACGATGGCCGACAGCCGCTCGCGGTAGGCCGCGTTGGCGACGTCGACGGCGACCGGACGGCCGGTGGCGTCGGTGACGCACTCGTCGGCGGGCAGCCCGCCCGGGTCCCAGGCCTTCCACCACAGCAGGACCCGCCGTCCCGCGGCGTGCTGGGCGGCGATCCAGCCGCGCAGGTCCGGCCAGCGATCCAGGTCCGGCTCGGCGCTGCCGTACGCGGCCTGCCAGCGGTCGTCGATGACGATGATCCCCGGGTCGAGCCCGGCCGTGGCGAGCACGGCCAGGAACTCGTCGTAGACGTCCTGGCGGGCGAGGTCGGGTGCGGCGACGGCTCCGGCGCCACCGACCAGGCCGGTGTCCACCGCTTCGGCGCCCAAGGCCGCTGCCCGCGCGCATTGCGCACCCCACCCGCAGAACACCGGCTCGGACCACCAGGCAGGCGTCGCCGCGGGATCACCGGGCGGCGGCGCCCAGCCGCGCGACACCAGCAGGTCGTGATAGTCGGTGAGGGCCTGCCAGGGGGTCGCGGCCGGGCGCAACACGACCCGCGGGGTGACGACCTCGGCGTCGCCGCGGGTGTGGCCCTCGTAGTCCAGACGCAGCAGGAAGCCGCCGTCGAGCGGGTCGTAGCGCGCCGACGTCATCGTGAGCTCGCTGACCGGCGCGCACAGCGACATCCCCCACCACGGGCCGTCGGGCACGGCGGTCGCCCCGGTCGGCGCTGCGGCGCCGAGGGCCCAGCACAGCGGGGGCGGGGAGAAGATGCCGTGCAGTCGTCCGGGTTCGGCGTCGCCGACGACCCCCAACGACGACGCCACCGCGGACGGGCGCACGACGTGGACGGGTTCGGTCGGGGCCGGGCTGAACAGCGACGCGAAGCCGATCGACGAGCGGAACGTCCCGGCCGCGCCGCTGGCGAGGATCGCCCGGCCACCGAGCAGGGTGACCTCGTCGAGCCGCGCGTCCCGCCAGCCGGCACCGGACGCGACGGCCCACAGTTCGACGCCGCCCGCCGTGCACCGCAAGTGAACGGCCTTGTGCCGCCAGAGCGGACTCGAGGCCGCGACGACGAACTCCACCGCGTCCGGGGTGTGGTCGGCGATCTCCACGGGGGCGATGCCGTACGACTCGTCCCGGCCGCCCACCAGATCGAGGGAGGCCAGCAGGGACAACCGGCTCCACACCCGGCCGTCGGCGCCGGGATCACGCAGCACGGCTCGGGGGCGCTGCCGGTCGACCTCCAGCCGGTACGCCGCGGTGTCCACCACCACGACGTCGCGGCGGTGGTCGACGGTCACCGCACCGGTGTTATCGCTGGCGGGCATCATGACGGTCGGTCACCTCTCGAAGCGTCGGGCGGCGGCTCAGGGTCAGCCGAACGGCGTGATCGGGGCCGGGTCGGGCGGGACGGTCCCGGTGCGGGCGATCTCGGCGTAGAAGCGGCCGGAGTCTTTCACCGTGCGCGTCCCGGTGGTGTAGTCGACGTGGACCAGGCCGAACCGCGGCCGGTACCCCAGCGCCCACTCGAAGTTGTCCAGCAACGACCAGTGCATGTAGCCGCGCACGTCGGCTCCGGCGGCCATCGCCTCGCCCATGGCGGTGACGTGATCACGCAGCAGCGCCACCCGGCGTACGTCGTGGATGCGGCCGTCGTGGGTCGGCGTGTCGCCGAACACGCCGCCGTTCTCGGTCACGATCACCGGGATGCCGTCGTACTCGCGGTGCAGCCGGATCAGCAGGTCGCGGAAGGCCGCCGGAGCGATCTCGTTGCCGTCGTCGGTGCGTGGCACGTCGCCGGCCGGGCCGACCACGCGCCACGGGAACGGCTGCTGCGGGCCTTCGGGCTCAGCGGCGGCCATGACCCGGCGGGTGTAATAGTTGACACCCAGAAAGTCGAGCCGATCAGCGATGGCGTCCTCGTCGCCGGGCCGGATCATGTCCAGCGGGGCGCCGAGTGCTCGCTCGTAGTGCTCACGCATGTCGTCCGGGTAACCCCGACCGAACAACGGGTCGAGGAACCAGCGGTTGCAGTACCCGTCGGAGGCCCAGGCCGCAGCGGCATCCGCGTCGTCGGGTGTCGCCGGCACGCAAGGCAGCAGGTTCAACGCCGGTCCGACCTTCACCTGCGGGTACGACCGCAGGATGTCCGCGCCCGCACCGTGGGCCAGCAGCACGTGATGACCCGCGGCGACCGAAGCTCGCAGGTCGCGCACCCCGGGTGCGTGCAGCCCGAGCCGGTAGCCCAACAGCGCGATGATCCACGGCTCGTTCTGGGTGATCCACCACGGCACGCGGTCAGCCAGCCGATCGGCGACCGCGGAGGTGAACTCGGCGAAGGCATCGACACTCGCTCGCCCGGCCCACCCTCCGTCGGCCATCAGCGCTTGCGGCATGTCCCAGTGGTTCAGGGTGAGGATCGGGACGATGCCGCGGTCGAGCAGGGTGTCGACGAAGCGCTCGTAGTGGTCCAGCCCGCGCATTTCGATCCGGCCGCGTCCCTCGGGCACGATGCGTGACCACGCGACGGAGAACCGGTAGGCGCCGAGGCCCAGGTCGGCGATCAGGTCGATGTCCTCGGGCCAGCGGCGGTACGAATCACACGCGCGGGAGGCATCGCCGCCGCCCTCGACGGCGCCGGGTTGCGCGGCGAAGGCATCCCACACCGAGGGTCCGCGCCCGTCGACGTCGAGGCTGCCTTCGATCTGGAACGCCGACGTGGCAGCTCCCCACAGGAAATCGGCTGGGAAACTCATCGGGTCGACTCCTCCGCGTCGTCGGTCAGGGTGGCCGGTGGCACGTTCCATGCTTCGAGGAGCAGGCGTCGCGGGCCGGTGTCGTGGCGCCACTCGACGGTGAATCGCCGCTGGTGGCCGGGTAGCAGCGGTCGTGGGTCGGCGTCGACGACGAACCATCCGCTCGATTCCAGGGGCCGGTCGTCGCTGAGCTGCAGGCCGACGACGACGGGTCCGGCGACGTGGTCGACCGTGACCGTCCATCGTCGATCGTCGCTGGAGCGTTCCACGTGGAACACGAGCTCCGCGGGGGCCAGATCGAGCAGCGGCGCGAGGTCGTGACCGGTCGACAGCAGGACCGTCTCGCGGTCGACGAGCTCGCCTGCGGCGTCCTGCCAGTGCAGATCCCAGAACATGATCGGGGTCGCCGCGTCGCCCAACGCGCTGGGCTTCACCTCGAACCTGCCCACGGATCGGGGTCGGCCGACGGGGTCGTCGATCTGCCAACTCTCGTGCGCCACGCACCGGCCGGCCTCGTCGAGCAACCGGGCTTCGACGCGCCCGCCGCGCGGGCGGCCGGGCTCCGACCACAGCCACGGCTCGACGGCGACGACGCCGCCGGGGTGGGTGAGTCGATCGACGCGGGCGGTGACCCGCTCCGGCCGGTAGGAACGTCGTACAGCATGCAGGGCCGGCTTCGCCTCGCCCGCGTGGTCGACCACTGCGGTGCACCAGGCGTTCGGGTACGACTCGGCGAGCTGCCACGGCAGCGTGATGCTGCACCGGGGCCAGCGCCGTCGGTCGGCCTCCACGGCGTAGGTCAACCCGGTGGCCTGCAGCAACTGGCTGGCCCGCCGGAACGCGTCGGGATCGTCGAGGCGGCCGCCGAACACCTGCTGCACCAGCTCGGCGTTGTTCCACCAGTCCCCGAGGTGGCGGTAGACGGGGTTGTCGCGCCCCACCGGCCAGCGGTCCGCGACCGGGATCAGGCGCGACCAGAGCCGGCGGTTGGCCATCCCCTCGACGCCGAACTCGGTGTGCGCTAGCGCCTGGCCTCGGTTGTACAGCGTGTAGTGCTCCTCGGTTCCCTGGTGCTCCCAGGGACCGTGGACGTCGTGCATGCCGTCAGGGTCGGTGTCGATGACGTCCAACCGGTTGGCGAAGCGCGGGCCGGTCGGCGACGTCGGCAACCAGGCCCGGCCGGGGTCCAGTGCGGCGACCTGCTCGTGCAACGCGGCCAGGGCCGGAGAACGGTCGTCGTCGAGTGGTCCGTCGTCGTCCTCGAGTTCGTTGCCACCGCCCCACAGCAGCAGCGACGGATGGCGGAGCCGTGGCGGGATCACGGCGCGAGCCTCGGCGCGCAGGTGCTCGATGAACTGCGCGGAGTCCGCTGGCGCGCTCTGCATGCCGGAACTGGATTGGGAGAACTCTTGCCACACGAACAATCCGGCCCGGTCACACGCGTCGTAGAACTCCGGCGTCTCGACCAAGCCTCCGCCCCACACGCGCAGCAGCCGGGCGCCGGACCGGGCCGCCACGTCCACCAGGTGTGCCACCTTCCGCGCATCGATCTCGCCGTACAAGGCGTCGGCCGGGGCCCAGTTCCAGCCGATCAACTCCGTGCGCCGGCCGTTGACGATCGCGGTGTAGGGCAGCGCGCCGGGTGGTGCGCCGTGGTTGGCGACCCAGGTGACGTGCCGGAACCCCACCGCACCCGACCACGGCGTGCTCGCGCCGTCGTTGGTGACGGCGCGCACCTGCACGGTGTAGCGATGCTGTTCACCGAGCCCGCGCGGCCACCACAGCCGAGGCTCCGCGACCTCCATCACGTGCTCGACCCGATGAACGTCGGTGCGCTCGGTCGACGGTTCAGGCGGCCCCGCAGGTACGTGGGCAGCGGCGATCACCTCCACCCCGGCGCGGAGGACGACCTCCAGGGTCGCCTCGGTCCCAGACGGGACCTCCACGTCGGCCGCGAGGTGAACACGCGCGGAGCGCAGGTCGGAGTCGAGCTCCGGCCGAACGGTCACCCCCGCGAGCTGGCAGCGGCCGACGTCGAGCCGAACACCGCGCCAGATGCCCTGGTGGATCAGCCGCGGGCAGAAATCCCAGCCGTGACCCAGCCGCGGCGCGTGCACCTGGACACGCTCGGTACGGCCCACCTGCGGTTCGCTCGGCGGTGCAGGCTCGACGACGATCGCCAGCCGGTGCGGTCCGCCATCGGAGACGTACCCGGTGACGTCGATGCGCGCCGAGTGATAGAGCCCGTCGACCCGGCCGGCGAACCGGCCGTCCACGTAGACCGACGCCGCCGGATCGATCCCGTCCAGACACAGGACTGCACGCTCGCCCACACCGAGCGGCGGGAGGTCGACGTCGCGGCGATACACCCACGAACGTGTGGCCACCCACTCTGCGTGTCGCGAGTTGCGTCCGACGTACGGATCACTCAGCTCACCAGCGCGGTGCAGGTCCGCGATGATCGCGCCCGGTACGCGAGCGGGCAGCCAGCCCGGAGTGCGTTGCGCGGCGTCGGCCGCCGAGCCCGTGTTGTTGCGCGCGACGACGGCCTTGTCCACGAACCACTGCCAGGTGTCACCCAGCGCCTCGCGGATCGACCAGCCGTCGCCGCCGAGATCGACGATCACCGAACGCCCCCCGAGTAGTCAGTCCAGGGGGAACAACCCGATGGGATCTGAGCTCACCCCTTGGTTCCGGTGGTCGCGATGCCCTGGACGAAGTGCTTCTGTGCCAGGAAGAACAGAATGATCATCGGCACGGTGGTGATGACGCTGGCGGTGACGACGATCTCCCAGTGCCACTCGCCGCCGAAGCCGAACTGGTCGAGCAGCGCCTTGAGCCCGCGCGGGACGGTGAAGTTGTCACTGTCGCGCAGGTAGATCAGCGGGCGCATGAGATCGGTCCAGGCAGCCTGGAACTCGAAGATGAGCGTGATGATGAGGGCGGGTTTGCACAGCGGGACGGCGATGCGGCGGAAGATCTGCCAGTTGTTGGCGCCGTCGATCTTCGCCGCGTCGAACAGGTCTCGGGGTAGACCGAGGAAGAACTGGCGCAGCAGGAAGATGTAGAACGCGCTGCCGAACAGGTTCTGCGCCCACAGCGGCGTGAGCGTGTCGACCATGCCGAGGTTGTTCCAGATGAGGAACACCGGGATCATCGTGACGGCGCCGGGCAACATCATGGTGGCGAGCACGACACCGAAAAGCAGGTTGCGTCCGCGGAAGCGGAAGTAGGCGAATCCCCAAGCGACCATGGCACTGCTGGCGGCCACGGTGACGGCGGCGAGCACGGTGACGAGGATGGTGTTCCACAGCCACAGCGCCATCGGCGCCTCGCGCCAGACGTTGATGTAGTTGTCGAGGATGAACGTGTCGGGGATGAGCTTGTTGTCGAACACCTCGCCGCGGGGTTTGAACGACGCGCTGAGCAGCCAGATGAACGGGTAGATGAACACCACGGTCGTGATGGTCAACAGTGCGCCGATGACCACCTTGCCCGGCGTGACGCGGCGCTTCTTGCGTGGCTGTACCGGCGCGGGCGGGGTGTGCTCGGCGTCGTGATCGGGTTGCTCGGTGTCTTGGACGCCGATGGGTTCGATGGTCATCGCTGCTCCCCCTCGTAGTAGACGAAGCGGCGGCTGACCACCATCTGGATGGCGGTGAAGATCATGATGATCACGAACAGCAGCCAGGCCAGCGCTGAGGCGTAGCCCATGTGGAGGAACTCGAAGGCCTGCTGGAACAGGTAGATGACGTAGAACAGCGCGGCATCGTTGCTGTACGTGGTGTTGCCGGAGCCGAAGAAGGCGGTGTAGGCCTCGGTGAAGGTCTGGAACCCGGCGATCGTGTTGACGATGAAGATGAAGAACAACGCCCCGCTGATCATCGGGACGGTGATCCGCCAGGTCTGCTGCCACCAGTTCGCGCCGTCGACGCGCGCGGAGTCGTAGAGCTCCTGCGGCACGTTGCGTAACGCGGCCAGCAGGATGATCACCGACGCGCCGACCGACCACAGGCTCATCAGGATCAAGCCGGGCTTGACCCAGGTGGGATCGGTGGTCCAGGCGGGGCCGTCGACGCCGAACCACCCCAGGGCCTGGTTGATCATGCCGCTTTGGCCGTTGAACAACAGCAGCAGCAGGATGCCGACGGCGACCGGCGGCGTCATCTTCGGCAGGAAGAACGCGGTGCGGAAGAACCCAGCGCTGCGTCCGGCCTTGTTCAGCAGCAACGCCAGCGCCAGCGACACGATGACGTACAGCGGCACCTGGATCAGGGTGAAGAAGAACGTGTTCTGTAGCGCCAGCCGGACCTTGTCGTCTTCGAAGAGACGCTCGTAGTTGGCCAGGCCGACGAAGTTGGGATCGTTGATGACGTCGTAGTCGGTCAACGACAGATACCCGCTGTAGATGATCGGCCATGCGGTGAACACGAAGAAGCCGATGATCCAGGGGCTGATGAACAACAACGCTGCGCGGGTCTCACGACGACGCAGCCGACGCTTGGCCCGCAGCGCCCGCTCGTCAGCGGGCACCGCGGGCGCGTCGAGCGCTGGGCGGGCCAACGTCGTCAGCCCTCGTCAGCGTCCCACTCGGCCCACGCGGCGTCCAGGGCCTCCTGGGCTTCGTTCTGGGCCTGCTCCAGAGCTGCCTTCGGCTCCTGTTGACCGTTGAGGACTCGGTTCACCGCGTCCTGCCACGCCGTCTTGAACTCGCTGTCGGCCGGGTTGGCCGGCAGCACGAACGTGTGGTCGTTCGCCTCGTAGGTCGCCTCGATCGCGGCGTCCCAGGTGGCGTCCCCGCTCGGCTTCACGAACTGCTCGTAGATGGCGTCGTCGGCCTCGGCGTTGCCGGTGAGTAACCCGGTGAACAACTTGCCCTCTTCAGCGCGGGCCTCGGCTCTCGCCTCCGCGGCCGCGATCCAGCTGTCGGTCAACGTCATCGTCTTGGCCAGCCGACACGCCGCCTCGGGGTTCGGGCTGCCCTTCGGGATCGCCCAGGCCGAGCCGGACGCGTAGGCGATGGTCTCACCCTCGAGGTCGCGCACGGTGTCGAACGCCATCGGCGCATCCGGCGACACGTCGTTGAGCACGTTGACGTACCACTGCTCCATCGGCATCGCGCCGAGCACGTTGGTGGCGAACTGGTTGCCCTCGCCGAAGAAGTCGGCGGAGTCGCGGTAGGCCTTCACCGCGCCGAACCCGCCTTGGGCGTCGTAGATGCTCACCGCCCACTCCAGCGCTTCGAGCACCTTCGGGTCGTCCAGCTGCGCGGTGCGCCCGTCCTCGGACAGCAAATCGGCACCGTTGGCCTTCGCCCACAGCGGCAGGAACTCCGGCAGCTTGCTGTCGAAGCCGATCACCGACAACTTGCCGCCGTCGTTCGTGTGCATCGCCTCGTTCGCTGCGGAGATCGCCTCCCAGTTCGAGCCGTTCACGTCGTCCAACGTCAACCCGGCTGCGTCCAGCAGCTTCTGGTTGGCTTGGGTGATCTGCACCGAGTTGAACTCCGGGATCCCGTACACACTGCCGTCGAAGGTGACCTGGTCCAAGGCCGGTTCCCGGAACATCGACGTGTCGATGCCCTCACCCTCGATGCACTCGTCCAACGGGATGATCGCTCCGCGCGAGGCGAAGGTGCCGATCTGGTCGCGGTTGGCGTAGATGAGCTCCGGCGGTGTCTCGGTCGCCATCGACGACAAGAACTGTTGAATGTCCAGGTCGCCCTCGATCAGCGACACGTCGACGTCACCGAGCGCTTCCTTGGCCGCGTCCAGACGCACCTGGCCGATCTCGTCCGTGGCGCCGAAGCCCATCACGTTCAGCTCGCCGCTCAGCTCAGCTTCCGGGTCGAACGTGATCGAGTTCTCGTCATCGGAGCCGGAGCCGGAACTGGAATCGTCACCCGTGCCGCTCGCACACGCCCCGAGCGACAGGCCCGCGGCGACGACCAACGCCGACCACCGTGCGGTAGCTCGTGTCATGGACTGTCCTCCATGTCTGCGAAGGCACCGACGTCCAGGCGCCTACACGTCAGGGCGGCGTCCAGGGCGGAGCGCCGCGATGTCCAACTGTTGTCCGTCCGTTCCCACCCACGTGGACGGCCAGCTCCGCGCCGACGATCGGACGAGGACAGGAGCCCCGCCGACAGTGTGGCATCGTTGCCATGTGAGAACGTACCCACATCAAATCTGCCCGTCAACGGGTCCGCCTTAACGAAATGGAAACGGGTCACGACCGTGCTCTCACCAGATTCACGAGCCGGTGAGCAGCCAACTCGGGCGACGCCAGCACGGGCACGGCACGCTGGGCAGCGCTGTCCACCGCCCGGGCCATCGACGCCTGCGCCAGGACCACCACGCCGGCCCCGTCGGAGATCGCCTGGTCGACGCCTTCGGTCACCAGCGCGTCGTGGCGGTCGTCGTCGCCGGCCTCGCGGGCGCGGCCGGCCTCTTCGAGCAGCCGCACGTCGACACCGACACCCGTGCCGGCGTCGTTCGCGCTGCGCTCCACCAATCGGATGGTCGGTCCCACCGTCGACGCCAAGGTCGCCAGCACCACGATCCGTCCACCTGGACCCACGAGATCGACGGCGCGCTCGGCCATCGCCTGGTCGATCCGGACCACCGGGGCGGCGCTCACGCGCCTCGACGTCTCCTCGGTTGCCTCTCCCAGCGACGAGCACGTGACCAGCACGCCGTCGACCCCGAGCGACGTCAGGTGCCGCACGTGTGCGACCAGCCGGTCGGTCACCTCGGCGGTCACGCCGGTGGTGACGGCCGTACGCAGCAGCCACGGATCGGTGGCGTGGATCAACTCCGCGGTCTGTGATGCCGGGCCGACGGCGTCGAGCACGAGGTCGTGGAAGACCGGCGCGAGTGCCGGGACGGTGTGAACCAGCCCGAACCGCACGGTCGCTTGATCATTCATGTCGCACCTTCTTCGCGCCGGCACTCGACATCGGGGACAGTCATGCACGCTTCGACGAGCTCGCAGGCGTGGAGACCCCGTTCGAAGTCGCGTCCCACCACGCCCGGGCGTGCGTGTCGACCACCTCGACCAGGCGCTCGAGTCGAGGCGCGGAGATGGTGCGCAGCTCGTCGAGCGGGCGGCCTACGATGTCGCTCCACAACGCCCGCCCGGCCAAGAACCCGGACGCACCGGCTCGGCACGCTGCCGTCACCGCATCGAGGAAGCGCTCGGGGCGCACCCCCTGCGACAGCACCACCCACGGACCGGTGACGGCCTCGTCGAGTGCACGGCACTGATCTTCGAGCTCGTCCGGATCACCTTCGCCGGCGCTGGGCACCTGCGCCTTGTAGAGGTCGGGGCCAAGCGGCGACAACTCGCGCGCGGCCTCGCGGATCGCCTCGTTCAAGTCCCATCCGGCCGACTCGGCTGACGTCGGGCGTACCACCGGTTCGAGGACCGACAGCACCCCTCGCTCCCGCGCGGCGTCGATGAACCGCCGGGCCAGCTCCACCCGCTCGCCGCGGCGCTCGTCTCGCCGCCAGATCACCAGCAGTTTGACCGCGGCGACTCCGGTGAGGTCGGTGGCCAACGCTTCGGCATCCAGATCGGTCTCTTCGACCGGGCCGCCGATCTCCTGCTGCAGCGCGTCCACCGCGAGGATCAGTCCGCACGAATCCGGCAGGAGCCCCTGATCGCGTACCTCGTCGAAGCCCATCTCACGGTCGATGAGGAATCCGGAGGCCAACCGTCCGGCCTGCTCGGCCACCGCGAGCTTGAACTCGACCAGCTCGTCGAGCGACGGGCGGCCGGCACCGGCCTGCTCGAACATCGTCCGCAGACTCTCGCGCTGGTCCATCGCGACCATGGCGAGTCCGCCACCGGGTCGGGCGAGGGCGTCGAGTGACGGAACAGGGGCCACAGTGCTCACGGGAAAGACCTCTCGATCGGCGACGAGCTCGCTCGGGCAAGTTTGTTCGACAATGCACAAATTAGTCAACAGGTTGGTGGTGTCAGCGGGCTCTGCCCGGTGTAAACGACAGCACTCGCTCATAGTCTGATCGTTTCTTGACATCTGACGCAGCGGGCGGTTGGCTGAGGTCGTGCGCTACACGGACGCGCCACGGCGGCGCGAGGAGCTGCTCCGACGCCTACGGGCCACCGGATACGTCTCCGCACCCAAGGTGGCCGCGGAGCTGAACGTGTCCGAGATGACGATCCGCCGAGACCTTCGCCTCATGGCCGACGACGGGCTGGCGGTACGCGTGACCGGGGGCGCTCGGCTACCCGACGGCGCCGGGGTTCCGTTCGAGGTCCGCACCGATCACAGCGGTGCGGAGAAGGCAGCCGTGGCTCGTGCCGCCGTCGCCTTGCTCGACCCGGGGGCCACCGTCGCGTTGGACTCCGGAACCACGGTGTCACGGCTGGCCGAGATCCTGCCCGCCGGCATCACGGTGGTCACCCACTCGGTACCGGTGATCGCGGCGTGCGCGGAGCGCGACGACATCCAGCTCATCGGGCTCGGCGGCATCTACCACACGGGCACCCGATCATTCAGCGGCGCCACGGTGCATGCCGCCCTCGACGACATCGCCGTCGACGTCGCGGTGCTCTCGGCCACGGCGGTGGACGCTGACGGCGCGTACTGCGCCGATCCGTACGATGCCGACACCAAACGCGCCGTGGCGTCGGTGGCCCGGACGGTCGTGATCGCCGCCGACGGCTCCAAGTTCGAAGCGCGCGCGCCGATCCGGTTCAGGGGTGCGGAGGGAATCGACGTCGTCGTCACCGACGAGCGGGCACCGGACGACACGCTGGCGGCGCTGGATGCGGCCGGCGTCCGCATCGTCCGTGCACCCAGCACCAACGCTGCCGACGTCGCGAGCGAACCGTCCTGACCACCCGGCGCTCCGTCGTACGTCGATCATGCCGTCGAAAAATGATTTCGCCGCGCATCCACCGTTGACCGATCATGTCCGGATGACCTCTCGCATCTCGCACACGAGCATGGACTGCGCCAACGCTTACGAACTGTCCGAGTGGTGGAAGCAGGTCCTGGGTTACATCGATGTCCCAGGAGATCCGAACGAACCTGGCCACGACGAATGCATGATCCAGACGTCCGACGGCTCCGACTACCGGCTGTTCATCGAGGTGCCGGAGCCGAAACAGGCGAAGAACCGCATCCACTTCGACCTGCGGCCGACCGACCGCACTCAGGCCGAGGAGGTCGAGCGGTTGCTGAGCATCGGCGCCACACAGGTGGCCGACCATCGCGGCATCTACGGCCCCGGCAGCGGCTGGGTGACCCTCGCTGACCCGGAGGGCAACGAGTTCTGCATTCTGAAGAGCGACGCCGAGCGGCAACAGTCCTGACGGCGAGGCGCGCCCGGTTCAGGACAGTCGGGCGGCCATGTCCGCACCCACCTCGGCGAGCAATTCCAGCGAGCGCAGCCGCTCGTCGAGAGTGGGGCTTTGGGCGACGACGATGAGCTCGTCGGCGTCGGCGTGACCGACGAACCAGTCGAGGTAGTCGCGCACCTGCTCAGGTGTACCGACCGCGGAGTAGCGCACCATCTGCAGCACCTGGCCGCCGGCCGGTGACTCCAAGACCGCGTCCGCCTCTTCCGGGGTGAACGACCGCCCGCGACCCAGCAGTTGCTGGACGCGTCGGCGCTTGGCGGCCTGGAACTGGGCCTGGGCTTGCTCCTCGGTGTCGGCGACGATGACGTTCACGCCAGCGATGACGTACGGCTCAGGGGCCTGGGCGGAGGCGGTGAACTCACGCCGATACGCGGCCACGGCGTCTTGCAGGGCGTTCGGGGCGAAGTGGGAAGCGAACGAGTACGGCAGCCCCAGGGCGGCGGCGAGTTTCGCGCCGAACAGCGACGAGCCGAGGATGTACAGCGGGACGTTCGTTCCCTGACCGGGAATGGCCTGGACGCCCGGGATGCGAGTTTCGGTCAGGTAGCCCTGGAGCTCCAGAACGTCCTGCGGGAACGTGTCGGCCGCCGACGGGTCGCGGCGCAGCGCCCGTACCGTCGTCTGGTCGGTGCCGGGAGCTCGGCCCAGCCCGAGGTCGATCCGGCCCGGATGCAGAGTCTCCAGCGTGCCGAACTGTTCAGCGATGATCAGCGGCGCATGGTTGGGCAGCATGATCCCGCCGGCGCCGAGTCGGATGGACGACGTGTGGGCCGCGACGTGGGCGATCAGCACGCTGGTCGCCGACGAGGCGATGGTCGGCATGTTGTGATGCTCGGCGTACCAGATGCGCCGGTAGCCCCATCGCTCAGCGTGCTGTGCGACCGTCACGCTGGCGTCGAAGGCCGTCCTCGGCGTCATCCCCTCCTCGATCTGTGCGAGATCCAGAATCGACAGAGGAACCGTCACGGGTGCCGCCTTTCGTCACGACGCGAGCGGGCCTTCGGTTCGTGGCCCGCCCTGCTCGCGCCAACCGCGTCGCCGTACGGCCTATTCCCGGTGCGCTGAGCTTCAGAAGATCTCCAGCGCCGACGGCGCACGCCGCCAGCCGAAGGCGGCCGACACGGTCGGCACGGCGCCCGTCGTGTGCTCGGTGACCAGCCCGGTGGCGGCCAATGTCGTCAGCGACACACCACCCAGGTACACCGACCCCAGCTCGGCCACGTCGAGGCTGAGATCCGGCTCGGCGTCACTGGCCTGGCAGCTCGCGGATTCGGTGTCGCCGACGAGCCGCCACCGGCCGGCATTCCCGGTGAGCCGTTCGTCGGACACCTCGATCACCGCGTCCACCGGAACCGCGTAACGGCGGGCGGCCAGCGCCCCGGGCACGTCGACGATGCGCACCCACAACGCCGGCGAAAGCGACGCCCCCAGACCGTCGGGGTTGGTGACCATGTGCGGCAGTGGATCGTCGACCGCACCGAACCGGTACGTCACCTTGCGGGCGAGATCGATGGACAGCAGATAGCGCCACAGGGCCGCGTGCGCCTCCGGCGTCGCGCTGACGACCTCGGTGACCTGGACCGTCCCGGTCGGCCCGTTCGACCCCCACCCGCCCTGGGTGCGGTACCGCGCATACCCGTCGACCCGGCCGTCGTGCTCGTACAGCACCGCGTTCTCGGCCGACATGCCGTGGCGCCCGCTCGGTGCATCGGCGGTCATGAACTCCCATTTCTTGGTGGAGCGGCTGGACAACCCCGGCGCGTCCGGCCGGATGCGGTCGAGCACGCCAGCCAGTTCCGCGACAGCCTCCTTCGGTACCGCCTGCCGCAACCGGGCGGAGGCCGGCAAGCCACCCGGAACAGCGGTCTCACGAACGTCGACGTCGTAGCCCACCGCCCAGGACGCCAACCCGTAGCCGTACCGGCCGTAGATGGCTCCCTCGCTGGCCCACAGCACGGCGATCGGTTCGCTGCCCTGCTCACGCACGGCGTTCAGCTGTGTGGTCATGATCGACGACAGCAGACCGCGGCGACGATGGGTCGACGCCACGGCCACGCCGGTGACATGGGCGGCCGGGACGACAGCACCGGGAACGGTGAGATCGCGGGTGCGTACGGCACCCGTCGCGACCGGGACGCCCGCGTCGTCGATGACGTGAGCGCGCTCCGGTTCGAAAAGCGGACGGTGGCGTTCGAAATCGACGGTCTCGGTGTCGGAGAGGAAGGCTCTGGCGATCAGGGTGCCGATGGGCTCGAAATCGGCGTCGGTAGCGATACGTGGCTCGAGTGACCTGCTCATCGGTGTCGTGTATACCCGTTCCGGGCTGTGTAGAGCCAGGCATTTTCCCGCAGCCGAGTTGACCTCGAGTGCGGTTGATGATGAACCATCTGCCCCATGACCACCAGCGTTGCGGCGCCGTCGCCGAAATTGTTCAGCCGCGCCAACCTGCCGCTGGCTTTCGGCGCCGTGGCGCTCGTCACGTTGACGGCCTTCGAGAACCGCGCGGTGGGCACAGCGCTGCCGACCCTGGTGCAGGAGTTCGACGCCGTCGGCGCATTCGGGGTGGCGAACGCGGCGCCCATCGCGGCGTTCGTGGTGTCGTTGGCGATCACCGGGCTGTGGGCGGATCGAGCCGGGCCCGTGCCACCGCTGCGGGCCGGCGTCGTGGGGTTCGGGCTCGGCCAGCTGCTGGTCGGGACCGCGACCGGCATGCCCATGATCGTCGCCGGCCGGCTGCTCAGTGGCCTCGCCGAGGGGCTGGTGGACGTCGGGTTGATGGTGCTGATCGCCCGAACATTGCCCGAGGTGTTGCGCCCGCGGATGTTCTCGCCTGCCGTGCATGGATATCTCCT